>JAFUBQ010000022.1 GCA_017460085.1 Alphaproteobacteria bacterium
CTATCTGGCCATCAGTAACAAGTGCCTTATAATATATTTTTTTTTAAATGTCTATATATTTTTTTAGAAAAATTCATTTTTTTATTTTTCTGTGTAAAAATAGTATTTGCCTAGTGCATATTTATAATAAAAATATAACGTATTAACAATAGCTTGATTATCTCAAAAAAGGTGAGGTGTTGGCTGTAATAAATTATTTAATATTTGCTTGTTTTTATCCTAACAATAAAAATGGTTTATAAAGTTATAAAATTAAATACAAATATAATTTAATCTTTTAAATCTTGCTGAACTTCTTTAGGTGGCTTAAATTATGAAATAATATAAACTTTGCGCTGAAGAATTGAAAAAATACAGATTTTTAGTTTATTGTAAATAAAAGGGATTTTTTATGAGGTGGTTGTTAAATATAATATTTGTCGCATAATGTATATTATGTATAGTTTTATGCGATAAAATTTAGTATATTGGTTAAACCTTATATTTTTTTTAATTCTATGCTTTTACTAAATTATAGATGCTTTTATCAATTGTTTCGTATATTGTTGCTGCGGTGAATTAAAAATTTGTTCAGCAGTACCTGTTTCAACAACTTTACCGTTTTGCATAACCATAACCCGATGAGAAATTGCACGCACCGCATACATATCGTGTGATATAAAAATGTAAGATAATTTATATTTTTTTTGTAATTTTTTAAGTAATTCTATAATTTGCGCCTGCACCGTAACGTCTAATGCCGATGTAGGCTCATCTAGCAAAATTATGCGCGGGCGAAGAATTAGCGCTCGAGCCAATGCTATTCGTTGACGTTGTCCTCCGGAAAACTCATGCGGATATTTTTCTAAAATTTCCGGCTGCAGTTCAACTTCACATAATATTTGCTCTATTTCTTGCTCTTTTTCTTCAAAAGTGAGATGCTTTTGATAAATATTTAATCCTTCGCCTATAATTTCGCGAATATTCATCCGTGGATTTAGCGAATTATATGGGTCTTGAAACACTATTTGTACTTCTTTGGAAAATTTATCGTGTTTTTGCAATATATTATCTTTTTCAATATATAAATCCCCCTGATGCTTTATTAAATTTATGGCAGCTAAAGCCAAAGTTGTTTTTCCTGAGCCTGATTCACCGACAATTCCTAAAGTTTCTCCTTCATGTAAATTAAAACTCACATAATCTACTGCATTCAATTGTTTAATTACCCTACCCCATAAATTTTTTTGCAACGGATATGTAACTTGAATATTTTTAGCTTTAAAAATAATTTTATTTTTTAATTTATCATTTGAATTCAATAATAAATTTGATGAAACTAATTTTTTAGTATAAGAATTTTGCGGCTGTTCGAAAACTTGTTTTGCCAAACCGTATTCAACTAATTTTCCAGAATGCATAACCGCAATATTATCAGCAATTTTTCTAACTAATCGCAAATTATGGCTGATAAATATAATGCTCATATTTATTTTTTGTTTAAGTTCAAGTAATAAATCTATAATTTGTTCTTGAATTGTCACATCTAGTGCCGTTGTCGGCTCGTCGGCAATTAAAATGCGTGGATTATTAGCTATAGCCATAGCAATCATTACCCTTTGGCGTTGACCGCCTGAAAGTTCGAATGGGTATGCGTTTATCTTTTGTTCCGGATTTGGTATTTTTACTGTTTTTAACAGTTCTATCGTCTTTTTTTTGAGTTCTTCTCCGTTAATATGTTGGTGTATTGATATGCTTTCGGCAATTTGTTTGCCTATTTTATGCAACGGATTCAGTGATGACATCGGTTCTTGGAAGATAAATGCTATTTTATTTCCGCGGATTTTGCGGAAAGTTTTATCATCCAGCCCGATAAGCTCTTGATTTTCAAATATTATTGATGATTTTTCATCATGGTATGCTTTCGGATATGGCAATAATCCCAATATAGATAATGCTGTTACGGATTTTCCGGAGCCTGTTTCTCCGACTACGCCAAGAATTTCCCCTGTTTCTAAACTTAAATTTACATCTTTAACTGCTTGAAAAGGCAAGCTATTTTTATTATTATTAAAAAATACTGACAAATGTTTAATACTCAATAAGCTCATCTTTTGTTTTTCCTTGTATCAAAGGCGTCTCTAACCCCTTCTCCGATAAATATGAGCATTGAAAGCAAACCGGATAAGACGATAAATATGCTTAAACCAATCCATGGGGCTTGTAAATTATCTTTCCCTTGCCGCACTAAATCACCCAAAGACGGATAATCTTGTGATAACCCCAATCCTAAAAAATCTAAAGCACTGAGCGAAGTTATGGCTTCGGCCATTATAAACGGAATAAACGTGATAGATGTTACCAATGCATTAGGTAATATATGCCGAAACATAATGCGTATATTACTAACCCCCATCACTTGAGCTGCTTTTACAAACTCAAAATTACGAAGCCGCAGAAATTCGGCGCGCACCATTCCGGTTAATCCGGTCCATGAAAAAAGCAATAAAATTATCAGTAAGCTCCAAAATGTTGGTAAAAATACGCTGGCGATAATAATTAAAATAAACAATTGCGGCAATGAATCCCAAATTTCAATAAATCGTTGCAAAAACAAATCAATTTTACCGCCAAAATATCCCTGCACTGCACCTATTATAATTCCTATAATTGAGGAAACAAGAGTTAATATAAATGCAAAAATAACCGATAAGCGTATTCCGTATAAAATTCGCGCCAAAACATCACGCCCTTCTTCATCTGTTCCTAACCAATGCTTTTCATTGGGAGCTGCTGGTGTTGCATTAGATAATTCATAATCAACCGTGTTATAAGAATAAGGAATAAGCGGCATAATCATCCAGCCGTTATTATTTATATTATTCCGGATAAAAGTATCTTTATAGTTGGCTTCTGTAGGAAAATCTCCTCCAAAAAATGCATCATTATAAGTCTGTATAATTGGGAAAAAATATCCACCTTTATATTTTACAATCAAAGGTTTATCGTTAGCAATTAAATTAGAAAATAAAGATACAATGAAAATAAGCACAAAGCAAATTAAGGCAATATATGCACGTGTGTTGCGACGAAAATTTTTCATTTTTTCATTCGTTAATATCATTATTATCCTGCTTATTTACAATTTCATCAGAAACAATTGATGATATAGGCAAATCATCAATCCCAAAGTTATCAACTTCTATAATATCTGTTTCAGCATTATCATCATTTGTTGCCGAGTTAAACTCAGACCATTTCATATACCAATTTTCAAAAGCAGACTTATAATTATTATATGCCCCAACAGTTAAATCATTTAGCTTATCTTGCAATGCTTGGTATAAATTTTTATGAATTCCGAGTGTGTCTTGCTTACACCCTGCATTAGGATGGAACAAGTATTTTGTTAAAATACTGTTGGTTGAACAAAAATCCATATTCATTTCTGCAGTCTTGATATTTTTATCATGAATTGCCATAGTAACCAATCGATTTGCAATAAAATTTTCAATAAATTCATTATAAGCATAGTTTTTGAAGTTATTAACTCCAGAAATTCCTTGAATAACCACTACGGTATCATCCCACATATTTTGTTTTTTCATATTATCAATAAATTGCGAAATTTTACCATATAAGCATTTTGTTTGTTGCAAATATGCAATTTGTCTTTGTTTGGTATAATCTTTCTTTATCCACGGAAAACTGGTCATATCAAGCCATTCTTCTTGTGGCTTTAGCCGGCAATATTCATCATATATATACATATTTGAAGGTATATCGGCAAACACAAAATAAGCCTGATGCCCATTATCTTTTTTAATATCATCAAACAAAATATCGAATGTTCTGATAGCATTAACAACATACAAATTATTATAATCAACACCAATCAGCGGCATTTTATCGGCATCAATAACTGCAGCCAAAGCATTATATACGGAAGACATATTTGTTGCAATCCGCAAGCTGGCTAGCCATTCTACCAATAAAATTTTGGCCTTAGCAAACACAGAAAGTGACATAGAATATATATTTGCCGGTTGATTGATTTTTTCTATACAACGATTTACATTAATTTTATGTTTTGCGTGACACATATCAAAATCACGTGATTTATATGCCGAAATTTGAAATTTATTTTTACGGAATATATCGTATAATTGATTATTTTTCAAATATACATATTCATTTTTAAGATTTTTAAACTGCCAATAACCGGATAATAATTTAGTATTCAATAAATGAGATGATGTTTCTTTAGATGAAAAAGGATTAAATGTAATAATCATATTACCTAAATATTCCTGTTCCGGAGCATATGCATGCATAAACACCTTAAAATTGTTTTTTTGGTAAAATCCTTGTATAATTTCTTTAGTTTCTTTTGCTTCAGGTAAATTAATTTCGCTTAAATACGGATACGAAACCAAATTTGGGAATAAAAAATAAACAAACCGCTTCGATTCAAGATTAGTAATTTTTTGCGAGTTATGCGATTCAATAAATTCCTGCGGCTCGTCTTGGTGCATATAGCCAATATATATATCCGCAAACAAAATAACCGCGGAAATAGTCAGTAAATATTTAAATAAAATATGTTTTTGAGCAAAAATAAAATATGTAATTCCGGCAAAAACACAACCGATAAGTATATAGGATGAAATATTAAAAGAACTTATCCTAATGCTTTGTTGTATTTGTGAAAATTGAGTAAACACGGCATAAATAAAGCCAAACATAACAAGTGCCGCAAAGCTATATTTTAAAGCAGAATGTTTATGTAATATTGTTATAATAATAGCAAGAATAACTGCAAAAAAAGCCATACCCAGCATAACTTCCGATGTTGGCATAAAAGAATTTTGAAAAACTTCAATATTTCCAGAACCGGCAAACAAAATAAAGTCCGCAGCAAACAAGCAAAATGTAAAAATAAAAACAAGCAGACTTTCCAAAATTTTACCATCACCTGTTTTTATTTTTTTAGGCTTTCCTTTGCGAGAAAATCGCCCTCTTAAATCATAATTAAGCGGCGATACTCCCGATTGTTTACCATCTTCATCATTAAAAAACATTCTAGCTATCCAATTTTTCTCTGACTATTTTATTGACAATGGCCGGATTTGCTTTGCCTTGCGATTGTTTAATAACCTGCCCTACAAACCAACCGGCTAAATTCGTTTTACCGTTTTTATAAGCAGCAACATTATCTTGATTAGCGGCAATAACGGCATCAATAATGCTTTCAATTGCACCAGTATCTGTTACTTGTTTCAAACCGCGTTCTTCTACTATTTTTTCCGGATTTTCTCCGGTTTGAGCCATAATTTCAAAAACATCTTTGGCAATTTTACCTGAGATAACATCTTTACTGATTAATTCCACCAAAGCACCCAAATTTTCGGCACTAATCGGACTTTGTGTAATATCTAAGCGCTTTTTATTTAGCATGGCAAAAAAATCACCCATCATCCAGTTGGCAACTTTTTTAGCATCGTGTCCTGCTGTCGCTTGTTCAAAGAAATCGGCTGTTTCTTTATTTTCACACAAAACCATAGCGTCATACGGTGTCAAACCCAGCGTTTCAATAAAACGCTGTTTTTTGGCATCTGGCAGTTCAATCATTTCATTACGCACACTGTTGATATATTCATCACTCAAAATCAGTGGCGGTAAATCAGGCTCCGGAAAATAGCGATAGTCATGTGCAAATTCTTTTTTACGCATCACTTTCGTTAGTCCGGTGGTTGGGTCAAACTGACGTGTTTCCTGCTCAATTATTCCGCCGTTTTCATAAACTTCAATATGGCGTTTTGCCTCATTTTCAATGGCTTGCATCACAAATTTTACGCTGTTAACGTTTTTCATTTCGCAGCGTGTCCGCAGTTCATCAGAACCATACGGACGCACCGAAACATTCACGTCACAACGCATAGAACCTTCGTCCATATTGCCATCGCAAGTGCCTAAATAGCGCAAAATAGAACGCAGTTTGCGCAAAAATGCCCCTGCTTCTTCCGGTGCTCTAAAATCCGGCTTTGTTACAATTTCCATTAAGCCAACCCCTGCTCTGTTCAAATCTATATAGCTTTTAGTTGGGCTTAAATCGTGAATTGACTTACCGGCATCTTGCTCAATATGCATACGCTCAATACCAATTGTTTTGGTTGTTCCGTCGCTTAAATCTATATCCACTTTCCCCTCACCTACAATTGGATAGCGGAATTGCGTAATTTGATAATCTGTCGGCATATCGGCATAAAAATAGTTTTTGCGCGAAAATTCGGAATATTTATTGATTTTGGCATTTAAACCTAATCCGGTTTTAACGGCTTGATGTACGCATTCTTGATTAAGCACTGGCAACATTCCCGGCATTCCGGCATCAATGAAAGAAACATTGGTGTTTGGTTCATCGCCGAATTCGGTTGAAGCACCGCTGAAAATTTTAGATTGCGAAATAATCTGGCAGTGAATTTCAAGTCCTACAACAACTTCCCATTGACCTTTATCTGTCGTTATAATGTATTCTGCCATTTTAAATCCTTTCAAACTTTGCATCAGCTTCAATTGCCGCTGCCGTCTTAAATATTGTTCCTTCATCAAACGGTTTACCAATCAACTGCATTCCTAAAGGTAAGCCGTTTTGCGCCAATCCAATCGGCAAGCTCATTGCTGGCAATCCGGCTAAATTAACCGAAACCGTAAATACATCATTGAGATACATATTAATCGGATTTTGCAGCATACTTTCATCACCAATCGGAAAAGCTGTAATCGGTGAAGTAGGTGTTAATATAATATCACACTGTTTAAATGCTTCCATAAAATCATCTCTAATTAAGCGCCGCATTTTTTGCGCTTTTAAGTAATATGCATCATAGTAACCGGCCGACAGAACATAAGTGCCAATCATAATCCGGCGTTTAACTTCTTTACCGAAACCCTCAGTGCGCGTGCGAATGTATAATTCATCTAAATGCTCACCTTCTGCTTTAGCACGATATCCATAGCGAATACCGTCATAGCGCGCTAAGTTAGAAGAAGCTTCTGCCGGCGCTAAAACATAATATGTGGCTAAAGCATATTTAGTATGCGGCAGCGATATTTCTTTAATAATGGCACCGCGCGCTTTCAACATTTCCGCCGCCTTATCCCAGTAAGCGGCAATTTCCGTATTCAAACCATTTGGACGATATTCTTTCGGCAAACCTATAACCAAACCTTTAATATCTTGTTCTAAAAATGAAGTATAATCCGGCACCGGTAAATTGCAGGAAGTAGAATCTTTTTCATCAAAACCGGCCATAGAATTTAATAATACAGCACAATCGCGCACATCTTGGGCAATCGGTCCGGCTTGGTCTAATGAAGAAGCAAAAGCCACAATGCCGTAACGTGAGCAACGACCGTATGTCGGTTTAATGCCGGTTACACCGCAAAATGCCGCCGGTTCACGAATTGAACCACCGGTATCGGTACCGGTTGAACCTGCGCACAAATGTGCCGCTACGGCTGCAGCCGAACCGCCGGATGAACCTCCGGGAACCAAAAGCTTATCTTTGCTCCACGGATTTATCACCGGTCCGAAATAGCTGGTTTCATTACTGCCGCCCATTGCGAATTCATCTAAATTCAGCTTGCCTAAAAAAACTACTCCGTCATCTAATAAGTGTTGCGTTACTGTGGATTCATAAGGCGGAACAAAATTATCTAAAATATGCGAAGCTGCCGTAGTGCGAATATTTTTAGTGCAGAACAAATCCTTAATACCGAGCGGAATACCCTCAAGCGCACGTGCTTTTCCAACGGCATAGTTTTGGTCGGCAATTTTTGCCTGTGCTAATGCCACATCGGCACATTCGGTAATATAAGCATTATATTTTTTTCCTTGCGCCATATTTTTTAAATATGCTTCTGTCAGCTCAACGGCTGTGAAATTTTTATTTTTTAATCCTTGTAAAGCTTCGGCTATAGTCAATTTGGTAATTTCTTGCATTATCTTTACTCCACCACTTTAGGCACTGCAAAATAGTCATATTCCGCCGCCGGCGCGTTTTTCAATATTTCCGTGCGGCAATGCCCTGCCGTAACTTCATCAGGGCGTGTTCTGAGCGACAAATCATTCACGGAAATCAACGCCTCAACGTTATCCGTATTAACTTCGTTTAACTCTTCTATCCATGTTAAAATCTTATTAAATTCTTCTTTTGTAGCATCAACCTTATCGTTTTCAACACGCAAGCGTGATAGAAAAGCTACTCTTTTGACTGTTTCATTATCTATAGCCATTTTTACCTCTTTACATCTTAATTTCAAACGGTGTCATCACTGTATCATATTGCAATCGTTTGAAAAGTTTTAAATAACGGATATCAACACCGCTTTGCGACAAAAGTTTAGGCATATTAACTTCCTGCCCCAGCAATAATGCTGTCATTTTTTCACTAAAACTTTTTGCTTTAGGATATTCTATAAGCTTAAATTTTTCCTCAGGATTTAATTTTGCCAATTCCTGAGCGGCGGCAAAAGCCTCACCATATCCGCCTAATTCATCAACCAAACCTAATTCTTTAGCTTGCCAACCAAGCCAAACTCTGCCACGGGCAATTTCATTAATATTTTTAGTAAGCGGACGATTATCAATCACCTTTTGCGTAAAATCATCATAAACATCATCTAAAAAACGATTAAATATGCGTTTTTCTTCCGGTGAAAAAGGTTTATTAACACTCAATATATCAGCATTATTTCCATCTTTGATTTCAGCCCAGTTTAACCCTATTTTTTGCCATAGCTTTTGGAAAACTGGTTTTCCGCCTAAGACGCCGATTGAACCGGTAATTGTCAGTGGTTCGGCAATAATCTTATCACCGGCAAGCGAAATAAAATATCCTCCCGATGCCGCATATCCGCCTTGTGAAATAATAATCGGCACATTTTTATCACGTTTTAATTTTTGCAAAGCATAATAAATCTCATCAGCCGCATTATAATCTCCTCCCGGACTGTCTATCCGTACAATAACAGCCTTTAAATTTTCTAATTTTGCAATTTCAGCAATGTCCGACACCACATTTTGGCTGCCTATTGTATATTCGGAATCAAAATCACTTGAACTTTGTCCTTTATCTATTACTCCGCTCAAAGTTAAATATGCTATTGTAGGCATATCTCCGTCGTACGATTTAACAGCCTTCACATAATTTTTCATTTCAATAAAGTTTTTCACATTTTCTTTTTGTTTTAACTCAGCTTGCAAATCAGGAAAATACATAATTTCATCAATTAAACCTAAATTAAGCCCTTCTTCGGCAGAAAGCGGAGCTTTATTGATAATTTCATCGATATTTTCCACATTGCGATTATGAGAAATTTCTGCTTTTAAAACCTGCATAATGCCTTGGGTTAAATTTACAAGTTCTTGTTTATATGCCGGTGATATTGATTTATCAGTAAATGACGACATTGCGGTCTTATATTCGTAACGTGCGTAAAATTCCGGCTCAATACCGAATTTTTGTAACAAATTTTTTGCAAACGGAACTTCAACACTAACACCGGTTAAACCGATTGTTGTATGCGGCTGCATATATATCTTATCAAAAAAAGTGGCTAAATAATATTCACGATTACCCTGTCCCAAAGGTCCAAAGCCTTGCGAAAAAACATAAGCTCTTTTACCTAATGCCCTAAAATTCATAATAGCCCGCGCTATATCTTCAATTTGTGCCATTTCCAATTCTGTGGTATCTAAACGGGCAACAAGTACTTTTATATGGTCATCATATCCGGCCAACTCTATGGCTTGTAATACTGATTGCAAGCGTAAAACCGACGCATCATTTAATTCATCAATCAAACTTTTTTCACCGGTTTCATTAATATCTTGTGAAAAATCAATAATTAATGCTGAATTTTCTGGCACATATACTGCATCGGAGGCATTCCATTGATAAATTCCGAAACCTAAACCGCAAATTATAACTAATCCGCCTAAAATTGCGCATATTGACTTAATAAAACGCCAACTTTTTTTCCACATTTATTTCATCCTCTTTATTTTGCTAAAAATTTAGCCACATATGGATATTTTTCCACTGTTTCTTTATTGAGTTCGGCACATTTTGTTTCAATTGCCGTTTCTAACTCGTGCATAAATTCTTCTTTGCTTTTTCCTTTAGCGCTAATAGCAGGTAAAAATTCGAATATTGCGGTTCCGGGATAACGTAAAAATGAATTTTTAGCCCAAAAAAATCCGGTATTAATAGCAACCGGAACAACCGGTAAATCCAAATTTTCCGCCAAGAACATAATGCCTGATTTATATCCTTTGGTGGTTCCCGGCTTACAACGTGTTCCTTCCGGAAAAATCACCACCGGCCGGCCGGTATCAGTGCGTTTTTTTACTTCGCTTAACATATGTTTCATTGCCGCTGCACCGCCTTTGCGATTTACCGGAATCATACCGTAAAAATATTGCGCCCAGCCGAAAAACGGCATATAAACAAGCTCTTTTTTCAAAATATATGTTGTTGTCGGCACAAATTGCGTAAACGAATATGTTTCCAAAGCCGACTCGTGTTTACAAGCATAAATGGCATTTTGCGGCAAAATGTTTTCTTTTCCCCTCACCTCAAATTTAATACCGGCAAACAAATGCACCCAATACAGTGCTACCGGCATCACAATTTTATCCCAATAAAAAATTGAGCAGCGACGTGGCAATAATGCCACCGGAAGTTGGATAATACATCCGAGCATTAATGTTCCAAAATAAAAAGTATTTGCCAACAAAGAACGTATAATCAACATATTAATCTCCTGATATTTGATAAAAACGATGTTTTACTGCGGTATATATAAATTTATTATATTCCTCCGCTAAAAGCCTAAACGTGGCAAAAGAAGACCACCATTTGACGGCAACTTTTTCCGAATAAACCGGATGAGCTATCATACTAACCGGTAATTTATAAACGGCCAGTTCTTCAATTGCACGCGGTAAATGATAATTTGAAGTTACCAATCTTAATGAGTGTATATTATTTTTTTTTACCCACTCGGCAATTTCTGATGCATTACTGATTGTGTCGGTTGCTTCATATCCAAGTTCCACCAACTGCTTATTTTGCACTCTGTTACCGGCCTTACGTTCAATTTCACCTAATGTAGTTTTTTTTGCTACACCGGAAATAAACAATTTTGCTCCGATTTTATTATTTAACAAATTTATACCTTCAGCAATGCGATGCCTGCCGCCGGTTAAAACCGCAACGGCTTCAGAAGCCTCATCACTTGTTTGAAAATTATTTATATAGTGGCAAAACACAATAAAACCGCTGAGCCAAAAGAAAACAGCAATCAAAAAAAATGTATATATAAACCACAAAATTTTCTTCATTGATGCAACTATACCATTTTTTCTAAAGTTTTACACACAGTCCAATAAGATGTCAGCATAGAATAAAATAATGCAAACAAAGGTGTCAGCATAATCAGCACCCAAGCAAAATTAGAAAGCTCTGCTCCGCTTAACAGACCACTACCGGTTGAAACACCATATTTTCCAACCAAAATAATGCAAGGCACAGCTACCATTAAACCGATAATACCTGACATTAAGCCTATTTTTGCATAATCAAAAGCATATTGTTTGGCAATAAAATCATCCTTAGCTCCGATAATGTGCAATATTGTGATTGATTCAATATTTATATTCAAACTTGTTCTTGCCGAATAATAAATTGAAAAAGCACAAATTGCCACAACCATCAGCAAAATAGCCAACGCAACCGTTTTTAACGATGTTGCAAATTTAATCAACCGGTTAAGCCATAAGCGGTGATTATCAATAGATGCATTCGGTGTTAGCAGTTTTAAACCGCGTGTCATTTCATCATAGTTTAAATCTGCATCCGGTTTTAAGCGCACATCTAAAAGCTGCGGAATCGGCAAAGTTGAAAAATCTACCTTATTACCAATCCACGGTGTCATCAGTTTTTGAACTACTTGTTCATCTAAAACACGAACATCATCAACTCCGGCAACTTGTTCAATAAATTGTTGTACCTTATTAAGTTGCTCCTGTGTTTTTGCAGCATCTATTTGTTTATTTGCGTCTTCAATCGGAGAAATTTGCACGGTTATGGCACCGGCAATATCTTTTTCCCAATTAGAAGCCATGGCGTTAATAGCCATAAAAATTGCCAGCATAATTATAAATAAATACATGTATATTGATGTTAGAACAGCCATGAAAACTGGAGAATCTGTATCTTCAGCCGGAATCTCGTTTTTTTGCCCAATTAATAAATCTCTGCGCATCTTTTTCCCTCTCTTAAATATGCTGTAATGCCGGATATAACCGCGCCGAACCATCTCTTAAATCAATTCTTTGATAGTTATAACTGGATGTAAGTTGTTCATTGTGGGTGGCAATAATTACTGTTGTACCAACTTTGTTAAGTTCCACAAACAAACGCATTAATTTGTTTGCAATCTCAGAATCGACACTACCTGTCGGTTCATCGGCAAACAGAATATCAGGTCGGTTAATTACAGCGCGCGCAATTGCAACACGTTGTTTTTCACCTCCGGAGAGTGTGCTGCATTGTTTGTTAATGCTTTTATGCAGCTCAACCCACTGTAGCAATTCTACCACACGACGATAAATTTCTTTTTCATTCATGCCGCGCACACGAAGCGGCAGAGCAATATTATCATACACACTCATACTTTCCAGCAAACGGAAATCTTGAAAAACAACTCCAATTCTTTGCCGCATTTGTGCTAAAGTATCACGATTAGAAAAATTGATATTTTGCCCAAACACTTTCAAAATACCTTTGCTTGGTTTTTTAATCAAATAAAGCATGCTCAACAATGTGGTTTTGCCGGCACCGCTTTTTCCGGTAATAAATGTAAAAGAGCCGGAATCAAGCTGAAATTGAACATTATCTAAAACATCCGTACCATTATAGCCAACGGCAACATTTTGTAAGTCAATAATCGGTTGCGAGTTTGTCATTTTATCTCCTTTTTAACTCCATATGCCTACGATACAACAATTATCTTTGTAATAAAATACTTTTTTTCATTGCTTCTGCATATTTTTATAATATAGTGGAAAAAAAAGAGGTTAAGATGTTAATAAGTTGTCCTAAATGTGTTGCGGTGTATGATATTGACGCAGATGATATTCCCATGGATGGGCGCAATTTTAAATGTGTTGAGTGCGGTAATGTGTGGACCGTTTATCCGCAGGATATAAATGATATAGAGCCGGAAAATAAAATAAAAACACAAATTATTTTACCGTCAGAAGAAGAAATTGCTGAAAATGATGTGCAAGAAATGTTTGAACGCTTATCGCGTGATACTAACGGATTGTTCAGCGGGATGGAAAAATATACTACAAAACTTTCTGATGATAAATTATATACTAAACAATCCGAGCGTGCGTTAGATAAAAAAAATGGTTTGTTGAGAGTTTGTCTGAGTAAAATGCAAGTGTTTTTTTCACCGTTTATTCTTAATAGTTGCCTATTATTGCTTATTGCAGGTTTATCCACATATATCGGATATTTTAACCGCTATGAAATTGTCCGCTTTATTCCGGCAATGGAAAATTTTTACAATAATATGAATATAGAAAGCATTTATACCGGCCGTGATATTGTGTTTGATAAACTGAATGTTCGGCCGATTATGCGTGGTAAAAAACATTTTATTGAGCTTTCCGGCCGTTTGCTTAATCAAGGAAAATATAAGGCAAAATTATTACCTATTAAAATTGAAATTAGCGATTCTAATAATCAAAAAATTATTAAAACAGTAGAACCGGATATAATTTATGACTTAATGCCGCAAATGAGTTCTATATTCTTTTTGGTTTTAGAAAATAAAACTGCAGATGCTAAAAAAATTAATTTATCATTTATAGAAAAATAATATTTATCAATAGTGAAAGGATAAAAAAATGTTAAGAGAAGACTTACAAAACAGCTTAAAAGAAGCAATGAAACAGAAAGATATGAAAACCGTTAATGCTGTGCGCCTTATTATTGCCGGCCAAAAAGAAAAAGATGTTGAAGCCAGAGGTAAAGGTTTAGAAAAAGCTGATGATGCCACACTCTTGGCTATGATGCAAACAATGATTAAACAACGTAACGAGTCTGTACGTATTTATCAGGAAAATAACCGTCCTGATTTAGCGGCCAAGGAACTAGATGAAATTGAAGTAATTACTCGTTTTCTGCCAAAACAAATGAGCGTAGAAGAAATAACAGCCGCCGTTAAAGATGCTATTGCGCAAACAGGTGCGGCCGGCATTAAAGATATGGGAAAAGTTATGGGTGCATTAAAAGGTAAATATGCCGGTCAAATGGATTTTGGTGCTGCTTCTGGAATTATTAAACAGCTGCTCGGATAAATTTTACCCTCATGACGGATGATTTGCAAAAATTTTTAGATGAATTGCGCAGCCGGCTTTCCATTGCCGATGTTATCGGTCAAAAAGTTAAGCTGACTAAGCGCGGGCGCGAATATATCGGTCTGTGTCCGTTTCATCATGAAAAAACACCGTCATTTACCATTAATGAAAGCAAGGGGTTTTACCATTGTTTCGGCTGCGGTGCGCATGGTGATATTATCCGCTATTTAATGGAAGCGGAAGGTTTGCATTTTATGGATGCCATAAAAAAACTGGCTGACCGTGCCGGTTTGCAAATGCCGACATTTTCCAAAGAAAGCCAAGAACAAAGCCAAAAACGCAAATCTCTTTATGAAATTATGGATATGGCAGCGGCTTTTTTTGAAAAAAATTTAAGAATGCCCATTGGTTCTGCTGGATGGCGCTATTTTAAAGAAAAGCGCGGTTTAAGTGATGAAACAATTACAAAATTTCGTTTGGGTTATGCCGCTAACAATAATGGCTTAAAAGCTCTTTTACTTTCTAAAGGTGTATCTGAGCAAGATATGGCAGATTTAGGGCTAATTGCCGTGCCTGAAGATAAAAATCGTCCTTCGCATGATTTTTTCCGTGATAGGGTTATGATTCCGATTATGGATAAACAAGGTAATGTCATAGCTTTCGGCGGGCGAATTATGGATAACAGCCAACCGAAATATCTAAATTCGCCGGAAACCCCAATTTTTAATAAAAGGCGGATTCTTTATAATATGACCTATGCCCGTGAGCCGGCGTATCAGAAAAAAAGACTGATAATTTGCGAGGGTTATATGGACGTAATTGCTCTGGATAGTTTTGGCTTTGATTATGCCACAGCACCGCTCGGCACCGCCTTAACCGAAGAACAAATTTTGGAAGCATGGAAAGTTTGCCCTAACCCCACCCTTTGTTTTGACGGTGACAGCGCAGGTGTTAAGGCGGCAATTCGCTCAATTGACCGCGTGCTGCCGATTTTACGCGCCGGTTATTCGGTAAACTATATCTTTTTAAAAGAAAAAAAAGACCCTGATGAATTGCTACATACTTTGGGACCGCAAGTTTTTGAACAATATTTAGAGCGTGCCAAACCGTTGGTGGATATTTTGTGGCATAAATGCAAAATGAATAAAGATACAAATACGCCGGAACAAAAAGCCTTAATTGAAAAAGAAACATTCGAAGAAGTAAGTAAAATTAAAGATGCGCAAATTCGCAGCTATTATATGCAAGAAATGAAGCAGCGCATATATTACACCTTCGGCCGCGGTGCGCAACGTAAAAAACAACAGGAAAATGCCGATAATACCCCTAATAATACACCGGCTTTCAATAAACATTCTTCAGCAAATGTATCTATCGCACATCACTATGTTAAAAAACCGCCGCTTAATGATTTAGATTTGCGTAGCATTGTTGCGGCAATGCTGATGTATCCTGAGCTTATATCAAAATATGAAGAACGTTTATCGTCATTTGATATCGGCCATTCGGCAATGGCGAAAATTTTAACCGACATTATTGAGATAAATGAGGAAGATGAGCATTTGGACAGTGATATTTTGCTTGAAAAAGTAAAACTTAATTTTGTTGGTGAAATCGGTGATTTATGGGAGCTGAATATGTATCGGCAGCAAAAGGTCAGCATGCAGGAATTAAATTTTCAAATTAATAATAATTTACAAACAATCCAGCTAAAACAAATAGATATAGATATTAAAGAATGTATTGCATTAATGCAAAAACAGCCGGATAATTTAGAAGAATTGAATTTGCGCTATCAACAATTACTGAAAGAGCGTAATGCATTGCTGGCTGAACAATAAAAATCACCTTGCTTGTGGATTGATTGTTGTTTTTAATTAACGCAATTGTAAAAATATATATACTTAAGCAAATATAATATTTTTTGAGGCTAAAGATGAAGTTTTATTTACACACAATAATGTTATTTGCCGCCATTGCAATGTTTGGTGGTTGCAGCGAAGTGCAAACGGCGCAGGCTGAAACATCAACCGTTTCCGCATCGGTAACCCCTCCCAAGGAGTGGACTAAGTGGTTAAGCGGTTTGCAAAAAGAAATGCGTGACCGCGGTATCAGCCAAAAAACTTTAGATGAAGCCTATAAGGGAAAAAATTATTATCATCCGGCGCCAAAGGTTGTGCAATATGATAAAAAACAAACCGAATTTGTGCTGACAACCTGTGCCTATGTTAACCGTTTAGTCAATAAAGAGCGGGTGAAAGAGGCGCGTAAGCAATATAAAATTGTTCAAAGCAAATATGCAAATGTGGAAAAAGAATATAATGTGCCGCTGAATTATATGGTGGCGTTTTGGGGTGTTGAAACAAATTTTGGGCAAAATAAGGGTAAACATAATTTAATAGATAGCTTAACAAATTTAAGTTATAAAAATCGCCGCGCTGATTTCTTTAAAAATGAATTGTATAATGTGCTTAAAATTATGGAAAAGCATAAACTTAAAGGTGAAAAGATGCGTGGTTCATGGGCCGGCGCCATGGGACATTTCCAGTTTATGCCGTCAACATATCAACATTATGCGGTAGATTTTGACGGCGATAAGGTGCCGGATATTTGGAATTCTTTTGCTGATGCTTTGGCCTCGGCTGAAAACTATTTAACGCAATTAGGGTGGAAAAAAGATGAGCCGTGGGGAATGCGGATTCAGTTGCCATGGGATTTTGAATATAAAGAAGTCGGGCGTAAAAACTATAAAACGGTTGCTGAATGGAAAAGTTTAGGCGTTAAAACTTTTGCCGGCAATTCCCTGCCCTATGCCGATGATTTGAAGGCGGCGGTTATGCTGCCGGACGGGCGCAAAGGTCCGGCCTATTTGGTAACGTCTAACTTTAATCGCATTATGATATGGAATCATTCCGATAATTATGCTTTGGCTGTGGCTACATTGGCAGACTATGTGGCGCATCCTGATAAAAAATGGACACCGTTGGAAGCCAGCCAGCAATATACAATGAACAGCGAAGAAATTTTGCAGATTCAACAATTTTACAATCGCTATTTCGGTAAAAAAATCAAAGAAGACGGGCGGCTCGGCTCGCAAACCAGAGCGGCCGTAAAAGCCTTGCAGAAATCCGCTAAACTGCCGCAGGACGGATATCCGGACTATCGGCTGTTACAGAAAGTGCAAAATTATAATTCCAAAACTGGTTTGGCTAAAGTTATACCGGCTAAAAATCCGCGGAAGAAATAAGATAAAGGTCATACCTCGTGCGGCGAATCCCCGTTAGGTCATCACTCACTTTGCCACCAGGCAAATGCGTCCAGCGATCTTTGAATTAAAAAACAAGCGATAGCGTTGCTTCCTTATTCTTTAAACAACATCGTAGATCCCTTGACCAAACCTATCGGTTTGAAGGGATGACAGTAATATTTTGCAAGCAAACTTCTCGAAACAACCCAGAAATGATATTGCTTTTTCTGTGTCATTCCGAACGAATGTGAGGAATCTCTGCACGTTAGTGCGGTATGGCTTCATTATAAATAGGACTGCGTCCCATGATTCCTCGTCGCTACACTCACTCGGAATGACAGGTGTGATTGTTGCGTTGGTGATGTATTAAAAAACGCCCGACTTATAAGGCCGAGCGCTTTGGAAAAAAAGTCTACTAACGATTTTGGGTAAATTCCTTATACGCTGTCAAACGAATATTATCTTCTATTTTACGAAAATCATCAGTATTTCCACCAATGTCTCGTTCCTTAAACATTTCCACTCTTTTTTCGATAAAATGCATTTTTTGCTCCAAGCGGTCAATCGATTTGAGAGGTTTCGATGGCTTGGTTGCCTCTTTTGTAACACGAGCTTTCAATTGTGCAATTTTTTCCTTTGTTCCAATCTCTTGATTTATAAATTCTTTATCATCTTCTTTTTCACTGGCGCATCGAGATTGACGAGACATGACATGTTTTTTCACCATTCTTTCAACGGCGAAAACCGCTTTAGGATTATTTTGCATTAATTCATCCATAGCATATCCGGCTTCATAAAAATGACCAGTACGATTGTCTTTATTATAAATTTTTTCAAATAAATCAATTGCTTTGGAATGCTCTCCAGCAATTTGCGCCAAATCTCCATAGCTAGGTAAATCTTTAGCAGCTAATTTTTCATAAATATTGAGAATCTCGTTATCCATTGCTGGTTGTTGTTGTAAGATTATTCGGGCAACTTTTCTAGCCTCTACATCTGAATCAATTTCATAGTAGTATCCAAATCCGGGGTCATCAGGATTTCTATTTGTTCCGCTGGTAAATCCGCCATTTGGATGCTCAATCGCCATATTTAAAATCGCCACAGCCTCTTTAGCCGTTGTTTTGTCTGGATGCATAGCCACCATATCTCCGAGATAGCTTAAAGCAGAAGTTAGATCTTCTGTTAGTAAACTTTCATCTGCGACAATTCCTTTTAAATCTTTCATTATTTCTCTGGTTTTAGTTTCGGATAAATCAGGATTAAAGAAATTTTCATTTGTTAATTTAGTTAATTCTTCTGAAAATGTTTCAGCTTTCCATAAATCAGAATTTTCCCAATCATTACTCATCGCCGTTCTCCTTTTCATCAAAAGTTTGCATATAAAAAACAAGTCGCTTAATGAAAAGCGACCGGCGGTTGGAAACTATCGTTGGAATAGTGCGACATATTGGCCTAAACAGCCATATATTTGTCTAGAATATTTATATGATGTCTATGTAAAACGGCTTATTTTGCCGCCCACCGATCATCATATAAAGATAACCATCGGGCTTGCAAAATTTAACGTCTTGCATTGACGCCAACGAGAGGTTTCCACACCTCGGGCAAGCTCTTTTCATCTTGCTTAGCTTTAACTTAGCAAAAAAATCTTATTCTGTCAATACATTTTTAAATATTTATCTCTTTTATATTTTCTCACACTCTATGAGCCTAAATAAATATAAATTTGCTGTTTTATCAGAAATTAAAAATCTTGAAAATTTAAGTAATTATCAATAAAATCGACGATATAAATGAGACGTGAGGAAAAATGATTTTTTTAACTAAAGAAACTGCTGATAATCTTGATTTAATCCGCAAAATTTTGGCGGATAGCGGTTTTTCGGAAATTAAGAATATTACGCGTTTGCAAAGCGGTTCGCGCTCGGTCGCTTATTATGCCGATGACTATATTTTTCGTTTTCCGAAAGCTGAGGTTATTTGGCAGACCATGCAACGCGAAAAAATGATAATTGACACGGTTTATCCGCATTTAATGCCATATTTTGAGCGCAAAATCCACAAAATTGAGCTGATTGACGGCACTTATCCGTTTTCTGTTTCCAAGCGTATATATGGTAAAATTTGTGACGAACGGCCGATGAGCGACTATGCTGTTTTATATCAAAATATTATACCGGAGCGACAGCTTAAACTGGCGCAAGATTTAGCGATGTTTTTTCATTCAATGCACCAAATTGACTATAAACCGCTGAATATATCGGAGCCGACCGAGGCTATTGATAATTGGGACGTTAGCACAAGAGAAGATTTTGATTATGCCAGTGTCAGAGAAGCTTTATTGCCGCATAAAATCGATTTAGATTACTATAAACCGACTTTGCCAAATACCGATAAAGCCTTATGCCACAATGATTTAAGCGGTTCTAATCTGTTACTCAATCCCGAAAGCGATGATATTCTCGCCGGAATTATTGATTTTGGAAACGTGGTTGTTATGCCAAAATATCAGGATTTTTTCCCGCTTTATAAAATTGACCGTAAATTGGCGATTGACACGCTGACGGAATATAGCAAATTGACAACTTCAAAAATAGAGCAAAAACAACTTGATTATATGGCTTTGTGCTACATCGGCTATGGACTGTATAAAACAAAAGACAATTCTTCGCCGTATTTTATGAAACTCTTAAAGCCGTTTTTATAAAGGATTGTACATTTTTATTGACAAGTAATGTAATTTTTCTTATTGTGAAAATGCGCATGGTGATAACTTGCGTGAGGTTTAGAACCCTCTTTGTGGCTATCTTGCAATTAACAAGTTGCAAAATATTTCCTACTATGTAGTAGGAAGGCGGTAAATAAGCTGTTTTATTTTAAAATAGTCAATAGCCGCACTATTCCACAAATAGGTTCTAACTTCCTGCTACCCTCATCAAGGTAGTTTTTTTGTATTTGAAAGGGAGAAAAAATATGGTGGAATATATTGGTAAAAGAGACATTTGTTTTCACACGGAGCATACAAGATTACCGTGGGAAGATGTACGCATAGAAGAACATATTAAATATGATCGTTATGTGCCGTATTTGATACATGAAATAACAAATGCTTTAGAAAGAATGAGTGAAGATGAGCAACTTAAAGTGATTGAAGCTATAACGTGTATAACCGATAATCGCATTAAATTTGATATTCCGGAAAAACCGGATGATTGGTAAAATCTATATACAGTCCATCTTCAGTCATACATTATTCCCTATATTTATCTGACAGCAATTTATAAACACCTGTTTTTGCTATTTCACTGTTCGGATTTTTAAACTTATTCCAAGCACTTTTCAAAATATGATGATTGATAAGCGCATTTTTCTTTTCTGCCTTTAATTTTTTGCCGAAAGCAAGCGCTTTTGTAACAAACGGATGTAATGTGCTTTTATCGGTGATTTTTTGTAAAAAAGTAACAATATCAGACATTTCGGATTTATTATCATACCAAGCTTGTCCGATTTTTGCCATTAAACGCGCTTGATATTTACCAACCTCTGTCAACAAGCTCTCTTCAGGTATCCAAAAGGCATGATTATGCTCGTCTTTTTTACTGTCAACTCTTAAAACTTTATCATATACCATAATCACTTCATTCGGTTTTGTTGCAATAAACGCCGCTTGATTGCCTTTTTTATCGACAAATGCCTGATAATCTTGCACAAATACCGGATATTCAGCCGACTCATCGGTATTATACTCCGGCTCAAACTGTCCATCGGTAACTGAATAACGGTGAATACAGCTGAAATCTAAGTTGTCGGTCATTTCACGCTGACTGTTATTGGTTACACAAATAATTTGCTGTAAAGCATTTTTTTGTAATTCTTCTGAATATCCCAGCTTTGTCATCATCTCTCTGAAAACTTTGTTGATGCGTGGTAAATCATTTGCGCCGTAACAGTGGGCTTGAATCATAATATTGGCAAAGTTTTCCGTTAATTCTTTCGGTGTAAGTCTTTCAAATTTACCGTCAACCTCGTGTGCCATAAACGGCATAAACTTTTGTAAAACTTCCCTTTTGTAATCAATCTCGAGTTGTTTATCAAAGCCTTCAACTTTGTACCATATCCAGCGCAAATTTTCATTAAAAGGGCGATAACTGGAAACAAGCTGTATATTATCTTTTTCTTCTGGCGATAACCCTAAAACAGCGGCAAAAGCATTTGTATTACCATTGGCGGCTCGGGCATCTTTGGTTTGGTCGCCGCCTAAACAAAGCAATGTTTTTTTCTTAGGATTAAGCGTACATTTTTCTTCCCAGTGCTCATCATTATTTTGCGATTTAACGCCAAGACAATAATAGGAAAAATAATCGGGATTTATCGTTAATTTTCCGTCTTCTAGCTCATAATTAACACGCCCGTTAGCATTTTTATTTATTTCGTAGTTTTTCTTTGTATCTTCATGTCTGGCTAAATTGCCATTTTCATAATAAGAAGTGTATAAGCCGTTTTGCTCATCTCTTACAGATTGTTTATTTCCGTTCTCATAAAATTTAGTAACAACTTTGTCCGGCGAGGTTTCTTCTGCTAATTTTTTAGTTTGCGGATTATATTTGCGCAAATAACCATCGCTTGTGAGCTCTTCAATTTTTACATTATTTTCGTTTACCTCAATGTATGAGCCGTCTTTTTGAATGGTTTTAGTCTTAAAAATTTTATCGCCGTCCCTATTAATTTCACGCCGACTACCATCTGACAATTCTTGCGTCACAAAGTAACAATCACCATCTATCTTTTGCTTTTTTTCACTTATAACTTCAACCATCTTCTTATCCTTTATGCAATTTGTTATACTCTGTAATTGCTTTCAGGCGTATTGCCGTGTTTAACGACATTTTTTGCCACATTTTTTCGCCATTATCTTTCAATTTATCAAATAATTTTTGATATTTTTCATCAGTTCCGCAAACAAGCTCTTTAACCGATGGTAATGGCTTGCCGGCAAGCGAATTTTTTACACCATTAACAACCGTGTTGCCGGATAAAGCCATAATAGTCAGACCTTCTTTGCTTAATCCCAGATTTTCCGGTAGGTAGCCTAAGAAATTATGTTCTTCGATATCTTCGCCCATTGAAGGTGTTAAGAACATTTCTCCTTGTTTATCCGGAAAGTAACTCAACATTACTTCGTTATTTTTTGCCATTGTCCGAATTTCGGTTTCAAAATTGTTATGATGTTTGATTTCCAAATCTTGTGCCGAAACAAACGAAATCATTGTTGATTTAGAAACACCGAGCGGAGCATAAGGAGCATGAGCCACACATAACATTTCGTGCTGAATTTTGGCGCGTTCTTCTGCAGAATAGCCAAGCTCCTGCATTTTGTTCTGCATTTTCTCTTCTAATTTAAGGAATGTGTAAGCACCATGACAATGTGCCACAATCGTTAATTTGCGGATTTTTGCGCAAGCCTCTTCAGTAGAAAGCCTTTTCCCGTTTTTATCGCTTATACGTGACAACAATGCTTTATCAAATAAATCATCGACGTAACGCGGATGGAGCGTATCTTCATTAAGTTGTTTATTCAGTTTTACCGAGCGGTGATGGTCTTGCATTAACTTTGTTCGAGCTAAATTGTCATTGAATGCGATGGCTTTATCATCAAACTCACCAAAATCATAAATTGCGGCATAAAGTGCAATATTTTCCTCTATCTTATGGTATTGCAAAAGTTTTTCTAATGATGAGAGATATCCGTTGGCACTTCTGTCGGAATTTGTAGCATTACCGCCCAAGAACAAAACAGCAGGTTCATTGTCCGTTATATGGTCAACGCTCTTAAATCCGTATTGATTATCGTCCGTTTTTTCGACACGTTGCCCAATAGATGAGCGTGATGTTAATTCATCAATTCTGCCCATTTGGCGATAAGCGGCTTTTTTGGAACTCATGCTGTTTTTGGGATTTTGCAAACCTCGCATGAATATCGCATCAACCTTTTCTTTATGCGGATAAATGCTACGTATTTTACCTAAAACTTCATAAGCCGCTTTTAAATCATAAACATCATTTTGGGGATTTTCTATAGTTGAACTGATAAAATGCAGACATTCATCTATTTTCGTATTATCAGCTTTGATAATAGCATCGATATTTTGGTACAATTTAGCATAATTAGTGGATTTTTTAATTTCATATTGTTTTAGTTTTTCCAATAAAATAATCGGCTTTATCGTACTTTGATGCACCAATTGTTTGGCGTAGTGCAAATAGAAAATGTCTTGAACGGCAGGTTCCAAAGATTCCATCTTTTCCAGCATTTTTTTCTTTTCTTCATTTGCGGCATATACAATAGCTATAGTCATATTTCTAATCGCCGGCATGAAAAAGTTTTTCTTATCATCACTATACGGTATTTTCTCAACTTGTGATGCAATAAAATTAAAAACCGGCTCGGCGGCAACAGGATTTTGCAGACAGATAATGTTTGCTCCACGCTCAATAAAATCATCTCTATTTTGATTATGGAGAGTATTCAGTACTTCGGCTATTTGTGTCTGTGAAAGATTTTTTGAAATGGAAGCAAATGTTTTGGCGGCAACCGGTAACATATCCGAACTTGTGCCTTTCCCTTCAAGCAAACGATAAAATTTCGGCAATAACGAACTCGCCGTTTGCGGAGCTTCTTCGGCCTGCTTTTGCAATGATTGTAACAAATCGGCATGTTCTCCGAAGTTCAATGCCGATATATCTTTAATCGTTTCTATATCCACTACATTTTCAACCATTGCCTTATCCTGTTTTATTTAGCTTTTAACTTCACTTTGAGTTTGTTGTTGCATTTGGTTAATAAATTGTGTTTGTTTTATATCGCAAAATGCATTGATTTTAGCCTGAATATTTAGGGTTGAGGCCTGATAAAAACGAAAGCGATCTGAAAAATCAAATCCATTTTCTTGTGCCATCTGTGCCATTTTTGAACGTATAAACGGTTCACAGGCAACTTTTAAAACATGAGAATTTTTTGCAACTTGCCAGTTTAAGAAATTACCATGAACAGAAGCTATCCGTTCTTCTTTAACATCAGAAAATACGTCATTTTGAAAAGCACCATAATAAATTGTTGTCATCATATCTTCATAAACAGACAATCCAATATTAGATTTCAGAAAAATATCTTTAAATCCTTTGTCTTGCTTTTTTTCAAACGGAGTTGTTTCCCTGGTTTTTTTCCCATTTTTGATATAAATCATTCCGCGATAATGCGGTTCAGACAACCGAAGACTGGCCTTTTTTTCTTCAACCGTGCCACTATTGGTATTAATGTTATTTATCATACGAGAAACTAATGCCATATGATACAGTTGATACAAATTATTTTTTGTTTTCAGAAAATATTCATCATCCCCACTGATATATTCACACAATTCTTTTGCAGCCTTAAAAACCGGTAATAAATTGTCCTGCATTTGTTTATAGGCTTGTTTGAGTGATATTGTCACATCTGAATGATCTGCAACATAAGCGTAAAACTCATCACGTGACTTAAATTCAGGCATCGTTTTTTTATATAATTGCTTTAATTTATCATTATTATCAGTCATGATTGTTTCCTTTTATAATTCTCTTTATTTCTTTTACACTATTTTTTGTCAAAAATCAAGAGAAAAATCAGCTTTCTAAGGTTAAATACTTCGGTGGAATAACACCGCCTTTAACCACAATCAGATAATAGCGCACATAAGCAAAACGGCGGCCAAGTTCGTCATCGCAAACACTCCAATCAATTGGCGAATAATCTATATCATGAATACCGTTTTCGAGTTTAAACCATACTTCATCACAATCTTGCTGTTCTTTAATATTCGGAATATCCAAAACCGACGGACTAACGTAAACAGCTTCAATTAAACCATCATTATTCATGGCAGAAATATCAATTGCAAATTTATCGGCATTATCAATAAAATCTTTTAAGCAATGAATGCTACGCTCTGTCCATTTAATCGGTTCGGTAAATCCGCGAATGGCACGACTGCGGCCAGCGTAACAATTTTCCATCCATTGGCATATTTCTTTGTGTGTGGTTTTACCGCCTGTGCGCTGAAAATAATAATGCAAATCGGCATTAGGGTTATTGGCAAATGACAATAATCCTTTTTGCAACACATCATTGCCTTTGATAACATAGTGATAAAGTTTCATTAGTTTTTACTCCTTATTTACTTCTTCTTTGCTCTAAATAATTTTTGATAAACGGATTAAATTTCTCTTTTGCGATTATGGTATTCTTTTCGGATTCCGGATTTAGAATATGCGCTTTCATAGCTGCAAATTTTTGTTTCCTTTGGTCTGATTCCCGTCTGCGCTCGGCAAGCTCTTGAGAAGTAGGGTTTGCATATTCAAATTCCATTGAAGTCGGGTTGAATTTCATTTCCGGAGCTTTACTCGGTTTTTCTTGCGACTGAAATGTCAATCGCTCTCTTTCATTATTTTCCAAGCCTTCTCTGATATATTTGAAGAAATCATCATCAAACTTTTTTCCGGATTGGATGTATTGTTTGTAATATGGGTACATAATTGGAGCTAAACGATTTGCCATTTCAAAACCATGATACCATTTATCGCCATCTTTAACAGGCTGGCCATACATTTTTTCATTATATAATGCGGTCGAACATACTGCTAAAGATTCATTTACGGCAGCAACCGCATTTTCATGCGCTCCTTTATGGATTTTTCTTTCTTGCGGATTTTGTTCAAAGTGAGTGGTTAAATAATTCATAAACTTTTTCATTTCACCGGTTGTCGAACCATTTAGACGTTCTTTAAGCGTAGAATTATTGAACAAATAATGTGTAGCCTCATGAAATGGTGTACTTATTTTACGTTTCAGAAGATTGCTATCGGCTACATAATTTTCCTTTACTTCATTTTGCGAAAGCGAATAATTCATCACAACATTTTGCTCATTGGAAATACCATCATATAAAGGAGTTGTTGGATATGGGTTGACGTATACCGTGCATTTTTTATTGCTATTAACTTCGAGACAAGTATATAATTCTGACAAATCGTTTTTGTATGTTTGCTGTGATTGATTAAGCGTCTTTATATCTTGAGCTATTTCACTTTTATTATTATCTAAGAATTTTTGAAAGTCCGGCAGTGCTTTTGAGATTGCCGTTCCTAACAATTTAGCATCTTCAGGATGAAAATTTTCATCTAAAATTTTTTGTAACTCATTTATTGTTTGCACGTCTTCCTTACCAATTAAGCCATGAACTTTTTGAATATTATCTCGTGTTTGCGGATGTTTCCATGGAATCATGCAATGCGCTAAATTAGCAATGTTTTCACTATTAAAAGAATTTACAAATTCTTTAGTACGTTGTTCAAAAATCGGATCATTATTTCCATTTAACGTATCTTGCCACAGACTATAACAACTGTATATAGGGTTAATTCTAAAATCAATCTGTTTTTGATTTTCTCGCTCTTGCGATTTTTGAGTAATCAAACTCATCGCTTGGGAGTATGCATCTTTTGATTCACTCGTTACATCAGGAGTAATGCCTTTACCTTCTTCAACTTTTGTTCCGTCTGGCATTATTCTTTCGCGATAAGTATTACCTAGTAAAAGCGTTCCGCCTTCCATTTGGTGTTTTTTGACATCGCCGCCGGCAAATGCTCCATGCGTATTTTCGCCGATAGTTGTGCAATTATCCATCTGCCGTAACATCCAAATTGCACCATCACCGGCCGAAGAATCTCCTCTGTCCTGCAAAACATAAACATTACCGGTAAAAGTCTTATCTCCGGCTTTTTGTTCGTATCTGTCCGGTGGCCCGCCTTGTATTGCTAATTCTGGGTTAATAACCTCAATTTTGTCGGCATATTCAAGTTTTTTATCAGCCATTCTTTCGCCGATTTGTTTTATGATTGTTGCATCGCCGCCACCATTGCCGCGAACATCAAAAATAACGTCGTCCCAATGTGTTGATTGCTCCAAAACATAATCAGCGATTTTATTAACCTTTTCATACTCTTTTTCGTTGCTGTATTCTATCATAAAACTGTCAACCGCCACAATCCCGACCGTACGATTGTCAATCTGCTTTTCCGCAACCAAAATATTTGCAATTTCATCCGGTTTAGACGGAGCTATCAGTGTAAACAATTCTGATTTATCAAATTTTTCGTTTGAGTTGACTAGATTATTATTCTCTTGGGGCGGAATTTTATATTGCAATTCTGGACTTTTCGAAATGTATTCATCTGCCGCACGATGTTTTTCACCATCAATAACAATTTCTATGTGTTCGTCCGGTACGTGCTGAGCTATAACTAAATCCATCGCACGCAAAGCCGATTTTTCGTCTTGTATGTTATATTCATTCAAAGAAGCCTTAAGTTCGGTCATTTTGGCGGCAAAATTTAGTTTTTGCCGTGCAACATCAGCATCAGAACTTGCCGCTGAATGATTCCATTCCGGTAAGCCGGATAAAATTTTCATGGCGTATGTGTCAACCAAACGATTGATAGGATTATTTTCATCACGGCTACGCATTACAATATCAAAACCGGTTGTTTTTAATTCTTTTGTTTGCGATAAATCTAACTTTGCAGTTTGGTCGAAAATAATGGTTTTAACACCGCTTAAATCAATATTTTCAGGCATTTTGACATCATATCTGAGCTTTAATTCCTCAGCTTGCGGCAATTTCAAACTTTTGGCAGCTGTTAAATCAGAATCTTCAAGTGTAACATTTCGGCTATTTGTATGGCTTAAATCCAGTTCATCGCATTGCGGGAGTTTAACACAAGATAAAGATAAATACTCGCATTGCTCTGGAAGATGAATGTTTTTGTCATAAGTCATATGAGCAAAACTTATACCGCCGTTGCAATGCTCTAATTCTAAAGTTTGGTTTTCGGCAACAGTACAGTTTACCAACGAAACGTCGCCGGTGAAATTTGTTTTACATAAACTTTCGGAAAGTTTGAGAGAATGGAACGAGGCGTTGTTGATTTCATAACCATCGGTATTTTCTCTGATTAATTCTTTATAGGCATATCCCTTAATGTCGGCCGTCGGTTGATACTCTTCCAAATCATTCTGTTTTTCATAATGGAAAACCGGAAATTCTTCTATTTGTTTATTTACACGAGCAACCATATAATCATTCGGCTCATTTGTGTCGCGAGGTTTATGTAATGAAGCAAATTTTTCCCAATCAATACCATCCTTATTAAAAAATCCGTTTTCATCAGCGATTTGCACAACTTTGTCGTCAATGCGCAAATACTTTGCAATTTCCGGATTTCTGTCTTCTAAAACCAAAGTTTCATAGTCATCGCGATTTTCTTTTCTTTTTGCGGTTTGTCGTTCTTCTCTGGTGGCAAAAGGTCTTTCCGCGCCGGCCATATCGTAAAATATCTGTCCCGATTGTTGTTTTGTTTCAATAATAAAACCATACGAATGCCCGTCAATTTCTTCAAGATGTAAACCGCCTTTATTAGCTGATTGAGAATATGTTAAGGCCTCAGAAAACATATTTGTTCCATACACACAATCGCGATAACGGCGGTGTGGAGTTAAAGCGTATCCATCGGCGAATAATCTGCCGCTATATATGCTATTATTGCTTTTTTGACTCGGTATTTCAATTGCCGGCATTTTCTCTACCGCATATTTCAAATATTCGGATAATGTTTCTTTTACATCTGAAATTGATGGATTATTCTTAGCAATATCTATAACGTTGCCGGTATATTTTTCTGAAACTGCCGGAACTAAACTTGCTCTGGTTATCGGCATAGCACGACTGGTCTCTATTTTGTTCTTAAACATAATTTGCGCTATATCGGCAGTTGCTCTAACGGCATCTTCAGGAGACATAAAAGGCGAACGAACACCTGTACCATCAACAACAAAGCAACTTAAGTCGTCTTGAACTTTTTCATCATAATAGGGAACTGCATTTATACCATCTTTTCTGAGTAGATTAACGACATCTTCAACTGTCTGTCCTCTTAAATGCAATCCTAAAGATACGGAAACAGGCTGTTTTACAGCGTCAAAATGGTCAGAAAGAATAGCTTTAAGCTCTTCTTTGTTTTCGGCTTTATTCAAAACTTCAGTTACATCAGCCATAAAGTTATCCCCTTGAGGTTATAGTACCTTATTATAGCATATTTGTCAACTGTTTGTTTAAATAGAGCGATTATTTATCGACATTAATACCAATACTTAAGATATTACATCCGTCTTTATATTCATAACTTATGGTGTCGGAAACTTTTTTGGCTAAAAACACACCCAAACCGCCAATTTCACGTTCTTTAATTTCTGAAGTAGTATCCGGATCTTGCCGTTTGAGCGGATTATATTTTTTACCTTGGTCTTTGAAACTGACGCTATAAATATTATCGGCACATGATGTCTTAATTTCAACCATACCTTCTTCATTATCATAAGCATAAGAAGCAATATTACTGAATATTTCTTCAGCCGCAACAACCATATCAAACTGCCCTTGTGCCGAAACATTGTATCGCAGCATATCGTTTTGCAAAAGCCGCAGCACCTCTTGCAATTTTGTAATATCTGCCCTCACCTGCAACGGAAATTTGCTTTGTTCTAAATACACAAAATCTAGCATTGTAATATCATCAGATTGCGGATTGTTTTTTACAAATTTTTTAATATCTGCCAAGAGCATATCCACATTTTCTTGCGGTGCATCGTGTGCTTTTTGAAAAATTTTGAGCAATCTGTCCTCGCCATAAAACTTAGCTTTATTATTTTCGGCCTCAGTTACCCCATCGGTATATAAGAAAAGATGAGTTCCGCTTTGCAGCTTAATTGTTTCGGCAACATATTTTGCATGCGGATTGATACCGAGAATTATATTCTTCTTGGTTTGCAAAAAGTTAAAAGTTTTATTTTTGCCGATTAGCGGCGGATTATGTCCGGCATTAACATATGTTGTTTCGCCGTTGCGCAAATCTATTACTGCCATAAAGGCCGTAACAAACATACAGGTATCATTTCCTTCCTCCAGTTGTTTATTAACTTCAGAAAAAACAAAATCCAAATTCATTTTACTGCGGCTGATATTTCGGATAAGTGTTAAAGCCTTCATCATATACAGCGCCGCCGGAATACCTTTACCTGAAACATCGGCCACAACAATAGCAAATTTATTTTCATCAATAAAGAAAAAGTCATAAAAATCACCCCCCACACGTTGTGCCGGAATCATTGTTGTTGCAATGGCAAAAGCTTCATTTTTCGGATATACGGTTGATAAGGCCGATTTTTGAATGTGACGAGCAATTTCGAGTTCGCTTTGATGTTTTTGTTTTTCAGAAGCTGAATGTCTTTCTTGCTCAATATAATTCAATAAATTTATGCGCATTTTAGATAAGGCTTCAGCTAAAGTTCCAATTTCAGATGATGTCGGCTCAAAATCAAAATTGTGCGCAAAATTTCCGCTGCCATATTGAGCGGCAATATGACTCAATGTTAATAATTGTTTAGTTGAATAGTGGCATATCCAATTAATAATTAACATTAATAGTGCCACACTAACCAGTAAGGCAATAAACGTCATAATTTGAAAATGTTTAATCGGTTTCAAAAACTCATGTTCATTATAAACCAAGCAAAAACTCCACCCTAAATGTTTAATCGGAGCATAAAAGAAAACACCGGAAGAACCGTCGAATGCCGGTATATCATCAATAACAATCTGCCCTCCCCGTCCGGCTGCCAATTCTTTCCCAATATATCTTAACTGAGGAACATTCAGCTTATCAGATAAATCAAAAATGGTTGATTTTAATGCAACATCGGGGTCCGGATATGTTACATAAAGTCCGGATTTTGATAACAATATCAATTTACCGGTCTCATAAAATGAAAATTCGCTAATATTTTTTTGAATATTTGACAAGTCAATTGTTAAAGCTAAAAGGCCGTTAAAATCTTGTTGATTGGCAAATTTGAACGGAATTAAACACGTAAAAACAGATTTTCCGGTTTTATCATCAACATAAGGCTCGGACCAATATATTCTTTCTTGCTTAGGCACTTGTTTAAACCATGGAAATTTATCATACAAATTATTTATGTGTTCAATTTTGAAATTTATTGCATCATCTTTGGCAATTGAACTTATATATAATTCCCCTACTGATACATTTTCCGGCTGAAAAACATAAAGCCACGCATTTGCAAAGTCTAAATCAACATAGCTGACTGTTTTTAGTGCCGAATTAAGCAACACTTTAATTGCTTCAATATTATCTTCAGTTGTGTGGTTAAGGGTATTTTTTGTATTTAAAATCACCTGTTCCGCATACATTGTCAATGCCGAAAAATCGGACACATATGTTGCAACAGATTTTTGTGCATTATCATCAAGCTGAGATTTTAATATAGGGGCCGAATATTTAGAAATAAAAACCGCTAAGCTGAAAAACGCCACACAAACAAAAGTTAAAATACTAATATTTAACTTAAATTTAAGAGAATGATTACTCTGTTTAAATTTTCCAAGTTGCATCATATTCAAGAATCAATCATACTTTCTAAACCGGCATATTCAAAAATATTGCGAATATTTTCCGCCACATTGATTAAACGAACTTTCCCGCCGTTTTTTTCTAACATTTTTTGTAATATTAAAAAGGCACGAATACCAGATGAAAAAACATATTCAACTTTCGTTAAATCAAAAATCAGTGTTTTAACATCGGTTAAATCTATTTCCGATACCAAAGACGGTGATGTATTCGGGTCAAGCCAGCCGGTTAATTTACAGGTTAAAACATCATCTTGTTTAATTTTCTCTATTTGTAATTTTTCATTTTCATCCATTTTTTTCACCTTCTTTGCTTTCACTAAAGCTTTATTTTCTTTAAAATATCATCTATTTCTTAACATTTATATAATTTTATAAATATTGTCATTACGCGCGTTGCAAATATGTTCCCATCACTTTTTTGCAACCGAATTTATCAAAGTCAACCACACAAATTTGTCCATCAACTTCTATAATTTTACCATAACCGAAACTTTCATGATACACCCTTATTCCAATTAAGCTTGAAACTCGTCCGCTTTTATATGAGCTGTAGTCAGCATAATCATTTGCTTCGTAGCTATATTCATTTTCTGTTGTTGAATCATAATAGCTCTGATAACTTGGCTTAGTGGAAAATGCGCTTTTTTTCCGATAACTTTGGCTGCGGCTATAACCATAAGAACTACCGCTGTAACATTGGCTGATTTGATTACTTATTTGCAAACAATCTGACGGAATTTCATTTATAAATCGTGATGGCAGATTGTTTTGCCATTCACCGTAAAGCCGCCGGCTATGCGCTAAAGTAATATATAACCGGCGTTTGGCGCGGGTAATTGCCACATAAGCTAATCGCCGTTCTTCTTCAAGAGCATTGTTTCCGCCTTCATCTAAGCTTTTTTGGTGCGGAAATAAACCTTCTTCCCACCCTGGTAAAAATACTGTATCAAATTCCAAGCCTTTCGCGGAATGCAACGTAATTAACATAACTTTATTACTATCAATTGCACTGTCATTATCCATAACCAAACTAACGTGTTCCAAAAACTCGCGCAAATTCGGATATGTTTCCGTATCTCCCATAACACCGAGCAATTCTTGTAAGTTTTCAATACGTCCCGGTGCTTCTGCTGAAGAATCATTTTTCAGCATTTCCATATATCCTGATTCATCTAAAACCTGTTCAGCAAGTTCTTCCAAAGGTAATGCCTGTTCATTTTTTTGCCATTCGGCAAAATTATGCAGCAGCTCGGCTAAATTATTTTTAACTTTACCGCTGATTAAATCTTGTTCTACGGCTGTTTTTACGGCAGAAAATAATGAGCTTTGCCGCTCACGGGCAATTTGCCGTAATTTTTCTAAAGTTTTTGCCCCAATGCTGCGCGCCGGTTTATTGATTATGCGTTCTAATGCTAAATCATCATCAGGTTGCATAACCACACGCAGATAAGCCAAAATATCGCGGATTTCCGCCCGTTCATAGAATTTAAGTCCGCCGATAACTTGGTAAGGAACGGCTTCATTAATAAATTTTTCTTCTATTTCTCGTGTTTGTGCGGCAGTGCGAACCAAAACAGCTATATCGGAATAGTTTGTGCCGTTTCGATGCAAACGCTCAATTTCAGAAGCAATCCAAGCCGCTTCTTCACTGCCGTTATTCATACCAATAAGTTGTAATTTTTCATTTTCAGTATAATTAATCGGGCTATTATCGGCCACGCGTAAAGTTTTGCCCAAACGCGTGCTATTATGCGCAATTAAACTGCTGGCTGCATTTAAAATATTAGCGGTTGAACGATAATTGCGTTCCAAACGAATAATCTTGGCATCTTCAAAATCTTTCTGAAAACGCATAATATTTTCAATTTCTGCTCCGCGCCACGAATATATGGATTGGTCGTCATCGCCCACACAGCATAAATTGCGATATTTTTGCGCCAACAACCGCAGTAATAAGTATTGTGTTACATTTGTATCTTGATACTCATCAACCATAATATATTGAAATTTATCTTGATATTTTTGCAGCACATCAAGATTAGATTGCAACAGTATAAGCGTATCCAGTAAAATATCTCCAAAATCCACGCAATTCAGTTCAATCAGACGAGCCTGATATTTTTGATATATAGTTAGCAAAACATTGGAGCGATATTCATTAACCGCTTTATCAACCGTTAAACCTTTATCTTTCAAACGTGAAATTTTTTCCACCAATGCCTGCGGAGGATATTTTTTTTCATCAAGCCCTTCTGCTTCCAAAATTTGTTTAATCAAACGTTTTTGGTCATCTTCTCCTAAAATGGTAAAATTAGGTTTTAAACCGACTAAATCTGCATGAACACGCAAAATTTTAACACATATGCTATGAAAAGTGCCAAGCCAAACACCGGAAGCCATATCACCGATTAAATTTTGCACACGGTCGCGCATTTCTTTAGCGGCGCGGTTGGTAAAAGTTACCACCAAACAGTTCCATGGATTGGTAATTTTTTTTGTGAGAAGATAGGCCAAACGTGTGGTTAACACTTTGGTTTTACCGGTTCCGGCACCGGAAAGCACCAACAACGGCCCTTCGGTATATTCCACGGCCTGCCGTTGTTCCGGATTGAGTTCATCAAGCCACGGCATTTGCGGCGCTAACGCACTGATGTTATCATACAACTTCGGAGCTGCCGCATTATCATCTAAATCAAAAATGTCATCATCCATTGTTTTCTTCTTGCATATTTTGCTTATTCAACTTATATATATGCTTATAACAGGTCGGTAAAAATAACCAAGTAATTTATCGACTTTTAAGCAAGTTTTTTTATATATGAGGTTTTATATGTCGGAAGTTCAGGAAAAAATTGTGGCCTTGCATAAATATATGGAAAGCCGTATTTTAGGCCAAGAAGATTTGGTAAAAAAGTTAATTATTACATTGTTGGCCGATGGTCATGCTTTGGTTGAAGGCGCGCCGGGGCTGGCTAAAACTAAAGCCATTAAAACCATGTCGCAATGCATAGATGCTGAATATAACCGAATTCAATTTACGCCGGATTTATTGCCGTCAGATATTACCGGAAGTGAAATTTATGTGGCAGCAACCGGACAATTTGAATTTCGCCAAGGTCCGGTGTTTGCCAATTTGGTGCTGGCCGATGAAATTAACCGCGCTCCGGCAAAAGTGCAGGCCGCACTTTTGGAAGCTATGGCCGAACGGCAAGTTAGCGTGGGCGGTAAACAATATAAATTACCGGAATTGTTTATGGTTATGGCTACCCAAAACCCAATTGAACACGAGGGTACATATAACCTGCCTGAAGCGCAATTAGACCGCTTTTTAATGCATATTATCATAGACCAGCCGAATGCCTCAACCGAACATAAAATTTTGCGTTTAGTACGTCAAGAAGAAATGAATGATGATAAAAAAGAACGCCAAAAAATTTGCACGGTGCGCATTGATGATATTCTGGCAGCACGTCGGGAAGCGTATGAAGTTCATTGTTCCAACGCCGTGGAAGAATATTTGGTGCAGCTGATTATGGCCACGCGGCATCCGGAAAAATATGATGATGAACTTCGCGGTACAATTGCATTCGGCGCAAGCCCTCGTGCCACCATAGCTTTGGATAAATGTTCCCGCATTCACGCTTGGCTTGACGGGCGCGATTTTGTAACACCGGAAGATATTCATGCTGTGGTTTATGATGTGTTGCGTCACCGTATAATTTTGAGTTTTGAGGCGCAAGCCGGCGGTTTAACTGCGGATGCGGTTATAGCCAAATTGCTTAAAGTTGTGCCTTTACCGTAAATAAGGAAATTTTAATGCGCTGGTTTAATTTTTCAGAATCATCAATAAAAGAGCAAAATTCGCTGAAAGGTTTAGCCGTCAGTGTTCCCGAATTAATTGAGCAGCAGCGCTATGTTCCCTATTTTTCTATGGCTGATAACTATATGACTTCCGATATGGCCGGTGATGTTAAATCTGTTTTTAAAGGCCGCGGTATGGAATTTGAAGAAGTGCGGGAATATGCCTTCGGTGATGATATTCGTGATTTAGATTGGCGGGTAACGGCGCGTAAATCTGAACCATATACCAAAGTTTATCATGAAGAAAAAGACCGCGAAATTGTGGTATTGCTTGATTTGTCTTCTTCCATGATTTTCGGTACAAAAAGTGAACTAAAGTCTGTGACGGCGGCAAAATTAACGGCACTTATCGGTTGGATGACGCTTAAAAATAAGGATAGATTCGGTTTATTACTGTTTGACGGTCAAAATACCACTTATTACAAGCCGCAGAATAACCAAAAATCGCTGATGATGCTGTTTCAAATTATTGCCGATAAAACCAAAATTGCTTTGCAGCAAAATTATGCCGGAAATATTACAACTGCGTTGAAAATGTTTGAACTCAGCCATAAAGGACGTGGCACATTTTTTATTTTAAGCGATTTTTATCAAATGAATGCCGATGCTTTTAAAAACATTGCCGCACTGGCTAAACGTCATCAAATTTATTGTATGCACATTTTTGATGTTTTGGAAGAAATTGCGCCGGCTGATGGTGTTTATGCGGCGCAGAATATGGGGCAAAAAGTGGTATTTAATTCTGCATCGGCACAATTTAAAACCGCTTATCAGCAATATTTTGCAACACTTCGCCATCAGTTGCGGCAAAATTGTCATAAGTTTAATTGCAAATATTTAGAAATTAGAACCGACAAACCGATTTTTAAACAATTAGGCCGCATCTAGAAATAACAAATCTTCAATATTTCACTTTGCCAATTTTCACGCGCACGGTCAATACTAATTGCCGGATTAATCGTTTCTTTCATGCGTTCATAACCGACCTTTGCCAACCATTGCTTAATCGGTTCTGCTTTTGGACTTGGTACAGATTGAACAATACGCAGCATAGTTTCAGCATCAGCAGCAGTTGTATCTCGTAATTTTCCATCTGCCGCTAACATTTTCAACTGGTGACAATTTGTCACCGGTTGCTCAGCACCTTCTTTTCTCAAGCGTTCAGCCAATTTATTCCAGTATTTACGTGATGTTTGGTAATCTTTTTCAAGAAGAATCATCAAAACATCAATAACCGAAAAATACCAAACATCTTTTTCTTCGTCATAAACTGAGCGAATTTTACTTTGTTCAAATATTTTAATATCATTTTTCATTCTGCATCTCCGGATGAAAGTTTTATTTTAATCTCATTTTAGCAATAAAAACCAAAATATAAATAGTAAAACAAAGATATTTACAATTTTGCTTGTATTTAAATTTATAATGTTCTAGTATTTCTGTTGAACGCAGAATTACCTGTGTTAAGTGCCTGAAAAGGTGCGGAGCTTTCAACAGCTTTTACTTAGTTCGGTGTTGGGATATAACATCGTCATGTTGCCAGCTACATATCTTAGCGGGCAATGAATATATCCCCGATTCATAGCAATATGGTCGGGGAGCTTTTGGCGTATGTTCAGAAGTTTTTTGACTTTAAAGGCTAAAGGAGTCACTTTAACTAAGTATGATTGTTGAACTCTCCGACCACCTGCATCAGGTGGTTATCTTTTTTGTTAACAAAATGGAGAGGAAAATGAAAAAAATTATGCTTTTTGCTTTAATATTTGTTGTATCTGCCTGCGCAAACAATAAAATGCTTTATATCAATGAAAAAGGACAAACCGTTTATCAAGCCAGATGCCACGGAATGTGGAAGAATATGGGAGATTGTTATCAATTGGCGGCACAGCAATGCCCAACCGGTTTTAATGTTATGACTGCAAATGAAGAACTAGCGCAAATAAGCAATGATGAACCAAAATCAGGCAATATTGACAGCTATAATGTGAACTATAGACGATATATAATATACACCTGTAAATAAATACAAAATTTTTTAAAGCGTAAATAAAATAAGTTTCTAAAAATAAAGACTGCTATCCAAACTTTCAAACTTTTTGTTTGAGGTTCATAATAACAGCCTTTATTTTTTTCTATACAATTTATATTTTTTAAGCAGCTACTTTAGCATCAAAGATAATATTAACCCCTTCAATTTCGCCTTCTGTTCCCGATGTGCAATTCGGTAACACTTTTATAGCTAAAACTTGTTCGGCAATATATTGCTTATTTTCCTCTAAAGCTTTGGCTAATTCGGAGTTATTTGTTGAATAGCACAATTCAATGCGGTCAGAAATGTTAAAATCTTTATCTTTACGCAATGTCTGCACCATACGCACAAAATCGCGTGCCATTCCTTCGCGGCTCAATTCCGGAGTAATATTTGTATCAAGGGTTAAAACTGCCTTATTGTCGGCAAATGCACGTCCGGCCACGCCGTCTTTCATATCTAAGCGAACTTCAAACAAATCGCTGCTCAGAGTTTTGCCGCCGATATCAAGCGTGCCATCAGCATTTAAGCTCCAAATGCCTTGTTTATAGGCTGCCATTACCGCCCCCATATCTTTACCGAGTGTTTTACCCAAAAGCGGCGTATATAAATATACATTCTTAGTGGCATATTTAGTTAAATCATTATCATAAATAACGTCTTTAACATTCAATTCGTCTTTAACAATTTCTTGATATTCTGCCGACAAATCAGCACCAATAACGGTTAAACCAGCCAGCGGCAAACGGTTGCGCAAATTCTTTTCTTCACGCAAATTTTTACCGGCACCGCATAAATCTTGCACAAAATCCATATCAGACATCAATTTTTCATCAGTTTTAATTGCCTCTAAATTCGGATAATCGCAAAGATGAACAGATTCATTACCTGTTAGATTTTTATAAATATATTCGCAGATAAACGGCATAATCGGCGCCGCAATTTTTGCCACATTAACCAATACGGTGTATAAAGTGTCAAATGCTTGAGCATCACCGGCCCAAAAACGGTCACGTGTGCGGCGAATATACCAGTTGTTTAAAATTTCCATAAATGCTGCTGTTTCATTGCAGGCCTCGGCAATGTCATATGTTTCAAACCCGTGTTTTACTTTATTTGCCAATAGTTTTAATTTAGATAAAATATAATTATCCATTGCTTCGGTTGAACTGCTTATTTCTTTGGCTTTATAGTCTTCGGCATTAGCATAGAGCGTGAAGAAATAAAAGGCGTTCCATAGCGGAATCATTGCTGCACGAGATGCCTTGGCAATTTCTTTACCCTCTTTATCTACAGCCACATTGCCGCCCTTTAATACCGGTGATGAAACTAAGAACCAACGCAATGCTTCTGAGCCGATGGTATCTAAAATTTCATTCGGGTCCGGATAGTTTTTCAAACGTTTGGAAAGTTTTTGCCCTCCTTCAGCCATCAATAAACCAGTGCAAATACAATTCTTAAAGGCCGGACGATGGTGCAGCGCTGTTGATAATACGGTTAATGTATAGAACCAACCGCGCGTTTGGTCAATGGCTTCCACAATAAAGTCTGCCGGAAAATGATTTTCAAACCATTCTTTATTTTCAAACGGATAGTGAATTTGCCCATATGGCATTGAACCGGACTCAAACCAGCAGTCAAAAACATCACTGACACGACGCATCATACTTTTTCCTGACGGGTCATCAGGGTTTGGATAAACCACATCATCAATATACGGTTTATGCAAATTATCTACTTCTATGCCGGTTGCGGCCTTAATTTCTGCCGCAGAACCAAACACGTCAATACGCGGAAATTGCGGATTATCCGATTTCCATACCGGAATTGGTGTTCCCCAAAAACGGTTGCGTGAAATTGACCAGTCACGCGCACCCTCAAGCCATTTACCGAAACGACCGTCTTTAATATGAGAAGGAATCCAATTAATTTGCTGATTATTTGCCACCATCTCATCACGAAAATCAGTCACCTTCACAAACCATGAACTCATCGCCTTATAAATCAGCGGGGTATCCGTGCGCCAACAATATGGATATGTATGTGTATATTGTTCTTTTTTAACGAGCAAACCGTTGGTTTTCAGCCATTGCATAATCGGTTCATTGGTTTCAAAAACCTGTTTTCCTTCATAATCCGGAACTTCAGCGGTAAATTTGCCGGCTTCGTCCACCGGACAAACAACCGGAAATTCAGCATCATAAGCACGGCAAACATCAAAGTCATCTTGACCAAATCCCGGTGCAATATGCACAACACCTGTACCGTCTTCAGTAGAAACAAATTCACCGGCAAGAACCTTAAACGCACCTTTTTCTTTTAAGTGCTTAAAATACGGGAACATCGGTTCATAGCTGAGCCCTATTAAATCAGCACCTTTAATTTCTCCCACCTGTGTTGCCTGTTCCAATTGTTTTTTATAGCTGCCCAAACGCGCCTTTGCAATAATATATTGTTGTCCGTTTTCTTCCATAACGGCATAGTCAATATCTTTACCAACAGCAAGCATCAAGTTAGACGGCAAAGTCCACGGCGTTGTGGTCCAAACCAAAATTTTCTGCCCGTTTTCAAGCTTGAACATAACAGTAATGGCATTATCGGTTTTATCGCGGTAGCCCAAATTCACTTCAAAATTAGAAAGTGGAGTTTCAGCTGCCCAAGAATATGGCAACACACGATAATCTTCATATACTAAGCCCTTATCATACAGCTCTTTAAAATTATGAATAACACTTTCCATAAACGGCAGATTCATCGTTTTATAATCGTGCGAAAAATCTACCCAGCGGCCGATGCGCTTAAACATATCTACCCAAATGCCGGAATATTTTAAAACATCTGTGCGGCAAAAATTATTAAACTTTTCAACGCCATAATTTTCAATTTGCTTGCGTCCGGAAACGCCAAGCTGTTTTTCTGCCGCCATTTCCGCCGGCAAACCGTGGCAGTCCCACCCCAATCGGCGTTCAACTTTTTTGCCGTTCATGGTTTGGAAACGCGCTACCACATCTTTCACATAGCTCACCATAATATGCCCATAGTGCGGCGTGCCGTTAGCAAACGGCGGTCCGTCATAAAATACAAATTCGGCAGCACCGTCACGGTTATGCACCGACTTTTCAAATGTTTTATCATCTTCCCAAAATTTTAAGATTTCTTTTTCTAAAGCCACAAAATCAGGCTTTGCCTTCACTTCAGCATAATATTTCGTCATTTTCAAATTCCAATTTAAATGTGTTATAAATGTTTTGTTCTGATTGTTTTACAAATGTTTATATAATATGATGCCCCAATCCCCTAAGGGATAATATTAAAGACGGAATGAATAAATTCTGTTGTCATCATTTTTCCTTATCAATCAACAAATCTTTTGGCAGATTATATCATCTTTATATAAACGTCAAGCAAGAATTTTCACTATGCGGGCAAAATACTATTTAAGATTTATTTTTGATTGACTTTAACGAAAAATGAGCGTAGATTAAAAGTAATAAAGAAATTATTATGTAAAACACTAAACTAAGCGGATTAGCTTCAGTTTTTCCATAATAATTCTGTTTTTTGAATTAAAAAATTTAATTAAATGTATTATGAAAAGAGAAAGTTTAATGAAGTATATCCTCTTATACATCTGTATTGGAGTGATATCTGGTGGCGCTATAGCCATCATTGGGCTTATTATTGGAGTATTAATCGGCTGAAAGAAACAGCGTTTTTGTTTTCCATCACGGGAGAGCAGAAACGCTGTTTTTTTATAATCTATAGTTTCTAAAACACCGAAACTAAGTCTTTTTCAATTCGTTTATAAAAACTGGCATCAATCTTGTGGTAGTCGCAAAAATTGACAATATACGGCAGTGAACTCGCATCAAATTGCTGTTTTAAGTATTCAACATCACTTAAAGGCATTTCAGCATCACCTTTAATCAGTATATCTAAATCTGAAACTTTGGAATATTTCCCCTTCACCCGAGAGCCATAAAAATAAAAGGTATATGTCGCTGAATACGGCTCCAAGATTGACTTAACGATGCTTTCTTCGGCTTCTGAAACACCTTTTATCATTTTTTTAAGCTCCGGCAACGGCTTTATCAAAACTATTTACCAAAAACTCTGTATCGGCAATAAATTGAGGGATAATTTTCAATAATTCTCTTGCTTTTTCAATATTATACTCGTTAGAAACATCATTACGTTTGGCATAATAAAATTTCCAATTTTCCCAATTTTTAATCATATCATATCCAGCCATAAAGCGGAAAATGTTATTGACTGTCAACTCTTTATCGCTTTTAGCATAAGCTAATTTGAGGTATTTACGCATTAATTTCAGCGAACTTTCCATTGTATATTCAAAGCGCTTAACGCAAGAATCTGCCACAATATCAGCGATTGAGGTATCATCTTTCTTCTGGTTATAAACTTCCCAGCAACTTTTTAAGGTTGCCAAGGCATTTTTTAACGCATCAATACAAAATTCTTCGCTATCCATATTTCTTTTTCCTTTATGTGTATAGATAATATGGTATGACTGCCGCGTTTTTTCTACTCTTAACTCTAATCCTTCAAAAATTTATTTGTCTTCGGAAAACCGAATGGCACAATTTTACCCACCTGCGCCCGATGTCCAAGCCACGTTATCAACTCTTTTTCGGTGCAAATTCCGCCGGTTCGGTTATAACTGAAACCGACCTCCCCGTTAAAAATTTGAATATCGGCAATGGCACCGTCTTTATATTTTTGCAGCAACACACCGTGTCCGCGCGCCATGGTTGGAATTTCTTCCGCCTTAAACACTAACAGCCGCCTGTTTTCACCAACAATTGCCACATAATCACCGGTCATTTTCAGGCAGAATTTAATATTTTCGCCTTCGGTCACATTCATAATTTTGCGCCCTTGTCGAGTTTGCGCCAAAATATGATTTTCATCAACAATAAAGCCATAAGCCTTATCCGAGGCAATTAAATAGCTGGCTTTCGGCTCATAAACAAACATTGCCACAACTTCATCATTGTTGGCTAAGTCAATCATCAGCCGCAACGGCTGACCGAAACCGCGGCCGCTTGGTATATCATTAGCACTAATACTGAAAAATTTGCCTTTATTATCCAATATCACAATCTTATCTGTGGTTTGCGCATGAATAGCAAATGCCAACGCATCGTCGTCCTTAAATTTAAATTCTTCTTTAAGGTCAATATAGCCTTTAAGCGCCCTAATCCAACCTTTTTGCGACAATATAACCGTTATTGGTTCTTTTTCAATCATTGCCTCCAACGGAACTTCAATATCTGCCGGTGCTTCGGCAAATTCCGTCCGGCGACGTCCTAAAGCCGTGCGTTTACAATATTTTTCTTTAGTGCGCTTAATTTCTTCAGCAATTGCTGCCCAACGCTTATCTTCGTTGTTTTGCAAAATTTCCAGCGCCTCTTTTTCGGCCAACAAATCACTATGCTCATCATTAATTTGTGCCTCATCGAGCTTGCGCAAATTACGCAATTTCATATTCAAAATTGCTTCAGCTTGCGTATCTGTCAGCTTAAATTGCGCCATTAACATTGCTTTCGGTTCATCTTCTTCACGAATAATACGGATAATTTCATCAAGATTCAAATAGGCAATTAAATAGCCTTCAAGAACTTCAAGTCTTGCGTTAATTTTTCCAAGTCTATATTTGATTTTACGTAATAAAATATTATTTCTGTGTTGCAAATATTCACGTAGAACTTCAGCAATACTCATCACCCGCGGAACACCGTCGGAATCGAGCACATTCATATTCATATTGAATTTTGCTTCCATCTCGGTCAGCTTAAACAGTTGCTCCATCAACAGTGTTGCATCAACAGTGCGGCTTTTCGGCTCTAAAACAATGCGTACATCTTGCGCTGACTCATCACGCACATCGCCTAAAAACGGCAGTTTTTTATTCAGTAATAACTCGGCAATTTTTTCAATCAGTTTTGCCTTAATCACACCATATGGAATTTCCGTTACCACAATTTGATATTGTCCGTGTCCTAAATCTTCGGTTGTCCATTTAGCACGCACTCTGAAATTGCCCTTACCTTGCTTATAATTTTGCAAAATGGTAGTAAAAGAATCAATAATTACCCCGCCGGTCGGAAAATCCGGCCCTTTTATACGCCGCACTAAGGCTTCATCATCAGCTTCTTTATTTTCAATCATATAAAGCAATGCATCGCTGACTTCGCTCAAATTGTGCGGCGGAATATTGGTTGCCATACCAACGGCAATTCCCATTGCGCCGTTGCAGAGCAAATTCGGCACCATTGCCGGCATAACCGTCGGCTCGCTGTCTTCGCCGTCATACGTTTCCATAAACTCAACCGCATCATCGCTCAAGCCATCCATCAAATCCATGGCAAACTCGGTTAAACGTGCCTCTGTATAACGCATGGCGGCAGCACCATCACCATCAATATTTCCGAAATTGCCCTGCCCGTCAACCAACGGATAGCGTACCGAAAAATCTTGCGCTAAACGCACCATCGCCCCATATACCGCACTATCGCCGTGCGGGTGATATTTACCGATAACATCACCAACCACGCGCGCACATTTTTTATAGCCGTTTTTAGGGTCTAAATGCAGTTGCCGCATGGCATACATCAAACGCCGATGCACAGGCTTCAAACCGTCACGCACATCAGGTAATGAGCGCGATACAATGGTAGACATAGCATACGACAAATAGCGTTTGCTCAGTTCTTCACTAAATTGCACATCTTTAATTTTTAAGTTTTCTTCCATATTTCACCTTACATTTTTGGCGCTATTGTCAGCATCTGCAGCAAATCTGCTCGATTTTCAGGCAATTGTAAATGATGCTGACGCAAAAAATTTTTGTTCAAAAAATTGCCGGTCATTTGTAAAACATTTGCCACTGCGGCATTGGTCGGAACATAATTGCGCGCTACAATATATTGCGGATAAGCATACAGTTTGTCACGATATGGCTCACCAACCTCCTCACAAACAGCTCGCCCTGTTTTTGGCGATATATAGCGCAGGTTTTCTCGTGTGCCGGTTACGGCGCATTGGCTTAAATCTAACCCAATACCTAAAAATTCCAGCAAATAAAACTCAAAATACGAATAATATACCGGCCAATTATTTTCATTGATATGTTTAAAGAAATCATCTATTGTCTTAAAAAACGAACCTAAATCATCATTTTCGGCCACACAGGCATCTAAAAGCCGGCACATTGAGGTTAAGGCCATAGTTTTATGATTATCAAGCATAAAATCTGCCGTATGCGCCTCCACCAGTTCCACTCCCTTAAAAGAGCGCATATTTTCTTCCACTCGTGCATAAGCATTAAAAGAAATACGGTTACCCAGCTGATATATACCTAAATTACGCTTACTCAAAGCTCCTTGCACATAACCGACAATTTTGCCAAGCTTAGGGCATATCACGGTTATAATCGCCGATTTTTCACCGTGACTTCTGATTTTGATAATATATCCTTCACCGCTTTGCTGCATTTAACCTCTTAATTTTGTTATATCACTCTTTTATTAAGCTTTTATTAAGGTCATCAAATGCCATCAGTTCACTTATAACGCGTTCCATATCCTTAAGTGCAATGGAATTCGGCCCATCGGAAAGCGCCTTATCCGGATTTTCGTGCGTTTCAATAAACACGGCGGCAACCCCAACAGCCACTGCAGCTCTTGCCAACACCGGTGCAAATTCACGCTGTCCGCCGGTTGTTCCGCCTAAACCTCCAGGCTGCTGCACTGAATGCGTTGCATCAAAAATTATCGGATATCCGGTATCATTAGCCATTTGTTTTAGCCCGCGCATATCGGTTATTAAGGTATTATAACCAAAACTGGTGCCGCGCTCGGTAATACATATATCATAATTTCCGGAATCTTCGGCCTTTTTAACAATATTTTTAACATCCCACGGCGCTAAAAACTGCCCTTTTTTAATGTTAATAACTTTGCCGGTTTTTGCTGCAGACACCACCAAATCAGTCTGCCGGCACAAGAACGCCGGAATTTGCAGCATATCAACATATTCGGCGGCAATGGCGCATTGTTCGCGTTCATGAATATCGGTAACAATCGGAAGCTGCGGATAAAGCTTTTTAATTTCAGCAAATGTTCGCATGCCTTCTTCCAAGCCCACACCGCGCGCACTGTTAATTGAGGTGCGGTTGGCTTTATCAAACGAGGCCTTAAAAATATATGGAATACCAAGTTTTTGTGTTATCTCTACCAATGAACCGGCCATAAAAATTGCGTGTTCTCGGCTTTCTATCTGGCACGGACCGGAAATCAGCGCCAACGGCATCTTATTGCCAAGTTGCACATTACCTACTTTTATAATTTTTTGTTCCATACTTTTTTCTCCTTAAAATTCTAATCTGCCAAAGGCAAACAGCACATTACCGTCATTTTTTATCCCCGGAACATAGGCTGCCTGAATATGCAGTTGTTTGTAACCGACACCAACCAACGGCAACGGCAGCGGTACCGGAATATATGCATATTCATGACGCTGCGTTAAGCCAAGCGTATAGCCTGCCCCGATTTTCCAATCATTATGTTCACCAAAAGTTTTGTTCCATTGACGGGCATAGCCGAAATATGTTTCCAAATATGAGTTGGAATCTTTAAATGCCATGGCATAAATTCCCGACCATGTATGCTCATTGTTGTAGTGCGATATACCAAAACCGGCACCCCACGGATGCTCATTATATTTATCAATATGATCTCTGTCATATGTCAACCGATTATGCCATGCATAAAACGGCACATATACATCATAACGATGCACACAGCGAATATCTTTTATATCTTCAACAACAAAATCTTTCCATTCAATCAGTTTATCAGTCCAAGAAGCCTGTGTCGGCAAAGCATAAAACAAACCAAACAAAACATAATATAAAATTTTTTTCATTTATTAATCCTGTATTTCTAAACTTTCCGGTGTAACAATACCGCACGATAACACATATTTAATACCTTCTTCAACACTCATATCCAGTTTAATAACATCATTTTTCGGCACAAAAATCAAAAATCCCGATGTTGGGTTCGGTGTTGTCGGCACATATACACTCATCATATTTTGTTCGGTTTTATCAGCAATTTCACCATTTGTATTATCTTTACTGACAAAGGCAATTGTCCACAAACCTGGCCTTGGATATTGCACCAACACAACCTCGCTGAAAGAACGTGATTTTTGCGATAAAAATGTTTCAAAAATTTGTTTCATCAAGGAATAAAAACTTGATACAATCGGCATTTTGCGAATAATTTTTTCCCATATCCGCACAAAAAACTTGCCTACCCATCCGGTTGTCAGCATACCAATAAACACTAACACCAAAAGCAGCAAAATCAGCCCTAATCCAGGCACGGCATATGGCACAAAATTACCTATACGCCACTGTTGCGGCACCAAATGACTGGTCACTTCGTTTATCCATATCACCAAGTGATATGACATATATACCGTAATTGCCACCGGCGCTGCCACAATGACTCCGGTTAAAAGATAATTTTTCAATTTCCGCCAAAATGTTGTTTTAATATTTTCAGTCATCTATTTCCTCATTATATCATTAATAATCATCTGCACTTTTTGCCGTCCCTGCCACACATCAAGTTTTATATGTCCCACAACATCATAAACTTCTCCGCTGTTACTAAGCAAAGCCTGACCTATTTCATTATCGGCGCAACGAAAAGCAATTGCCAATAGCACAGCTCCGTTTGCTGATGTTAAAAAGCATGATACATGTCCGCTACCAATTATTCTCGGTCGGGTTATTATTACATTCGGCAACAAAATTTGCGGTTCCGGATTTTCGGTTCCATATGGTTCTAATTTAGTTAATTCGGCCGCAAAATCTACATTAACCGCCATTAAACTTACTGCGGAATCAATATTAAGTGTTGGTACAATTTTTTCCGTACCTATATGTTTTAAAACATATTCACCTACAAATTTTTTGAACGGCTCTATTTGCTCTTCCGTCAATGAAAAACCGGCAGCCATCATATGCCCGCCGCCGCCGGTGATAACTCCGTTCTCACGAGCTGCAATAATCAACGCTCCTAAGTCAACTCCTTCCACCGAACGAGCAGAACCTTTAACCTCATCACCCTCTATACTCATCACAAATGCCGGTAAATTATAGCGTTCTCTCAGTTTTCCGGCAACAATACCAATAACCCCTTGGTGCCAGTCTTTTCCATAAGCAAAAACAATCGGATATTCCTGTGTCTGAGATTCAACTTGCTCAATGGCGGCTAAAAGCACATAATTTTCAATATCTTTGCGTTCGCCGTTTAAGGCATCAAATTTCAGCGCCAAACGCTCTGCCTCATTTTCATCTTGTGTAAACAGCAAACGGCTGCCTAAAGCGGCATCACCAACTCTGCCGCAGGCATTAATTCTCGGACCGAGTATAAACCCTAAATGATAAGCTCGCGGCGCTGTTTCCATTTTTGCCACCCGCATCAGCTGTTTCAAACCAAAATTTTGCTGCTTGGCCATAATCTTCAAGCCTTGCACCACATATGCCCTATTCAATCCGCGTAACGGCACAACATCACACACTGTGCCTAAGGCCACCAAATCAAGCAAATTCATTAAATCTGGTTCGTTATGTTGGGAATAAAACCCTTGTTGCCGTAGCAAACGATTAACTGCCACCAAAAACATAAACCCAACACCCACAGCCGACATATATTCCAAATATTTATACGAATTTTCTTCATCAATGCGTTTAGGATTAACAACAGCATAAACATTCGGCAAAACTGCTTCAGCTTCATGATGGTCTAAAACAATAATTTCAAAACCGCGTGCCGATGCATTGTTCAGCACTTCAAACGCTGTTGTGCCGCAATCAATGGTAATAACCAAACGAGCGTTTGCCGCTTCAAACTCATTAAAAGCCACTTCGTTTGGACCATAACCTTCTTCTCTGGTTGGTATATGAATAACGGTTTCAATATCAAGCGCGCTTAAAAAACGCACTAACTCTGCAGTAGATGTGGCACCGTCCACGTCATAATCACCGATAATTGCTATTTTTTCGCCCTTCATAACAGCTTCAGCCACACGCTTGGCAGCACGCTGCATATCTTTAAGCTCATAAGGGTCAGGCATCCAATCTTTCAAGCGCGGTTGCAAAAAATTCGGCACATCGGCAAAATTAACACCGCGGATATACAGCAGCTTAGCAATAGGGTTTGCAACGCCATATGCTTGAACCACGCGCTCGCACCACGCTTCGTCTACTTCTGCCATGCGCCATATATTACCGCCTAAAGAAACTTTATTTTCCTGCACCTTATCCACCATTTAGCATTAAACCATATTGATTTTATAGAATTTTTCTTATAAAACAAGGCTTATAAAAGTTGTTATTAACAAAAATTTGAGCAAGAAAAAGAGAAAAAATGCGCAACATATTTTTAATGATATTTGTATTTTTTATGACGATTGATGTTTATGCGCAAAAACTTAATGCGCAAATAGATATTATGTCACCGCAAAATGAACCGAAACAAACTTATAATGTTGAAATTGCCGATAATCAGCAAAAAATTTCCACCGGTTTAATGTGGCGTAAAAATCTGCCGGAAAATCATGGTATGTGGTTTGATATGACCATTATTGACCCTAAACAGCCTATTGCTTTTTGGATGAAAAACACACTAATTGAACTTGATATATTGTTTATAGATAATAATAACGAAATATTTTATATTAAAGAAAATGCCCAACCGCATGATACAACATTAATTTGGCCGCCCAAACGTCCTTCTTATGTTTTGGAAATCAATGGCGGGCAATGCCAAAAACAAAACATTAAAATAGGTGATGTTATCCACAAACAAAATATAAATTAATCATAATCCTTTACCGCTAAATCAATATCATTTTATATTACCGGCAGGACTAATATAAAAAGAGGGTTTTATTATGAATAAAAAATTATCATTGTTTTTCTTACCGATGCTGGCAGTTTCAACTGCTCAAGCTGCAGACCAAATTGCGCCTGATGGTGCAGGTTCTGAAAAACTCGGTTGGTCGGCAAATTTGAAAAAAGCTTCCGTTCAGTTGAGTTCAACCGAAGTTTCTCACGCCAAAGAATATAAAGATTCGCCAAATTCACAATTAAGCGGAGACAGTGAAACCGTGGTTAAAGGTATTTTTGATTTTGCCTTAACCCAAGAAAAAGACGATTATAAATGGGAAAATTCGCTATTTATGGAATATGGTAAAACCAAACTCAAACCGGTTGATGGTCCGAATGTGGAAAATGAAACAGCAGATAAAATTTTGCTTTCAACCGATTATGCCCGCAAAATGTGGAAATATATGGGCGCATATGTCGGTCCTTTCGGCAATTTTGCATATCAAACCGAATTTGAACCTAATGACGATGCACCGCGCACCAAAATTTTCCGCGGCATGACAGGTTTAAAGATGTTTGACGGTAAATATATTAAAAATTTATATGGTGGTTTGGTCGGTGAATATGACTTCACATATAGCAGCAAAAAAACAACAAAAGCTGCATATGAAGTTGGTATTGTGGCTGAATATGAACTGCGTGAAGGTGTGGTATTTAATTTAGATTCATATTGGAGAGATTATTTTAAATACAGTTCATATAATCCGCACGATTTTGAATATGAACTGAGCGCAAAAGCCAATATGATGGTTGACGTATATAACGGCTTGCAAATCGGTCCGTTTGTTCAATACTTCCGTGCTGAAGACCGCGGTTCAAATACATATGGTGCAAGCACTATTATCGGTATTGAAGGTTCTTACGGCAATTTGTGGGAACTATAATAAATCAATAAGTTAGCAATTTATTATCAAGTTTCGCTAATATTGACGGCCATTGCTGAGCAAATTTATGTTTGGCAATGCCGTTAATATATTGAATATGATCATTTTGCAAAATCAGCGGTAATTCAACTGAAACAAAAGTGCTCCGCACATCAGCATTTTCAACAAACGCCGTTACATTGCCGCTGGCAGCCATAATAAATCGGCGCGAGGCAACAGCCCAAATTTTCATAAGTTCTTCCGGCGGATTTTGGTTTTGATTTGCCGTATCTAAATTAAGGGCGAGCAACTTTTTGCCGCATTCGGTATCATCAAGCATAAAGCTTTGCGGATGCTCTTTTTTATAGGCAAAAGCCTGCTTTTTGTTTTCATCTGTAGGTAAATAGCTTATGCTATACAGTAACAAACTGTCAGGCGGAGTTGCCACATCTGCGTGTTCAGCTATTGAATATGCTTTTTGTAAATCAGCGTTCAAAAACTTTATCATTATTATTTCCAAACAGCATTAAAGCTTTTTCTATATTTGTATCATTATCAATCAATATGCCATGCATACCAACTTCTTTGGCGGCATCAATGTTGGCCGGTGCATCATCGAACAAATATGTTTGTGCCGGTTGATAGCCGTTGAGACGACAAACCAAAGCCAAACCTTCCGGCTGTTTGCGCCAAAATACACCGTTTTCTTCCGTAGCGGTAATATCAAAAATTTTAACGCCGCTTGCTTCAAGTTTTTCCAATGGTTGCGCCATAACACGCTCTACAACTTTAGCTAAATGAGCTCGGCTGTTATTGGTTAAAATTCCAACATTATACAAAGCAGCCAGATGCGGTATAGTTTGTGCTATATACGGATTATATTCAATATTACTATAGTCAATACGCTCTGCCATTTGCGCACAAAAACGGTCATAATCATAATTTTTATATTCACACATGGCTTTGATGTAATTAAACATACCTAAGCGATTATTTTGCCGCGTTTCTTCTGAAATTTTTTGCTGTTCATCGCCGCTCAAACCTAAATCCTGACGATACGTTTCTTTCATTGCCAATACAATTTTCTGAGTCGGTAATTGATAAAGCGGGTATAAAACACCGTCACAATCAAACAACAGTGTTTTCTTATTCATTTGTATTTTCTTTTAATTTTGTAGTGCGTGGTTTGCGAGACAAAACTCGGTGCCGAGGTTTTTCAGCATTTTCAACTTCGGTTTGTACCGTTTCTTCTACCGAATCATCAGTTTCTTTGGGCTGAATTTCCTCTTCTGTCACAACCGTAAAATTCCGTCTTTTACGAATTTGTCTTTGCGGTTTTGTAGGTGTTTCTTCTTTTATTTCTGTTGTTTCCATTGTTTGAGGTGCAGCTTCGGTTTCCACCAATCCGTTAGCGGCAACAGTTATTTCCGAATTTTCGGAACTTTCCACATTATTGCTTATTTCTTTAGATGTTGTAGTATTTTCACGATTTTGATTTTTACGCTCGTTAATTTCAGTTACAATTTTGCGATAGTGCTCCGCATATTGGCGAAACACTTCCATTTCTACATAATTGCCGTTACTGTGCGCTTCTTTGGCTAATTCGTTATATTTTTTTATTAATTCCAAGGCCGTGCCGCTAAATTTTCCGGCTACACTAATACTGTCAAACTTATAGTTCAAAGAATAAATTGTATTACTATTATTGTTATGAAATTTACTAATTTTCTTCATTATCACCACTCAAAAAAAAACGTAATCAATATCAATTAAAAAATAAAAAAGAGCGACAAAATATATACTCTACGCTCATATATACATATTTTTTATCTCTATGCAACTATTTTTTTATATTTTTTAAAGATAAATTGTAAAGCTGATATTGACATACGAAATAAACTTCATTATATTTATTGCGCTAGCAAAAATATAGTTCGTGAGAACTATGAAAAATCGATTTTTTAAGGAACGTTATGGCTGAAACAAATAATCAGGATATATATGATGGCGATAATGCCGAAATTTCTGCTACAGATACTGCTGCAACGGCTTTGCGGCATTTGTTGGCAAAAGGACGGAAAACCGGCTATATTACAATGGAAGAACTGAATAAAGTTCTGCCTCCGGAAAAATTGTCATCAGAAAAAATTGAAGATATGATGTCCGGTATTTCTGATATGGGCATAAATATCATTTCCGATTCGGATGTTGATGAAGAAGAAAGCGAATCAGAAGATTTTGAATATGAAGAAAATGAAACCGAAAGTGACGATCTTGGCAATATAGATGCAAAAGATATTGGACACTCCGATGATCCGGTGCGAATGTATTTAAAAGAAATGGGGCTGGTAGAATTGCTTTCGCGTGAAGGTGAAATTGCAATTTCTAAGCGTATTGAAGCCGGTAAAACCGTGATGATTGGCGGTTTATGCGAAAGCCCGATGACTATTAAGGCTATTGCCGGATGGCGAGATGACTTGGAAAACGGCACAATCCAGTTGCGTGATATTGTCGACTTGGAAATGATGTATGGTGATGATTCAGAAGCTATGGTTTTTGATGATGATGCCGAAAATTCTAATGTTGATGATTTAGAAAAAGTTACTAAAGAGCTTAATGAAAAGAATTTAGATGATATTGACGACGACTTGGAAAATGATATTGATTTAGATGCCGAAGTAAATGATGAAATAGAAGAAGATGATGATGAAGATGATAATCTGACTCAGCTTGATGAAGACGGCGAAACAATATCTGCTGATGAAGATGACGTTGATAATGGCAGCCGTAACACAACTTCAATCAGTGCTATGGAAAATATGCTAATGCAACCGGTATTGGAAATTTTAAATAAAATATCCAGTCAATATGATAATTTGAAAAAAATTCAAAGTCAGCGTATGGCAGCCATTCTTTCGGGACGCAAAATTATCGCATCTACCGAAAATCGTTATTTGAATTTGAAAAAAGAATTGGTTGAACTGATGAGTTCAATTCATTTAAACAGTGCAAAAGTTGAACAATTAGTCAATCAGCTAAATGATATGAATAATCGTTTGATGAGCCAAGAAGGCAAATTATTGCGTTATGCGCTTTCGTGCAAAATAAAGCGTGAAGATTTTTTGGAAGTATATCAAAAATCTGAACTTGACCCTAATTGGTTAGATAAAATTTCCATGAAAAAAGATAAGCATTGGCTGGCATTTGTTGAAAAATATAAAGATGAAATCATAGAAATTCGCCAAAATGTGGCACAAATGGCGCAAGAATGCGGGCTTCCGATAAGTGAATATCGCAAAATGGTTGATACCATTAAAAAAGGCGAACGTGAGGCAGAACGCGCCAAAAAAGAAATGATTGAAGCTAATTTGCGCTTGGTTATTTCTATTGCTAAAAAATATACTAACCGCGGTATGCAATTTTTAGATTTAATTCAAGAAGGAAACATCGGGTTAATGAAAGCGGTTGATAAATTTGAATATCGCCGCGGCTATAAGTTTTCAACTTATGCAACTTGGTGGATTCGTCAAGCTATAACCCGTTCGATTGCCGACCAAGCCCGCACTATTCGTATTCCGGTTCATATGATAGAAACAATTAATAAATTGGTTCGCACATCGCGGCAAATGTTGGCAGAAATGGGACGTGAACCTGTGCCTGAGGAACTGGCTAAGCGTTTATCTATGCCGCTTGATAAAATTCGTAAAGTTATGAAAATTGCTAAAGAACCGGTTAGTTTAGAAGCTCCGGTGGGCGATGAGGAAGATTCTTCGTTGGGTGATTTTATTGCCGATGAAAGTGTTTTGCAGCCGCTTGATATGGCAATTCATAGCAATCTTAAAGAAACTTGCACCCGCATTTTATCGTCTTTAACGCCGAGAGAAGAACGTGTGCTGCGTATGCGCTTTGGAATAGGTATGAATACGGACCACACATTGGAAGAAGTAGGTAAACAGTTTAATGTTACACGTGAGCGTATTCGCCAAATTGAGGCAAAAGCCTTGCGTAAACTTAAACATCCTAGCCGCTCTAAAAAATTACGTTCTTTCTTAGACCAATAATTTAAGGTTTATTTTTATAAATCATTAATCTTGAAAAATACCTCTTAAGTTTTATTTTCAGCTTAAGAGGTATTTTTTAGCTAACTTAATATTAGAATGTAGAGAAAAGCAAAAAAATCATTGACAAATAGGCAAAAATAAATTAAATTTCAATAAAATTAAAATTATTGATATATGGAAAAAATGACATTGAAACAGTCATCACGTCCGGTAGACGCGAACTGTGTGGTTTATTGCGACCGGCAAGCCAATTTTTATTTGGACTGTACGGATGCTGTTTTGGTGCGCTTATATACATCTGATGGCAAATGCCATTTTGTTTGGCAATCGGAATCAGGAGAAAATGGAACCAGACAATTCTATCCGGCCTTTTATAATGACACTTTTGAACTGGCCAACCATCTGTTTGGCCGACAAGAAATCGAGGTTAACGAAATTTTTTGTTATAACGGCGAGTGTTATTATTTATCGGAAAATGAAGTTGGAACCAAAAGTATCCGCCTGATTAATATGTATAGCGACCAAAAAATTATTGAACAAATTGCTTTATTTGATGATATTCCTCAAGGTGTTGATTATATATGCTTAAACAGGATATATGAATTTGATACTTGTAAAAAATCTGAAACTGTGGCATGGACTGTTTTTCGCGGCAATATTTGTGATCATATTCCCGTGTTAGAACAAAAAGACTGTAATTTTACAGATATAATTAACGGGCGACACATAATCCAACAGGTTAATGTTGGCGAAGTTGTTATATTGAGCGGAAAAGTATATGTTCTGCAAAAAGATAATGACGGATTATATTTAGCAAAAAGCAATTTGCAAATTTCTAATAAAAAGGTTTGTCACTGAATTTGATGACAGACCTTTTTATTTTTGATAATTATTTATTGAAACGACGCCATTTTTGTACATTGGCATTATGTTCATTTAATGTGCGGGCAAAATTATGCCCTCCGGTACCAGATGCCACAAAATATAAATATGGTGTTTTATCGGGATGTGCCACGGCCATAATTGCTGCTTTCCCTGGATTACAAATCGGCGTTGGCGGTAATCCGGCATATTTATATGTATTATACGGGCTGTCAATTTCCAAGTCGCGACGAGTTAAAGCTCGTCCTAAATCTTTTTTTCCCAGTGTTAAAGCATAAATTACCGTCGGGTCGGTTTGTAACAACATACCTTTGCGCAAACGATTGATAAAAACGGAGGCAACTTGCGGACGTTCAGAAGCAACACCTGTTTCTTTTTCCACAATTGAAGCCAAAATAAGCATTTCTTCTTTATTTTTAAGCGGTAAACCTGCATCACGTTCTTGCCACGCTTGCTCTAAAACATAGGCCATTGCACGTTGTCCCTGCTCGATAATTTTTTGCCGATTTTCACCGCGTGAAAATGTATATGTTTCAGGTAAAATAGTTCCTTCATCCGGTAAATTAAATTTTCCATCTAATAAATTGTTATTTTGTAATATTTTACCAATTTCACATGACGTTTTTCCTTCAGGAAACGTAATTTTTCTCATATATAATTTACCGCTTGCCAACAGCTCGGCTAATTGAGTTAATGAAACATCGTGTTCAACCAAATATTCACCGGCTTTAATACGAGGATATATTCGGTTAAATTTTGCATATAAAAGAAAGTAATACCTGTTTTCAATTAGCTTAGCGTCTTCCAAAATAGCGGCTATTTTTTCCAATGATGCACCCGATGGAATTTGCACAATTACATTCTCATATACAGGTATAGGAGTATGTATAATTTGCACGGCTTTAAAATACGCAAAAGCTGTTGCTCCGCCTAAAAAAATCAGCAAAAACAACAGCTTTTTCATTTTTATATTTTCCTTTTATTCTTCGTATTTTTTAAATACCAAAGAAGAGTTTGTGCCGCCAAAACCAAACGAATTTGACATTGCTGCCTTAATAGTTTTCTGTTTTGGTTTTAAAGGCACTAAATCCATATCGGCAACCGCTTCATCAGGTTCTTCCAAATTAAGTGTCGGCGGACAGGTTTGTTCCATAATTGCTTTTATGGTATATACGGCCTCAACGGCACCTGCTGCACCAAGCAAATGGCCTATTGATGACTTTGTTGATGACATAGACATTGACCCCAGCTTATCACCAAACAAACGGCGAACAGCCTGCGCCTCACCAACATCACCCAGCGGTGTTGATGTGCCGTGCGCATTAACATAATTAATGTCTTCAATTTTTACACCATGCTCGGCAGCGTGTTCAACCGCCATTTTCATTGCCCGATAAGCGCCATTTCCATCAGGACAAGGCGCTGTCATATGGTGAGCATCACCGCTCATGCCATATCCGACAACTTCAGCATAAATATGTGCGCCTCTGGCTTTGGCGTGTTCTAATTCTTCTAAAACAACCGCACCGGCTCCCTCACCCATCACAAAGCCGCTACGCTTTTTATCCCATGGTCTTGAGGCTTTAGTCGGTTCATCATTAAACTCTGCCGTAATAGCACGCATACGGGCAAAACCGGCTAAACCAAGCACATTAACCGCCGATTCGGCACCGCCGGCAACCATAACATCTGCATCGCCCATAGCAATGATACGAGCCGCATCACCAATGGCATGTGTTCCGGTTGAACAAGCTGTTACACAGGCATGATTTGGTCCGCGCAAACTATGGTCTATTGACACTGTTCCGGAAATTAAATTAATCAGGCACGACGGAATGAAAAACGGCGAAATACGCTTAATACCGACTTCATTGAATGAAATTGAATTTTCATAAATATAATTCAACCCTCCAATACCGGACCCCATCATCACACCGGCGCGGCATTGTTCTTCTTCGCTTAAATCCTTCGGTTCATAAGCCGCATCAGCCAAAGCATCATTTGCAGCAGCTATACCGTATAAAATAAATTTATCAGCTTTTTTTTGGTCTTTCGGTGCCATAACCGTATCGGGATTAAATTCGTGTTCACCCTCACCCCACGGCACTTGTCCGGCAATTTGCACCGGAATATCTTTTAAATCTATATTTTCAATTTTCCGAATAGCGGATTTTCCGGCCATTAAGCACTGCCAGTTATAATCCACACCGCGCCCAAATGGCGAAACGATTCCAAGTCCGGTAACAACAACTCTTTTCATCTGTTTATCTCTTTATCTTGTTACTAAAAAAACTCGCTGTTATTAACTAAGCGAGTTTAATTTAATAAAGCCTTACGACTTACGCATTCTTAGAAAGATAGTCAATAGCATCTTTCACAGTTAAAATCTTTTCAGCAGCTTTATCCGGAATTTCGCAACCGAATTCTTCTTCAAAAGCCATAACAAGTTCAACTGTATCCAAGCTATCAGCACCTAAATCATCAATAAAGCTAGCAGTTTCAACAACTTTAGCTTCATCAACACCTAAGTGTTTAGCAACAATCTTCTTTACGCGCTCTGCGGTATCAGTCATGATAAATTAACCTCATATAATTAAAACAAATTTCTTCAGACAATAAAACTTCAGACTTTCATCGCCTGTTGATTTTCAATAGCACAATTTTTACTCAAATAGCAAGCATTATTTTCATTTTACCATAAAAAATATCAAAATATTACTTATTATTGTTTATTTTCAATATGTTACATGGATAAAAATTAGTGCATAATTTTTTATTAAAAACAATCACTCCTGTCAAAAAAATATATTCTATCTATTTTTTGTTTTCCATATTTTTAATTTTTTCCAACACTTTTTGAGTAACATCTACCGTATATTTAGTAGATACTGCTGTTGCTTTGCTACGAAAAATGACATTAACTCCGCTTTCTGCTGCCACTTCGCTTAATGCCTGATTTACATTTGCTAATGTTTGCTGCAATGATTTTTGATAATCTTCAGCCACTTTGTCGCGCTTTGCTACTAAAGAATTAAGATAGACATCAGAATAATTAGCCTTTACTTTAGCATTTTTCAAAGAATCAATTTTCTTTTGTGCCGATTTAACTTCATTATTCAACTTGTCTAATTCAATTTCAAAATTTCTGTTTCTTTCTTCAACTTGTAAAGCCGCATAAATTTCTTCCATATTGCAAATATATACCCTGCGTTCATTTACAACCTGTTTGGCAACTTGATTTTTTAACACATTGATTTTTTGAGATAAATTATTTTTAATTTGTTCATTTTGCACTGCCAGACGATGATTTTGCACACTAAACCATATTGCTAGTGCGGCAAGTACAACATACACTGCGCTAAAATGTATTTTATGCCAAACAGAACATAAATTTTTCTCGGTTTTTTGCAGTTTTGCCGATATTTTTTTTGATTCAGATACATTTTTCTTTTCTTGTTTTACATTATCTGAAACTGTTTTTGCTTCATTTTTTACTTTAACTTCTTTACCCTTGCTTGTTGTTTTTACTGCTTTCATTTTATTTTATACTCCTTTTTTTAACACTTAAAAATATAGGGAGAGTTTCCCCTCCCTATATTTTCTCTTAAGTTCAGATTACCAAGAATATGTAATACCCATACGACCGGTTGCTTCGTTATTATCCCAAGCAACACCTGCGTTGAATAACAAATTGTCGGTAAACCAGTGGAAACCACCGACAGCTGCTGCGGTATGGCCCTTATAAGCACCCGTACCAACAGCAAGTTGCGTACTTCCGCTAGCCTTAGCATTCGGAACCAATGCAGACAATGCTGCTTGGCCAGCCATGCCGGCTTCAAAGTCGTGACGCAATTCACGATAGTTGTGGTCTAACTTACTAATTGCATTGCTGAATACACGGTTAGACTGAGTAACTTTACTATCAACAGCATTAATAGCAGATGTTAAATCTGTACCCAAGTCTTCATGCAAATCACTGATATTGCCGATTGAAGCGTTAACAGTGCTTAATTCAGCATCTAACGCTGACAAGTTAGCATTAACCGTACGTTCCGAAGAAATATAGTTTGTGCTAGCAATATCACTTGCTGTACCAATATTAGATGCAACTTCAGATATCATGCTAACAATATCTTTATCTGCACTACCGGTAGCAACATAACCATTAGACTTACCTTCGCCGTTCAAATCATTTTTGTAATCATTTGTGCGGTCACCAATTGCACTATCCAAGCTCTTGAAGTGTTCAACTGCAGCTGAACCTTCATCAGCTAAGTTAGAATAGTCATCAGTCTTCAGAGCTTTAATAGCACCCAGACTTGCATCTAAGTTATCCAAAGCCGCAACAATGGTTTCCGGTTCTGCATCTTGTGCATCAGCCATATTTCTGAATGTATTTTGCAAGTCATCAATATCGCCGATAACACCATTGGTTGCATTAATTGCTGCAACTAATGTTTCAGAACCTTCAGCATTACCTGTTAAGTCTTCAACATCACCGAGAACACCGTCAATTGCAGCTAAGTCTGTTGCAACAACACCTGTCTTTGCATAAGTTCCGTTAACATTATCCATGTCGCCGAGTGTAGCATCAAGAGCATTAATTGCTTCACCTAAAGTTGCAGATTCTGCTGTTGTATAAGCATCATCATCAGGTGTGTAGTTAGCATTTTCAGCACCGGCATAAACCGTTTCAACTGTTGCTAACATAGTTTGACGTGTAGCTTGTTCAACATCTGCAGAAACATGCGAACCATCGGTATCAATAGCCGTTACTCTTGTGTCACCTAAAGTGAAGCCGCTTTGTGCCACAACTTCGTCACCAGTAATAGTGCCGGTTGCGGTTACATTACCTTTACCGTCTTCATCAACTTCTGCAACAACTGCGTTTTCAGCAACTGTGATAGACTTGTCAGCATCTACAGTGCCTTTGCCGATAACAACTTTATCTTCGCCATCACCAATGGTGGTTGTACCATCTTTGGCATTAACTTCAAGTGTATAACTACCGTCATCACCGTTTGTACCAAGCGTAACCGTTTGGTCATCATTATCAATGGTTAAACCGGTTGCGTTGTCGTCATCACTTGATGTCAAAGTGATTGAGTGTTCTTTGTTATTAAGCTTCAGACCTGTAGTGGTATCGTCATTGCCGGCAGAAACCGTAACTGTTTCGTCCTTAGCGCTGAAATCTGCACCAACAACGCTATCTCCGTCAACAGCTGCAATTTCAACTTCACGTTCAACCGTATCAATACTCATACCGGCCAAGATTTCGGTTTCAGGAGGTGTTTGTGTGTCTTCGTGTGATTTACCGATAATAATCGTATCAGCATTATCACCGATTTCAACAGATGAACCTTCGCCTTCACCATGAATGTCAGCATAAGCATTATTAGCAACGTTGTTGATAGCTGTTGCTAAATCTTCAGGTGCAGAATCATCTGCATTCTGAGCATATTCAGCTGTAATATCATCAATATCGCCGATATTTTCTGCATTTTCAGCAACTTGATCATTAAGAGCAACTAAGTCTTCAGCAACTGTGCCGTTTCCAACATATTCACCGTCAACTTCACCCATATCGCCGAGAACACCGTCAAGTGCCAAAATAGCATGAGTCAAATCTGAATCATCTTCAATGTTGTCAGCACTGCTGAAGTCCATATTACCGATATTTTCTTCATTTTCAGCTACACGTCCGTCAAGACCATTGATAGCATCAACAATCGTATTTGCCGTTGTTTCCAAATCGGCTAAATCGCCCATATCTTCTTCAACGTTCTCTAAACGATTATCTAATGTATTAGCTGCGGCAACTAATGTATCACCTAAATCTGGATTCAGGTCATCAATATCACCAATAGCTTCTTCAACATCCGTAACACGTTTTTGCAAATTCTCGATATCTCCAGATACATCGCTAATCAAACCATGTACTTCATTGATTGCACCAACAACTGTTGTTGCTTGCAAGTCAGCATCAAGGTCGCTAACGCTACCCATATCTGCAGCTAAACTAGCAATATCTTGTGCATTTTGTTCAATAGCTGCTGTGTTGTCAGCAATTGCGCCTTCAGCATTATCGAGTCTGGTCATAATACCGCCATTACTGTTGATTTGGCTATCCAATGCAGCAATGTCGCTTGCGTTTTGTTCGATAGCTGCTGCGTTGTCAGCAATTGCGCCTTCAGCATCACTTAAGCGACCATCTAAGCCTTCAATTGCATCTGCGTTATCAGCAATGTCGCTTGCGTTTTGTTCAATAGCTGATGTGTTATCAGCAATTGCACTTTCAGCATCACCAAGTCTATCAGCAATACCGCCGTCGTTGTTGATTTGGTCATCCAATTCGGCAATGTCGCTTGCGTTTTGTTCAA
>JAFUBQ010000023.1 GCA_017460085.1 Alphaproteobacteria bacterium
CACACATTTAAACCTGCTTAGAAAAATTTTTTCAAAAGCAACGAAAAAAGGATCGGCTGGAGAGATTTTGTCCCTTCGGATTTTTTGGTTTTTAAATTTTATTCAGTAAATTAAGGAGAAAAAAGATGACTAAATTTGAAGAAAATGCCGTAAAACAGCATAGAGTTCGCGATTATATGGTAACAGGTGCGCTTTTATTCGCAACAGCAGCGGCGGCAACCGAGGCACAAGCACAGACAACCGCGCCGCAAAACAACGATACACCGGCAAAAAATAAAACAAATGTATCTCACGATGTTAATGTTGGTTTTGATAATTTAAGTGCTTTGGTTTTAGATGAAAAAACTACATTTTTTTACAATAATTTTCAGCCTTATGTAAGCGCCTCGGCACAAGATGACAAAGGACATAAAGCCAGTGTTTCGGCAGTTGAATTGTTAATGTATGACAGCAACAGCAAAGAAGTTACGCCGGTTTTAACCAAATTTATGGTTGAATTAAGTAAAGAGTTAAAAGGCGGAGAATTGTTTTTGAAAGCCGGACGTGAAAATACGCAAGGCGGAGATGTTTTTGTAAATGCCATAGATTTTGCTGCAGATTATAAAGATGTTGTTTCATTTGGTAACAATGCCGAACGCATGGTTTTAGGTTATCGTAAAGACGGAAATTTTGTTGAACTCGGCACAATGTGGGACACAGGAACCGGAAAATATATTGTTTGCCCTAACAAAGAATCAGCCGATTTTTGGGGTAAAGGTCATTTGTCGTTGTTGGCTAAGAGCGGGGTTAAGTTAGAATTAGAAGCTGCAGCTCGTTTAGGTTCGCATAATCAACTTGGTATTGCCAGTGCAACATTGGCAACTCCGAGTGGATTTGGCGCTAAAGCATTAGTTGAACGTGATTTTAATAATGATGATACAAAATGTTTAGTTCGTGCTTATCAAAATCTTAAAAATGGTTCAAAAGTTATTAGCGAGCTTGTGCATGCCGGAAAAGGGCAGGGCGTTGATATTCGCTTAGGACTTGGTAAAAATGGATTTCAAGTGTTTGCGGAATATGGCACTAAAGAGAAAAAAGCACAATTAGGTGTTTCATATTTCTTCGGCGGCAAGAAAAATATCAGTAAAAAAGGCCCAAGAGACAGCTTATAAAAAAGTTTTAACCAAAATTATTATGTATGAAAAAAATATGTGAAATTGAGTCTTTGGGAATAAATATTCTCGAGCTCACAGTTATTGTGTTTTTCTTGGTGGCATCTGTTGTTGCTTGTGTTAAGTTTCCACACCATATTTATACGGCAGTTTTTGTCGGCGGTGCTTTGGTGGCTTATTTCAGCGGCAGAAAAGATATGGTCATGTATTATGACCGCCGTGCCGGCTTTAAAAGTGTGGGTAAATATTTTTTACACTCGTTATGGGTGATACCATGTATTTTTGCCATCGGCGCGCTCATTGGCTGGATTTTTGAACAGCCATTTTCAATCGTTGCCGCAATCGGTTGCGGTATTGATGCGGTTGGATTTAGCGCTTTGGTCATAGCAGCTATGGTTGCCGCATACAAAAACATCAAGAAGAAACCAATCGCCGTGTAAAATCGGCGATTTTTTTTGTTTAAAAAAATAAGTTTTTTTCATTCAAAGGAAGCTTGTCTTTTTCAAAATCTCCCCAGACAGTATTAGATTCATAATACCCTATTTCTATTTAAAACAAAAAAAGCCGCTATGAAAGCGACCTTTTTGTTTTAATGGCGGGAGCGACGAGGCTCGAACTCGCGACCTCTGCCGTGACAGGGCAGCGTTCTAACCAACTGAACTACACCCCCACGCAACACAGTGACCTTATACATAATAAAATAATAAAATGCTAGACTTTTTTTTATATTTTTTAATTTTTTTATATTGTGTGGATAAATAAAACTTTTTTATGCTGAATAACTCTCTTTATCTACTTGCAAATATAACAGAAATAAGACATTATCAAGAAGATTTTGAAACGGATGAAATATGCCAGAGTTTAAAGATTTAAGAAAAAAGGTGCATCGTCGCCGCATGGAAACAATGTTGTTAGCAGGTTATGCTATTGCCGTAACCTGCGCATTGGTTATCTCTATGCTTAATAAAAATCAAAAACAGGAAGTTGCTCCGGTTGAAATTGCTGATAATTATGATTTCGGTTCAGATATTTTGATGCCTGCTTTTGAAGATTCTATAGCTAATAATCCGTTTGAACAAGCATACAATAGCATTTATGAAATTAAATTAATTAGCGACTATCCGCAATTGCAGCAAAAACTTATTTTGGCGCAAAATGAACAACAAGAAGTTGTTATGCCAGGGTTGCCGCGACCGAAAAAACGTATGCAATATGGTTCTATGGACGGACTTTATCAAAAAGAGCGCCACGTTGTAATGGTTGAATCCGGCGATACATTCATTGGGCTGTTAAATAAACTGGGTATGGATAGCAAAAATGCCACCGATGCATATAATGTTTTACGCAAAGTTTATGATACGCGAAATTTGAAGGTGGGGCAATATTTTGTTTTAACCGGTGTATTTAATATTCAAACACATGATTTGGAAACATTAGATACATTAACATTAGAGCCTGAGCGCGGTACACGCTATATTTTACACACCAATGAATATGATAAATATGTGGCTAAGGTTGAGCAGGAAAAGTTTGCTAAAGATACTAAGGTAATTAAAGGAACGATTAACGGAACCGTAGCAAACTCGTTAGCTGCGGCCGGAGTTCCGAATCGTTTTCGCGGTGAAATTATCAATAATTTTGGGCATATGCTTAATTTTAGCCGCGATATTAAAAAAGGTGATACCTTTGAAATTAAGTATGAGGTTAGTAAAGATGCATATGGCGAAGTGGTTAAAACCGGCGTTTTGCTTTATGCTTCATTTAAAAACAGCAGTCGTTCCTATAAAATATATCGTTATAAAAATGAATTTTACAGCGATAGAGGCGAAACTAAAAAGACAGGATTGGATAAAAAACCTTTAGCAGCACGTAATGCCCGCATTTCTTCATTATTCGGTTATCGCCGCCACCCGATTTTGAAAACACAAAAATTTCATAGCGGTGTAGATTATGCAGCACCACGCGGAACTGCCGTATATGCCAGCGGTAACGGTAGAATTGAAATTGCAAAATATGTTAACGGATATGGTAATTTTATTAAAATTCGCCATAATGCGGAATATGAAACAGGGTATGGACATTTACAGCGTTTTGCTTCAGGGATACGTCCGGGGGTGAGCGTGCGTAAAGGACAAATTATTGCCTATGTCGGCAGTACAGGTCGTTCAACCGGTCCGCACTTGCATTTTGAAATTATTCGCCGCGGACAAAGAATTAATCCGCTCAAAGCAGCAGTTGCCACAGGTAATGATTTGGTGGGTAATCAGTTAGCTGATTTCAAACGCACAATGAGACAAATTGATGGTCTGCAAGAAACAATTGCACGAACTAAGCCGAGTAGTTCGTTGCCGCAAATAGTGAAAACCGAACCTGCGGCTTTGAAAATGACTGTAGCACAAACTCAACAGCTTATTCAGGAAGCGCAAAAGAATTTACCTGAAGTGCAACAAATGTTTCCGGAAAATGAAAAAATTGAGGAAAATGACATAGTTGCGCTGATAACACCGCCGCAAGAAGATTTTTCAGAGTCTGTTTCTGTTGAAGAAAAGCAAGAAGACGTTCCAAATATTACGGAAGTAAAAACAGCAGAAAAATCTGAGCAAAATGCTGCAAAAAGTGAAAATGCGCAAACTGAGGTAATTTCTTATTCCGGAAAGGTTGTTCAACCGGTTAAAATTTCAGCAGCAAAAGCGCGTGAAAAATATTTAATTGCGCAACTGAGTGCTAAACACAAATTGGTGCGTCCGGGGCCGAAGCGTCCGGCTAAAATCGGTAAGCGTGCGCAACGCCGCTGATTTCTCATAAAAATAATTTCAAACAGATACTAAACAACGTATTAAATTTAAAATATGATTGACAATTTGTACAAAATTCATTAGATTGAATTAAGTTTTCTTTATTATTAATAAAATTATGAATCTAAGATTAATAACATGTTCGGGGGCAAATGAAACCACCGACATTGAGATGTTAGTTAAGATGCTGGCATCTTATCGACGCGCTGAAATAGGTGTGCAAGTTAGTGAAAAGAAGTGCTATTTTGATTCGCTGCGTATGATGTGGATACAATTCCTTGTACGACATTTGGCGATGAATAAGATGCTCATTAATGCATCACTTCACATTAACCAATCGTGGGTTGAAGATGTGGGGCAAGGGATTTTATCTCACGAATTGCAATACCTACTGTCAATTCGCAATATTAAGGGCGAGCCGTTTTTTCAGCGGGTTCAGCTTAATTTCAAAATTGGCCGTGACAGCACACCTGATGCATATCGGCTGCTTAACTTGATGCAATTGTATAAACCGCACCGTTTTATTTTTCCATATAACGAAGAAAACGCCGCGTTTATTAAGAAGATGTACTCGCTGTGTCAAGAAGTATGGCTTCGTTTTGATGTTTTGTATGACGAGTCGCATGGTGAGGGTATTGTGCCGAAACAACGCCAACCTGCAGTTTTTACAGACGTTATGCAGGGCTATGCCGGAGGTATCGGTCCAGACAATGTTGCCGATGTGCTTGATGAGGTAGCTCTTGCACAAAAGAAAAAATCGAGCTTGTTTGGTGTGACCATAGATGCCGAAGGTAAGCTGAAAAATGCTGATGGTCATTTTGATATTGAGCTTTGTCAGCGTTATTTGCAGGCCGCCTACGAATGGAGGTCGGAACATCTTAGTTAAAACAAATCCCTTTTCCTAGTTCAAGGAAAAGGGATTTGTTTTTTTAGCAAAAAAAATTGATGCATTTACTAGATTTATGCCATCATTTAGATGAAGATGAAATTATGCGCATAATGGATGTTAAAAATTTAATGGCTAAAAATGAAAAATTTGCATCTGAATATTCGGCGGCAGCAAAGAATATAGACATTAAAAATTTTTACGCCATACAAAATCAAACATATCAATTGCAGAGTTTCAGTGATGTGCATGCATAAATTATGCAACATATAGATAGTCAGTCGTCTGGCATAATTCAGTTATTAGATGCAATTAAATTAAGTCATAGCCAAAGCACATAAACATTAGATAATTTGCGCCGCAAAATTGAACAACTTAAGAAAAAGTAGATTTTTTAGCAATTTACCATCAATTCTTCAAAGTCAGAGTATTATCATTTTTGATATATTCTGCACCTTCGATAATAGTCAATTTTTCCAGCGGCATATTATATTGCATTGATGAAATGTCGGTTTTCGGCTTTGTGTTCGGCACGTTTTCAATTCCCATAATATGCAAAATGGTTTGATAAAGCAAATCACTGGTCCAAAAACTGTTTTGATGCTGCTTCATGGCTTGCGCAACATCCGGGTGTTTTTGCACATATTGTTCCGAGAAAACCGCAAAGAACGGAATATGCGCCATTTCCCACGTGAATTTTGAATAATCATGCGTTAAGCCGCGGTCCGGATCTTCGCCATGGTCAGAAAGATAAATAAACGCCATAAAGTTTGGATTTTGCACTGCTTTTTCATAGAGCTTGGACAACACATAGTCATTATAGCGCACATTATTGTCATATGCATCAACACGGGCATCATTGCCATCTGACCAATATTGAAATTCAGCCGGATAGCGGTCAATATATACTGCATGGCAGCCCATTAAATGAAAAATCAGCAAATTTTTGCTTTTTTCCGGTAATTGCGGAAAATAATCGGCCAGTTTTTCATCATAATAAGTGGTCATGGTTTTTGTGCCGATATAATTATTGATATAAATACGATGATTAGCTGAATTAGCAATGGCGGTAATCGGCGTATCATAAGTGTTAAAGCGCTTTTGGTTAGAAATCCACCAGGTATCAAAACCGGCAGCAGTGGCCATTTCCGTTACCGAATAAGAATCTAAAAGCGATTTCTTTTCATATTGATTTTGCTCGGTAAAAGCAAATTGCACCGACATTACGGTTTGAATGTTGTTGGAATAGGCCTTAGGATAAATGTAGGTATATGGATTTTCTTTTACCATTTTATCAAGCCATGGGGTGGTTGGGCGTTTATAGCCAAATGCCGACATATGGTCGCGCATATTAGATTCTCCCATAACCACCACATATAAACCTTCATCATCAGTGGTGCTTAATATTTTTTCCAGCTCTGATAAACGAGCCATGCGTTCCGGTAAACTATCATTATATAAGCGATACATACGCACCGTTTCAGAAACAGTGGTAATCATATTAATTACAAAGCTGGCGGTTAAGCGCGGTAGAATTCCCAGCACCATATAAAGCAGAAAAGCACCGGTGAATAGCAGCAATTTAGTGCGTTTTGTGTTTCTTTTTAGTGAAGCAAGCAATGAAACACCGGCGGCAATAAGCACAACAAGAGCAACATTACCGGCAATCCACAGCGGAATGTTTTGTTCCACTAAATATGATTTAACTTCTTCCAAGTTGGTTTGAAACAGCGTGAGCAAAATGTTTGAAGACAGCAAATGCCCTTCGCTGACAAAATAGTAACCTAAAACGAGCAGCGCTGGCAACATTGAAAGAGCAAAAGCAATGAGTATCAAAGTTTTAAAACAAATCCGCAGCCAGCGGCAATTAATATAAGACAGAGCATAGAGCAATGTTGAAGACAAGCCGTAGAAGATGACACCAACACCGATAGTGTGAATAATTTCACGTTCTGAAAGCACCATATCAACACCGATTTTGCACAATGCAGCACCGGTCCATAGCAAAGTTGTTATTAAATAGAGCATGGTATTGCGCCGGTTAAAATTCCATAAAGCGCAGACCAAAGCAAACAGCAGCGCAAACAAAGCTTGATAACCTTGCTGCATTAGTAAGTTCATTTCACCTGCGGTGGTGAAGAAACGCAAGCCTAAAATTAAGAAATAGAAACTAAAAAAATATAGCCAAAATTTTTTACAGCCCATTTGCCGCCAATTAATTGCTAAATTCATTTTATATTGCTCCATATGTGTTGTTATATCTGCGTTTTTATAAAAATTTATAGTTTAAGTCCAGTAATAAATTTAAATTATGCAAAAATAATGTTTACATCTGAAAGGCAAGGCTTGATATCAAAGTAAAAAATTCTTAAATTCAATGACGGAGGGAATATAGATGACGGATAATTTACCGGAATTAAGAGATATTCATTTGCCAACTTATGATGTTTCGGCATGGCCGCCGGCAATGGGCTGGTATTGGCTTTTAGCGGCATTAATTTTGGCATTTTCGGTTTATAAAGTTGTTAAATTTTTACGCCGCAAAAGTGCTAAACTATATGCCAAACATCTGCTTGGTGCTGCTGAAAATAATATTTCAGGTGCAGCGCAAATGTCAGAAATTTTACGCAGAATTTGTGTGTATCGATATCCGGAAGCAGTGGCTTTAAGCGGTGAACAATGGATAGAATTTTTGAACGGAAAATCTAAAATTAAAATGAATGAAAAAACGGTAAATTTGTTGCAAAATGCCCCATACATTCCGCATGAAAGTGCAATTTTTACTATTGAAGATGTGCAAAATTTGCGCAAGTTTTGTTTGAATTGGATTGGGGAAAATTTATGATAGTGTTTGCATATCCGTGGTTATTTTTATTGGCTCTGTTACCTTTGGTGATATATTTTCTTTGGTCGCCGGCAAAAAAAATGTATGGTGATGCGCTAAAAGTTCCCTTTGTTGCCGAATTAGCGGAAATAAAAAGCAACAGCGGCAGTGTGGCTGATTTTTTTGCTCACAGCCTGCGCAGCTCTTTTATAAAAATTATGTTGTTGTCACTTATGTGGATTTGCGTATTGATAGCACTTTGCCGCCCGCAATGGGTGGGTGAGCCGCATCAAGTGCAAAACAATGGGCGCAATATTATGTTGGTGGTTGATATTTCTACCTCAATGAGTGAACGTGATTTTGCTTTGCAAGGCAAAAGATATGACCGCCTAACCGCAGTAAAATATGTGGTTAATAAGTTTGTTGATAAACGTATTGAAGACCAAATCGGGCTTGTGTTGTTTGGAACGCGTGCTTATTTGCAGGTGCCGCTTACATATGACCGCTCGGCCTTAAAAGAGGTCTTAATGGCAACAGATGCCGGTATGGCCGGAAACTCAACTTCTATCGGCGATGCTATCGGTGTAGCGCTTAAAAATATGCCGCAAGATGATAAAGAAGATAACAAAGTTATTGTTTTGCTAACCGATGGTGAAAACAATGACGGCGCTCTTTCAATGCCTCAAGCCGTGAATTTAGCCAAACAGGAAAATGTTAAGGTATATACCATTGGGGTGGGAAGTGATGAAGAGTCATTTTTCGGAGGATTTTTTTCAGTTCCTAAAAATTCAGGTTTAGATGAAGCAAGTTTGCAGCAGCTGGCCGCAGAAACCAAAGGAACATATTTTAGAGCCAAAGATTTACAAACTTTAGCGAATGTATATGAAGCAATAGACCAATTAGAGCCGCAAGAGCAAGAAGGTCGTTTTGTGCAAGAAACTAAAGATTTGTTTTATTATCCTGCAGTTGGCGCGCTTTTATTGTTTTTTATTCTAATATTATCAGCTCGGAGGGAATGGTAAAATGATGTGGTTGGCAGATTTTCATTTTATGCGCCCTTTGTGGCTTTTGATGTTGCTTTTACCGTTGTTTATTGGGGCCGGAATATGGAAAAGCGAGCAAGTGCAGTCATCTTGGGCAAAAGTTTGTGACGAGCATTTACTGAAATTTTTACTGATTAAAGGACAAAATAAGCAACGAAAACGCTCATATTTTTTGTTTTTGCTGATTTGTATTATAATAATACTTGCTTTAGCCGGTCCGACGTGGCTGAAAGAGGAAAATCCGGCATTAAAAGTTAATAATCCGGTAATATTGGCATTAAATGTATCTGATAATATGTGGGGCAAAGATGTATCACCAAGCCGCGGAGAAAGAGCAAAATATATTACGCATGATTTATTGGAAATGTTACAAACTTCGGAAGTTGGACTTATGGTCTACAGTAGTGAACCGTATGTTGTTACACCTTTAACCGAAGATGTTTCAATGGTTGATAATTTATTGGATATTATTTCTCCTAATATTATGCCGGAAGACGGAGATAGATTAGACAGGGCAATTAATTTAGCAGTAACACGAATGCAAGAAATTGGTTACGGCAGCGGTAATATTGTGGTTTTAACTGCAGATGTGGGAGAACGTTTTGATGCAGCGTTAGAAGCGGCTGCTGATGCGGCAAATTCAGGTTTTGACGTCAATATAATTAAAATGAGTGATGCAGAAAATGATAAGTTAAGTATGGTTGCGCAAAAAGGTAATGGTTTGCTTTTAGGGTATAGAGAAAATTTACAAAGTTTAATGCAAAAAATTAATAATCACTACCAAAAAGAAGTTCAACAAAGTGAAAATATGCAGGCAACATGGCTTGATATGGGATATTATTTGTTTTGGTTACCGGCATTATTATTGCTTTATTATTTCCGCCGCGGTGTTATTTTATTGTGGCTGATATTTATATGGTCAAATTCTGCACAGGCCGGTTGGTTTTTGAACGATAATCAAGAAGCAATGCGTGCTTTCAAAGCAGAAGATTATCAAACGGCGGCGCAAAAGTTTAAAGATGTATCGTGGCGCGGTGCCGCGGCATATAAAAGCGGAAATTATGAACAAGCCTTGCGTGATTTTAATACCGTTGAAGGTTTAGATGCCCTTTATAATCAAGGTAATGCCTTAGCTAAAAGCGGTAAAATTGAGGCTGCCATTAAAAAATATGAGGAAGTATTGGCGCAAGATGAAAATTTTGCCGATGCTCGGTTTAATTTAGAATATTTAAAACAACAGCAGCAGAATCAACAGCAACAGAGCCAACAAAATCAGTCAAATGACGAAAAACAAAAATCTGAACAACAACAAGATAAACAACAAAACCAAACTGGAAATGAGCAGCAAACAGCGGAAAATGCCGATAGTCAGCAAGAGCAACCAAAAGATGATGAGAAAAAAGATAATACTTCGCAAACAAACGCTCAAAACAATGCTGATAATAATTCAAAAGCAGATAATCAATATTCTTCTGAAAATGAGCAAAATGCAAATGATGAAGGCGAAAATAAGCGGCAGAATACACAAGCTGAACCTTCTGCAACAAATGAAGAAAAAGACAGTCAGGAAAATTTGCAAAATGCAGAAGTTGGCAATGAAGATGGAGAAGAAGAAGCACAAGCAATGCAAGCCGAAGGAAATGATGAAAAATCAGCTGAAGAAAAAGAAAAAATTAGGGCGCGGCAACAACGATTCCGCGAAATTCCTGAAGATAAAGGTGGTTTATTAAGAGCATTCATCCGCCGAGAATATGAACGTCAAAGATATAAGGATTAGAACATGTTAAAGCAAATATTAAGTGTTATTACAATTGTTTTATTAAGTAATTCAGCTTGTTTGGCAAATGAATTAACGGCACGTTTAAGCCAAAATGAAGTTGCGTTGGGAGATAGTTTTGAATTAACGCTAACTTATGATGGCAATGATGCAACCGCCATGCAAATAGATTTAGGAAATTTGCAGAATGATTTTGCGGTTTATTCTACTTCCAGCTCCATTCGTTCATCATATGTGAACGGTATTGGGCAAATGCAAAGGCAATGGAAGATAGGGTTAATGCCTAAAAGAACCGGCTCGCTCATAATTCCGGCGATTAAAGCCGGACAATATACCTCTAAGCCGCTGAATATTAATGTTTTACCGGCTGGAAGCAGTGTGAAACAACAGACAACATCGCAAACACAGCAGGCTTCTGCCCAAGCAGAGCAAGTTGAGGTTAATTTGCAAATTGATAATGAAGCACCATATGTGCAACAGGAACTTAATGCTGTTTTGGTTATTAACGATAATAAAGGCATAGAATTTGCCGCAGAGCCGCAATTTATTACCGATGCTGATGAATGGGTGGTAAAATCTTTGCGCCAGCCAACGGTAGAAGCTAATGGTAATGGTGGCCGCCTGATTAAATTTTATTATGCTCTGTTTCCGCAAAAAAGCGGATTACAGCAAATTCCATCTATGCAAATTGAAGGATATTACACTGCTTTTGATGATAATAATCAAATGAGCGGGTTTGGTGGATTTTCTAATTTTTTCAATATGAATATGAGCAATTTATTTGGGGTTAAAAAGCCGATAAGGCTAATTACCAAGCCGCAAAACATTAATGTGCTGCCGATTGCTGCTGATTATGGCAACGATTGGTGGCTGCCGGCAGAAGCTGTTGGTGTGGCGGCACGTTGGGTAGATGATAAACCGATTTTTAAGGTTGGTGAAACAGTGGCGCGGGAAATTGCTTTTGCGGCAGAAGGGGTTTCAGATACACAACTTCCGGAAATTATTTTACCTACGGATAAGAAAATAAAACAATATCCTGAAAAACCTCAAATAGAAGCTATTGCCGACAATAATCATATTACATCGCAGATGAAAATGCGTATTGTTTACATTCCGCAAGTAAGCGGTAAACAGACCATTCCGGAAATTAAAATTCCTTGGTATAACGTTAACAGCAAGCAAAAACAATATGCTATTATTCCGGCGGTTACAATAGATGTTGAGGCTAATGCAAATGTTGCAGATATGGTGCAAACAAATGAAGATGCAAAGATAAATAAACAGCCGAATGAGAAGAAAAAAACGGCTGAAAACATAAATTTGCCGATGCAACCTTGGCTATGGATAGTTATTGCTTTTATAGCGGGCATATTGTTGAGTTATGTGCTGTTAAAATTAAGTTTGCAAAAAAAGACAAACGGGACTGATATAAATTTAAGTGCAATTGAGCAAAACTTAAAGCAAAAAGATTATCGTCAACTGCGTGACAGCTTAATCGAATATGGCAAAACTATATTTAAAAACAGTAATATCAATAATTTAAACGATTTAGTTAAATATGTAGATGAAGAAAAATTCGCTGAGCAAATGCAACTTTTAAATAGCATTCTCTATGCTGGTAAAACGGCTGAACTAGACACAGATGCTGTGTTAGCGGCATTGCGGAAAAAAAATAAAAAACACGCAACAAAAGATGAAAGCCCACTGCCGAAATTATATAAATAAAACAATGTAGCTTAGTTATTTGTTAATTAATATCCGCTAAAATGTTACAGAAATGTGAAAAATTAGGCCTAATGTGCATTTAGGCTGGAAAATGTTGTATTGTTATGATAGTGTAAAATAGAATAGATGTTTTAGCGCGGAGAGCAATAAAAAAAGATGTATATATGGATATTATTAGCGACGATTATGATTAGCTTGAGTTTTTTTAATTTATCGCCGCGTCCGGATAAAGATGATGCATATCTTGAAGCGAAGGCTTCAAGCATTGTTACGCGCCTGAAGATGGAAAATTTGGCGGTGGCGCGCTTTTTGCAGTGTGAAGTTCAATTAAAACTACATTCAATTCCTGAAAATAAGTCATCGGCATGGGATGCATCAACGCCGCCATATGAAGTTGTGTTAGATAGCAATAGCGATAAGTATTTTGAATTTAAATATCCCAATAGCGGAAATCCAAAAATTATAAAGCCGACCGACGCATTATTACCGGGGTATGTAGTAAATTCTAATGATAAGATTTATCACTTTGTTTATTGTTTAGATAAACCTATTGAGGAAAGTGGTGCAAATATACAGACTCCATGTATATATGGCTCTACCAAAAAACCGGCATATGTAGTTTCATTTGCGCCGATTCCAAGTCGCTGGGTTTCTAAAATTGACCATTCGCCATTGCCAACATTTTTGGGTTATTTAAGTGAAGAGGATAAATTTGGCGGTGCTGCCGGATATACTAAATGTTCAAGTCAGAATAATTGTCAGCTTTTAGGCATGGCTTCGCATAGCGCTAAGGTTGAAAAAATCAAAGTTGATGGTAGTGAAACCATAAAAAAATCGTATATTAAAATTGCGGCAGATTCACCGATATGGAGTAATAATACCTTTATGGGTGAAGAATTAAATTGCACTGCCAATAATAACCCATGTATGCTTATATATCGTCCGCTAAGGGAAACTGGCGGAAAGAACTATTGTCGTGAGCTAATAAAGCAAGCGGAATAAAATTAAGGAGACTGACCATGAAAAAATATAGTACCAAAACAGCAAAAATGATGCAACAAGGCGGTTTGATGATTGAAGCATTGGCAATGCTTGGTTTAATATCGGTTGTAACGCCGACCATGTATAAAAAAGCGGCTGAACGCACAATGGAAGTGGAAGATATTAATACGGCATCTGCAGTTCGCACCTATGCTAATGCGGCAGAGGCATATATTAACAACAACTATGGCGAATTAATGAAAGAAAATTTGAGTGACGGTGAGGCAAAAAATTTGTCACTAGATGATATTAAGCCGTATTTGCCGTATGGTTTTAACACTAGCCGCAATTTATATGATTATGGTACTCCTAATATTAAAATTGTGAAAAACGGCAACAATTTTACGGCATTTACGCTGTTTCCGTTGAAGCAAGGGGCAGTTGTTGGGCAAGAACGGACGGCGCGCATTGCTTCGCTGATTGGTTCTTCCGGAGGTTATGTATATGATGAGGAGGATGGTGCTGGTAAAAATGCCCGCGGTGTTGGTGGTTTGTGGAGTATTCCGGTTAGCACTTTTGGAGAGAACAATGGAGGAAGTAAATATTCGCTGGTGACGATGTCATCTGATATTATGAGCGATGTTAATGCTGCAGATATGGATAATGATAAATATTTGCAAAGAACGCGTGAAGAGGGGGATGATGAGCTTTGGCGCAACACAATGCGGACAGATTTATATTTAGGCGGCCATTTGGGTAATGAAACACAGGTTGATTCTGATAACGAACTGCATAGCATTCGCAATGTTAAGAGTTTGATTATTGGGGCTGAACACGCTGATGAAGAATATGGTAATGTAGATAATGAAGCGTATGGTTTATTTGTGAGCGGTGATGCCGGAGACAATTATACAGGAGCATATATAGGTGGTTATTTATCGGCCTTTGAAAACCATTTTTTTGTAAAAAGGAATGAGGAAGCTAGTCCAACATTATATTTTGGCCGTAATGATGCTGGCGCTGGCTTTGAGGGTTATAATTTTGTGGTTAATGATAACGGTGATATTCATGATAATGGATATGGCGGAGAGTTGTTTAGCAAATTTTATGATACTGAAAACACAGGCGGCAATAGAATAAGAATCGGCCAAGATTTATTTGTTGGAACAAAAGATCCAGCTTTTACTGATTTATTTTTAATGAATTCGGATATATTCAGTGTTTATAAAGCTAAAGACCCAGATTACAACATTATCAAAATGCTTGGCTCAACAATGACCATACATAATTCTTCTAATGATAGTAAGCAACGCATTTCTATGTTTAAGGAGGTTAATGATAATGGTATAACTGAACGTGCTACTGGAAATCCTGGTATTGATGGTAAAGATTCGCTTGGTAATGATATTGGGCCGAAATATAATCCAACAACAACAACACTGCCTGATTTTAGGGTAGATGTCGGTGCTAATGTGAAAGTTCAAGGCGTGTTGGCAGCAGGGCAGGTAGATACGCAGCATTTGCGCACCGCCAGTTTTTCTTCCGGTTCGGAGAATATTGATGATGCTGAAAAATGGATGACAGTTGATCAATATGGTATTAAATTTGGTTCTTCGAATGGCGGTAGTTCTGCACCATTATTTATGATGCATTCTGGGGACAGCAGTGAAAATTCAGATACCGCTGCAACCGGTTCTTACAAAGGGATTCGTATGGCATCTGCTGGAGCATCTTATACACCTGAGTTAGATGCTACCGGCGGGGGTGCTGTGTTGAATTTAGTTAGTAGTAGAGATACTAATGATAATTATATGGCAGGTAGTGGTACCGGTGCTTATGCTGAATTACGAGCAGGGGATACACACTTAGATATTAACGCTGATGATTATGAAATTACTTTAAATGTCGGTGGTACAACAAATTATAATAATCCGAATAACTATGGTTCTGGTCGTGTTCGTCAGCTTGGCGGTAATTTTGATTTAGATGCCGCCAATTTGAATGTTACTGATAAGGATAATAAGCAGGTATTTGCTGTGCGAGGTAATGATTCTACTGAATCTCAAGCAGGCTTTGAACGTTTTAATAACCCATATACCAGCGGAATATCGGCTGATTATAATGTTGCGGCTCATGGTAATACTATTTTTACCGGTTCTCAAGAAACAATAACAAGCACCACACCGGCAACAACAGGAGAAATGAAATATTTATCTATTGGCCGTTATAATAACGAAGCAGGTGTAAATATTTCTGCAACCGGTAAAAATGCCAGTGACTATATCAAAAACGTTTTATTTGTTGACCAATCGGAAGATAAAAATTCACAAAAGGTGACAAAATATGCACGGGGCACTGAAACTACAGAGTATGTTGCCGATAAAGATAATATTGAAGCCGGAACGGTGTATATTCGTAAAGGTATGATTGAAGTTGTGCCGGATAGTGAAGCTAGTAATCAAGATGCTTTCACTGGAACAGGTGTTATTCAAGCCAGCCGTTTTGTAGCGAATAATAACGATTCAAATGGTCAGGCAGCTTTTGTGCCAGACCAATTAAAAGATAATGAATATAGCACATATAACGGTGGAGGTAAAACAGATTCAAATACTTATCGTTATGACACCTATATGGTCAATCCGGCGTATACATCGGTGATGAAAGATATTAAGCTGACCACCCGCGGCGGTGCCCGTTTGAGCGATATTCTGCCGGACTTTATCAATAAGGGTATTTATGTGGCAAATAATACTTATGGGGAAGAAACTGATTTAACTTTTAGCGGTTGGGGTAGTTCAAGTGAGGGTGGCGGAACATATGCCTCACCATTTTTAGGAGAGATTCCGGCACCGCAATGCCCTCCTGGGTATGGTAAGGTAATTGCCGTGCATCCAATTTCGTTTAATATGGCTCAAGCCGGACAATCTACGGTAGTTGAGACAAATCAGAATAATCCACGCTTTATAGTGAATCAAGGAGCAAATTTGCCTAGAAGTTCTTCATATGAAAATGGAAATGACACAGTGCATGTTTCCTTAGATAACTCTTTAGCATATGCTAAGCTTAGTGTAAATTATAATAGCAATAATAATGGGGGAACTATAACATTAAAAGAAAATGTTGCGGGAACAGAAACTGCGGTTTCACATGAGGTAACAAATGCCTCATCGGATATATTTAAGGTTAATGCGGAAAATTCTATGCTGGATACTTATGTTTTAACCAGTGATAATCCAAATGCGGCAAAACCGATTACTTTTCAACAAAGCACATATTTAAAAACCGTGGTGGTACCATTATGTGAAGGTAGTAGTACCGGATATGGAGATACATGTGGCACATACTATACCTCAGGTTGGGCAGCGCTAATGGGCTTTATTTATCCTGGTAATATTTATGCATCTGCCTTCACAAGCTTAGGAACACCATTTATTACGGATACAACAACAAACACAACGTGGTATTGGAATATATTTCCGGTGCTGAAAAATTCACTTGAAGCTTATGCTACGGTTTATTGTTATTTTGATAGAACCAATATGGGAGGTAGATATCGAGATAGAAGTGGTATTGATACATATGATTATTTAAACGATAATCCGAAACAGTTTGTACCGGATGATAGTTCTAAAGCATATCGCCAACGTTTGAACGACCCAACGTTGAAATATAACGAACTGTGGTAAAAATGTTTGCTCATTCAACGGCGTCAGTAATGGCGCCGTTGTTGTGTGTTTGCTTTTGTAGTTATCTCTCCAAAAATAAGCAAAATAATGGTCATCGCTAGCGCCGAGCGGAGCGAGTGCAAAAAATGTCATTCCTTGCGCGGCGCTGTGCGTCCGTGCATCAAGGAATCTTCAAATTAAAGAATAAGGAAGCAACGATATTGCACCGGAAGACCAGTTTCCTTGACGCATGAATTCGCCACACACTAAATGATAGGCATGCACTCTAAATAAAAAAATAAAAGCTGCCGAATTTTATTCTGACAGCTTTTAAGCTTAAAATTTAATATTATTGCATATAATCTATAACATCATTAGTTATATCTTCGCCGCCTTGAAATACGCTTTCCGGCGTAAATATCACTTTTGCAGATTTTTTCTTTGCCACAGCTTCAACCGCTTGATGAATAGTTTGATTTAGTGTTTGCAGTGCGGCGGTATATTGTTGATCATATTGTTCTTTTTTAGAGCTTATTTCTGCTGCATACATATCTGATAACTTTTGCTTATTCTCAGAATTTGTTTCTGCGTTAACTTGGCGGTCAGCTTCTTCTCGCATAATTTTTAAGCGTTCAAGTTGTCCTTCGCGCGCTGTTTTTAGAGCAATAGCACTTTTTGAGGCGGCTGCAACTCGGTCAATATCAACCACAACAGCTCTGTTTGCCCCGCTCGATGTTGCTTTATATGTAATAAAAGAGCTGACAACAGCTGCTAAAATTGCAATAAATATCATTAATCCGTAATTATTTGCATTATCACCGTCATATTTTGACATTTCAACATTCTCCTTAGTTTAACGTAGCGTCATATTAATGTCTTTTTTATTAAATTCAATACCTTTTAACATATAAAATTTAAAAATAATTTAAATTGATTGACCTTAAAAAAAAATATATTATGCTTGCCATTAAAAGGAGATAAAAAAATGAAATCAACAGATACCGGAATAACAAGGATATTAAAAGCTTTCACATATTCATATGAAGGCTTTAAGGCTGCTTATGTGTCAGAGGCAGCTTTTCGTCAGGATATTGCATTTTGCATTATTTGCAGCATATTGCTGTTTTTCTTTCCGTCATCTACTTCCGAAAAAATATATCTGGCCAGCGTTTTATTGCTTATATTGATTGCTGAGTTGATTAATACGGCTATTGAAACGCTTGTAGATCGTATTTCTCCGGAATATAACAAACTTTCAAAAAAAGCCAAAGATATCGGCAGCCTTATTGTTTTATTGGCATTTGTATATGCAATTATGCAATGGTGGAGCGTGTTTTTATATTATATTAAGCTGTTTCTTTAGTAAATGTATATATCAAATAATTTAGCCGTTTATATCCATTGGCCTTTTTGTAAAAGCAAATGTCCGTATTGCGATTTTTATAGTCGGGTTAATCCGTATATTAATCAGAATGATATAATTACAGAATATTTGAGTGCATTGCAACGTTATTATAATATAACTTCCGAACGCACTGTTCATTCAATTTTTTTTGGCGGCGGCACTCCGTCATTAATTAAACCGGAAAATATTGCAAAAATAATTGATTTTATTACCGGAAAATGGCACACAAACTCAAACATTGAAATTAGTTTAGAGGCAAATCCAAACAGCCGATATGCTACAATGTTTGCTGATTTAAAACATGCGGGAATTAATCGCCTTTCTTTAGGTGTTCAAGCACTGAATGATGATGATTTACGCTTTTTAGGCCGTACGCATAATGTAAATTCGGCACGGTATTGTCTGCAAGAAATTGTTGAGGTTTTTAATAATCATTCGGCCGATTTAATTTATGCACGACCGCAACAAAAAATGGCAGCTTGGCAACAAGAATTATCTGAAATATGTTCATATGGTTTGAAACACCTTTCGCTATATCAGCTTACTATTGAAGAAAACACGGTTTTTGCGCGGCGAGGAATTAAGCCTTTGGCAGAAGATGATGCTGTAAAAATGTATCAACAAACACGAGATTTTTTAAGCTCTGAAGGTTATCAACAGTATGAAGTTTCTAATTTTGCCCGCCAAAACAGCGAATCTAAACATAATCTGACTTATTGGGAAGGCGGAGATTATATTGGTATTGGGACATCTGCTCATGGTCGCTTGAAGTTAAATAATAATCACATAGCTACCGAATATCCCTTTTTACACACTGCTTTAACTCCGCAGGAACGGGCAGAAGAATTAATTATTATGGGATTGCGGTTGCGTAAAGGTATAAATAAGCAAGATTTTGCACAAATTTGCGGTTTTTCGTTATCAGATTTTATTAACCAGCAAAATTTGGCCGAATTAAAAAAATTGCAGCTAGTGGAAGAAAACGATTCGCACCTTTTTGCCACGTTGCATGGAATGTTGCTGCTAAACGAAATAATTATTCAATTATGCTCATAAATTTTCATGTAGCATATAAAAATGAAGGCGGAACAGAAATATAACTATCCGTTCCGCTTTCATTGTTTGGAAAAGAGATTTACGATTTTTCATCGATATCTCCTTTTTTTGTATAACCTAGCCAAGCACCAAGAGCAAGGCCTAACATAAATACCAACGAGCAGGCTGCCAAAGTGTCACCTGCAAAATTTGCTAATTGTTCCATATATATATAAATTATTAATTGATATTGGCTATCTTATAACATATTTTTGTCGAGTTGTAAATAAAAAAATGCTACTTTTTAAATTTTTTTTGCAGTTTTTTTATAGAATGTTGATATTGGTTTTGAAATGTGAAATTTAAAATAAAATGGCGGAGCGTATAGGACTCGAACCTATGCAGCCTTTTAAGGGGCTGACGGATTAGCAATCCGCTGTATTACCACTCTACCAACGCTCCGTTTCGAAATACATATTTAGCTTATGTTTTTCAGTTCGTCAATACCTTTTTTATAAATTTATGCAAATTTATTACCACTGCTTGAATTTTATGATTTAAATTATATTTATTACCTGCAAAAAAGGAGAATTCGTTATGGAATTATATTTGTTGGCAGCTTTGATTTTAGTGTATCTTGTAACGGTTTTAATGCTGGATAAGCACACAGTGCGGCGCATTTGGACATTGGCTTTTATCGGTGCATATATTTTAACTGCCGTGGCAATTGTGTTTGTGCGTATATATCATCAAACGGTTCTTTTAGGCGCTAATCCGCTTAATTGGTACTATCTGCTTTATTTATTTGGCTCGATTGCAGTTGTTTTGGGTGTGGTTAATTTATGGATATATCGCAAATCGCTATGGCAAATTATTTGGGCAAAACCGGTGGAAAATCAAAATAAAGAATAGTTGCGAAAAATAAAATTTTAAGTATACTGTTTTTCAAATATATGGAGAACAGAATGCTACGCTTGAATAATTTGAAACTTCCTCTGGAAGCAACATCAACACATATAAAAAATGCAGCAGCAGATAAAATGCACTGCGCACCACAAGATATGCAAAATTTCAAAATATCTAAAAAATCGGTTGATGCCCGCAATAAAAACAACGTGCATTTTGTGTATAGCATAGATTGTGAAGTGGCGAAAAATATTTTGCCAGATAAAGATATTGAATTTTTGCCTGAAGAAAAAAATTTATGTTTTAAAATTAAAGACGATGGTGTGCGGCCGATTGTGGTGGGAAGCGGACCTGCCGGTATGTTTGCTGGTTTAGCTTTGGCCGAAGCCGGTTTGCGTCCGATTATTATTGAGCGTGGCGATGAGGTGGATATGCGTCGCCGCAAAGTGGATTATTTTTGGCAGAACGGAATTTTAGATGATGAATCTAATGTGCAATTTGGTGAAGGGGGAGCCGGCACTTTTTCTGACGGTAAATTGATGACCGGTATCAAAAAAGATAAATTTACCCGCAAAGTTATGCAAGAATTTTATGCCGCCGGAGCACCGGCAGAAATTTTATATTTAGCAAAACCGCATATCGGCACAGATAACTTACGGCGCGTTGTGCGGAACATTAGGCAAAAAATTATCGGTTTAGGCGGAGAATATCGTTTTAAAAGTAAATTAGCAGGCCTCAAAATTGCCGCTGAAAAGTTGCAAGCGGTGCAAATAGAACATGCAGGGCAAGTTTATGAACTGGCTGCAAACCGTTTGTTTTTAGCCATTGGTCACAGTGCGCGTGATACATTTGAAATGCTGCATCAATCCGGTATTTATATGACATCTAAGCCGTTTGCCGTTGGGGTGCGCATTGAACATGAACAAAAGATGATTAACACTGCTCAATATGGTTATAAATTTGCAAATAGCCCTTATTTGGGCGCGGCGGACTATAAATTAGCCGTGCATTTGCCTAACGGGCGTTCGGCATACACATTTTGCATGTGTCCCGGAGGAAGCGTGGTGGCTGCCGCATCAGAAAAGGGCAGGGTGGTGACAAATGGAATGAGTGAATTTGCTCGTGACAAAGTTAATGCTAATGCTGCACTTTTGGTTGGGGTTGATGAACGTGATTTTGGACAAGACTCGCCATTATCCGGAATGTATTGGCAGCGTAAACTTGAAGAAAAAGCCTTTATTGTCGGCGGAAATAATTATTATGCGCCGTCGCAATTGGTCGGGGATTTTTTGCAAAACAAAAGCAGTCGCAAAGGTGGTGATGTTGAGCCGTCTTATCGGCCGGGTGTTGCTTGGGGAAATTTAAACGCTGTTTTGCCACCGGTTATTATTGAGACAATGCAGGCGGGTATTGTTGAAATGGCAAAAAAATTGCATGGATTCGATTGTTATGATGCGGTTTTAACCGGTGTGGAAACACGTTCTTCTTCGCCGGTGCGTATTGTGCGCGATGAAACAATGCAGTGCAATGTTCGCGGCATTTTTCCTTGCGGCGAAGGGGCTGGCTATGCCGGCGGAATTACTTCATCAGCCGCAGATGCTTTAAAAACAGTATATAGCTTGAATGTTGATTAAACTTTGTTTTTGCTAGCAAGTAAAAGTTCATTTATTAGTTGCGGCAAAGTTGTACCGGCAGGTCCGAAAATATGGCGGTCAAAAAAATAATTATTTGACGTTTCTTCCATATTAAGCTCTATGGTATCGGCACCGGCATATTTGGCAATTTGCACAAAGCCTGCAGCAGGATAAACCACACCTGATGTACCAACCGAAATGAATAAATCACATTTTTCAAGCAGTACATCAACTTTATTCATATAAAGTAAATTTTCGCCGAAAAATACAATATTCGGTTTCAGCATACCGCGGATTTTGCATTGAGGACATTCATCTTCAGAGCAAATATCACCCCAAGTTTCAAACACATTACCGCAATTCAAGCAAACAATCTGATTTATTTGCCCGTGAATATGCCAAACATTTTTATTACCGGCCTTCTCGTGCAATGTATCTACATTTTGGGTGATAATATTAACTTCTGCCGGGTATTTTTGCTGTAATTCGCTAATGGCTAAATGTGCGGCATTTGGTTTTGCTGCAAAAAGCTCCGGCCGCATCTGATTATAAAAATCGTGCACATAATCTGGATTACGCTCAAATGCCTCAATCGTTGCCACATCTTCCACCCGATGATTATTCCATAATCCGTCGGCACTGCGAAAAGTGGATAAACCCGATTCGGCTGATATACCGGCACCGGTTAAAATGACAATATTTTTATATATTTTATCCATTGATAATGGCCTGAAAAAGTTCCTCGCTTGATGTTTGTTTTAAATCAGCGGATTCTATAGTTTTAGTAATTTCCGTGCGGTTTTCATATGTGCTGTCTATTTGTGCCATAAACAGCTTGCCGTCAGATAATTCTTCATCTTTTAAAACTTTTGCAAAACCGTGCGCTGCAAAATCAGCAGCGTTTAATGCTTGCTCTCCGCGGCTTGAACCCGTTGGCAACGGAATTAAGAGCATCGGCTTTTTCAGGCTCAGTAATTCAAAAATTGCATTGGAACCGGAACGCGAAACAACAATATCAGCCAAGGCTAATAAATCTTTATATTCCGTATCAACAAATTCAAATTGAACATATCCATCCAAATTCATTTCACATTTCTGCCCTTTGCCGCAAATGTGAATAATTTGATATTTTTGCAATAAAGCATCAATATTCTTTCGCACTGCCGCGTTAATGCTTTTAGCGCCGAGCGAACCGCCGACAAACATAATCACCGGTTTATCGTTACTAAAGCGGCAAATTTTGCGTGCTTTCTCGGCATTGCCATTATTTAAGCGGTCAGAAAGCACCGGTCCGATGTATTTTACTTTATTCTCAAATTTTACTGAAACATATTTCTGCGTATCTGCAAAAGTTGTAAAAAATGTGCTGACAAACGGCAGCGACATTTTGTTAGCCAGCCCAGGGGTAACATCAGATTCGTGCATAAATATTTTTTTGCACCTATTTAAAAAACCGCCTAACACAACCGGAAATGAAACAAAACCGCCCTTAGAAAAAATAACATCAGGCTTTTCTTCGGCAATAATGCGAAAAGCCTGCCACACCCCCACAGGAACACGCATAGCATCTTTAAAATTTTCCACCGATAAATAACGGCGCAGTTTTCCGGTTTCAATTTCATGATAGCGTACACCGGAAATATTGCATACCAACTCTTTTTCAATGCCTGTTTTTGAGCCGATATAAACCACCTGCCAACCGTTTTGCAAAAAATACGGAATCAAACTTAAATTAAGTGTTACATGGCCACCGGAGCCACCGCCGGTAAATATAATTTTTTTCATTTTACGATACCTTTTCAGTTATATTATCATTATTTTCAATCAGCATATTTTCATTGTCATCATATTCTAAATTAATCTTTTTACTCGTTTGTGCACCATATTCTTTTAGTTTATTGGCAATAGAAACCGCATTACCTTTACCGGTCGTCAGTTTAGCAATGGCGGCATCATAATTTTGCCGCGCCATGCCGAGAGCTTTATCTACTTTAAGCATATCTTCGCTGAAATTTGCCAATTTATCATACAGCGCTCCGCCTAAACGTGCAATTTCCTGCACATGTTTATTGCGATTTTCAAGCTGCCATAAATTTTCAACCGTGCGCAAAATTGGCAGCAGAGATGACGGTGTTGTCAAAGCAATATTCTTTTTATAAGCATAATCATAGAGTGTCGGTTCTTTTTTAATGGCTTCAACAAAAGCGCTTTCAATCGGAATAAAAATAACAACATAGTCTAGCGATTCCTCTTTAAGCAATTTCTGATATTCTTTAGCTGACAATTCATCAATATGATTTTTAATGCATTGAATATGCTTTTGCATTGCAACAGATTTTTGCTCTTCATTTTCAGCATTAACATAACTCACATAATCGTTCATTGAAACTTTAGAATCGATAATAACGCTGCGATTATTCGGCAGTTTTACCACCACATCGGGACGCATATTCTGCCGTTCTTCGGTTTTGAAATTTTCTTGCGTGTAAAAATCTATATCCTTTTGCAAACCGGCAACTTCAAGCAAGCGATAAAGCTCAATTTCTCCCCAATCTCCTTGCATTTTTTTACTGCCGCGCAAGGCATTGGTCAAGTTTTGGGCATCTTGGCTTAAAGTTTGATTTAAGTTTAGTAAATTTTTAAGCTGCTCATCAAAACTGGATTTATTTTTGATATTTTCGGTATTAGCCCGTTGCACTTCTTCCCTAAAAGATTGCAGTTGCTCTTTGAATGGATTAAGCAAAGATGTTAGTATATTTGTTTGATTGTTGTTCATCTGTTGCGATTGTTGGCGCAGAATTTCTCCGGAAATATCACGAAATTTCATCGCCATCTCATTTTTGCTTTGTTCAATATAGGCAATTTTTTCTTCAGTGTAGCGATGCAAATTTTTAATCTCGGTATTTAAACGCGTGTTTTCAGCTGTTAAGCCGCTGTTAACTTCAGATAATTGCAAATTATGCACATTCAGCTCTGCTATTTGCTGCTGCCAATTTTGCAATAGGGCTTTTTTGCTGGCATTTTTTACCATAAGAACGATGCACAAAACTAATAAAAATAAAAAAAATATACTTACACTTGTTAAGATATATAAGAAAATGCTGTTAGAAAAAATTTCCATAAATGACATGTTCAAATTCCATTAAAATTAATAATATCGTTATATTAACATAAAATAACTTCACTGCAATGGTATCAATAAATTTATTAACTTAAAAACAAAAAAACGCTGATAAAATCAGCGTTTTTTCATCAGTCATAAAAATGTACTTTGTTGTTGCATAGTAGCAGCAACCTGTCATCTTTTTTATTGTAGCAAACTTTATCAAAGCCATCAGGGTAGATGGCTTGCAAAAGCGGCGAACCGTCACTGCGATAAAGGTAATATTTACCGTTTTTCAGCAGGTAGAAAACCTTCAAACTCTCAGCAACCAGACCAAAATTTTGCACATTCTTAAACTTCAGCCATTTGCGCTTATGAAAGAGATGCACAGTACCGGAAATTTTGCCGCACAGCGCAAAATTTTTAAAAGCAACAATACGCTGCATATTTTCCGCTATACACTCACGGTTAGGCAACCAATATAAATCGTGATTGTCTAAACCTTGGGTTATTAAGAAATTGCTCTTAAGTACCACATCATCGGCACAAATCTGTTTTCCTTCAGCAAACTTCAACAAAGTTCTTCCGGCAAACCTCATCCTTATCAAACAATGCATGAATGAAGTAGATGATATACACCGTGAGGTAACTCAAAGCCACTATCAGAAGAACACCACCCAAGCGATAGAAGTAGGCCTTGCCTAGAGCGTGCGAACCGGACAAATGTTCCCAAGATCGGATTTCCGGCTCGAAGAACCAATATGCCAGCCCGAAATAAATTGCCATCGCAATAAGCATAAGACCATATCCGACGTACGGAAAGTCAAATGCAATCTTAGCTGACCAATGCGCATAAGCAACCTCTTGACGGAAAGTCAATTTCTGTTTTTCCATACGCTTTCTGAATTTTAAGTTTCAGCAAGTTTTACCAGAATATGAGAACCACGGAGAAACTTATCGAACTTGACCTTTTGTTTTTGACCGGCTTTAGCTGATGAAATCAACTCCGGCGCATAAGGCAATAAAACTTCGACTTTGCTCCTACCGTCCATGACTGTTCCTCTGAAATAATCATCGTCCATAAAACGAACATGGTCTTTGATTCTCATTTTATAGGTTTTATCCTCTCCAAGCTTGGTATATGTGCTGTATCCTGCCCAAGTCATCAGAATCAGACCATACACAAAGAGATAGCCGACAATGGCGAGAACCCAACCGCTGTAAGGCGGCGTTTGCAGATTGTCGTAAATAATATACGCCGTTACTGCAACAAGTTCGGTTATGAAAAAGCCGTTAAGCACCTTTTTATTGATATGTCCCCAAGGTACATTAATCGCATAACCGGCAAACAAGTGTATCAGGCACAACAGGCCTAAGATAACACGACCTTCAATGTAATGTTCCATACGCTATTGATTTACTCACGCCTTTTCGTGAGAGTTTTAAATAATTTAACATTATAATTTGAAATCTGAAAACGATTTTAGACGAAAATTTTCTATAAAGCAAGCAAAAAATCAATTTTGGAAAAATAACGCAATATTTCTGATGATAGTATATCTTTGGTCTTGCTTTTAAAGAAAAAAAAATCTAAATATCGGAAAACAAACAGAGGATATAATATAAAAATGAAAGATACCGAGTATTATGATTTATTGGAAGTTCCGGCTTCAGCTTCGGCTGAAGACATTAAACGAGCTTTTCGTAAACAAGCAATGAAATATCATCCGGACCGCAATCCGGGCGATAAAGAAGCTGAGCAACGTTTTAAAAAAATTAATGAGGCTTATGAAGTTTTAAAAGACGAGCAAAAACGTGCAGCTTATGACCACTATGGCAAAGATGGTGTTAGCGGCAATAATCCGTTTGGCGGCGGATTTGATTTCGGTGCCGATTTAGGCGGAATTTTTAATGATATATTTGCCGATTTTATGGGGGGAGGTCGTGCAGAAAACGGTCGGCGCCGCAACTATCGTGGCACAGACTTGCGCTACACTTTGAATATTACACTGGAAAAAGCTTTCAGCGGCAGTGAAGAAGAAATTACTTTTCCGACTATGGTGGAATGTGAACATTGCCACGGTTTCGGCACAAAAGACGGCAAAGAACCGGATATTTGCCCAATGTGTAAAGGTCAAGGAAAAGTTAGACGGCAGCAAGGCGGTTTTTTTGTATTTGAAACTACTTGTCCGCAATGCGGCGGAAGCGGTCACGTTGTTAAAGAACCGTGCGAAGAATGTTCGGGAGCAGGGCAAAAAAAGATAAATAAGACCTTGAAAATAAAAATTAAACCGGGAATAGATTCTAATATGCGCATAAGAATTGCCGGAGAGGGAACTTCAGGGCTTTTCGGTGCACCAAGTGGTGATTTATATGTTGATGTGATAGTTGAGCCGCACAAACTTTATGAACGCAGAGATGAAGATTTATATGCTTCAATTCCAATTTCCGTAAGTTGTGCTGTTTTAGGCGGGAAAATCGAAATTCCGGGAATTGACGGTAAGCCTGTAAATATAGAAATTCCGGCCGGAACACAAAATGATGCCGCCATCAAAATTAAAGGTTGCGGTATGCCGCTTTATGACACGGAAAGACGAGGCGATTTGTATGTTATTGTTAAGGTTATGATTCCACGTAAATTAACTGATAAGCAAAAAGAGTTAATGGAAGCTTTTCGTGCTGAAGACCCTGAAGATAAGTGTTGTGAGCCGGAAATTAAAACCTTTTGGGATAAAGTTAAAGACTTGTTTAATTAAATTTTAAAATTAGATTTAAAGTCCGCAAAATACTAAACTCTCCTCATATAAGGAGAGTTTTTTTTATAATTCAAAAATTGGTAGAACAGAGAATTAAAGTTTAAATACTTATCACCAAAAAAATGTTAAGCTATGTAATTTTTTACTATAGTGATAAATGGGGAAAATAGAGTTTGTGCATAACATTGGGTAAAACTTTGAAAAACAGATAAAAAGCGGATAAAATTTCTTAAATTTGTGCTATTAAAGGAAAAAAATATGGAAAATAATGAAAATAAAATGGTTGTTTTGCAAGTTTTACCTGAACTTAATCAGGGAGGAGTAGAACTCGGCACTATTGAAATTGCATCGGAATTGCAAAAGCGTGGCATTGAAAATTATGTTGCGTCAAGCGGCGGAAGAATGGCGTATAATTTAGAACGCTTAAAAGTGAAACATTTTACCTTACCGCTTAAAACCAAAAATATTTTTAAGTTATATATCAATTCGCGGCGCTTATCTAAGATTATTAAAGAATATGGCATAACCATTGTTCACGCTCGCTCACGGGCGCCGGCGTGGAGCGCATATTGGGCGGCAAAGCGTTGCGGTGTGCACTTTATGACCACATTTCACGGCACATATGGCCTAGGCCCATGGGGAATAAAGAAAATTTATAATAAAGTGATGACATATGGTGAACGGGTTATCGCTATTTCAGACCATATAAAGGAGCATATTATCAAAAATTATGGCACTGATGAAAGTAAAATCCGCCGTGTTTCACGTTGTGTGAATATGGAAAATTTTGATGTAGAACATATTTCTGCCGAGCGTATGATTAAGCTAATGGAAGAAAATAATATTCCTGAAGATAAACCCATAGTTACACTTATTGGTCGCTTAACCAATTGGAAAGGGCAAAAGCTTTTGGTAGAAGCACTGAATAAAATTAAAGATGAAGATTTCCACTGTTTGTTAATAGGTGATGACCAAGGACGAATTAAATATAGCGAAGAACTGCGGCAAAAAATAGAGCAATATGGTATGAGCAATAGATATACTTTTATTCGTCACGTCAGTGATGTTCCGGCAGCAATGATGCTTTCGGATATTGTGCTTTCCACCTCTATTGAGCCTGAAGCATTCGGGCGCATTGCCATTGAAGGACAAGCTATGGGGCGTATTGTGGTTGCATCAAACATTGGCGGTTCGGTTGAAACGGTTATTGACGGAGTTACCGGTAAACTGTTTGAAAGTGGAAATGCCGATGATTTGGCTAAAGCTATTCACTGGGCTTTGCATCTTTCAAAAGAAGAAAAAGAAAAAATTGGCGCGGCAGCCATAAAAAATGTAAAAGAACACTTTACTAAACAAATTATGTGTGATAAAACAATCAAGGTTTATGAAGAATTAAGCCAAAAAAATTAAATTTTAATAGTGAATTGGAGAAAAAAATGGTAAAAATAAAATTGCCAGATGGCAGTGTTATGGAAGAAAAAGACGGTGTTTCCGGTTTGGAAATTGCTGAAAAAATTAGTTTAGGATTAGCAAAAGCAGCCTTAGCTGTTAAAGTAAATGATGTCTTGCAAGATTTAACAACTCCTATTACCACCGATTCCACACTCACTATTATCACCGCCAAAGACGCTGACGGTTTACATATTTTGCGTCACTCTTGTGCTCATATTATGGCCGAGGCTGTGCAAGAAATTTGGCCGGATACGCAAGTAACCATTGGTCCGGCTATTGAAAACGGCTTTTATTATGATTTTGCTCGTAAAGAGCCGTTTACAACCGAAGATTTTGTGAAAATTGAAGCTAAAATGCATGAAATTGTTAAGCGTGATGAAAAAATTGAACGAATCGTGATGCCGCGCAATGAAGCAATTAAGTTTTTCCAAGATAAAGGCGAAACTTATAAGGTTCAAATTATTGAAGATTTGCCTGAAGATGAAACAATTACGCTTTATCGCCAAGGCGCATACACTGACTTATGCCGCGGTCCGCATGTGCCGTCAACATCTAAAGTTGGTGATGCTTTTAAACTAATGAAAGTTGCTGGAGCATATTGGCGTGGTGATGCCAATAATGAAATGCTGCAGCGCATTTATGCAACATCTTGGGCAAATAAAAAAGATTTAGATGCTTATATTACCATGATGGAAGAAGCAGCAAAACGTGACCATCGCAAGCTAGGTAAAGAAATGGATTTGTTCCATTTTGAGCCGGAATATGCGCCGGGCGCGGTGTTTTGGCATGACAAAGGTTTCCGAATTTATCGTAAATTGATTGAATATATGCGTAATCGCCAAGAACATAACGGATATGTCGAAATTGAAACGCCGCGGATTATGAACCGCGTTTTGTGGGAAACTTCAGGCCACTGGGATAAATATGGCGCTCATAACTATTCCGGTCAGATGGAAGACGGTAGTATGTTCTGCGTTAAACCAATGAATTGTCCGGGGGGATTGCTTGTATATAAGCAAGGTGTGAAGTCATATCGTGATTTGCCGCTCCGAATGGCTGAATTCGGTAAAGTAAACCGCTATGAAGCTTCCGGCTCACTGATGGGCTTGATGCGTGTGCGTGAGTTTACGCAAGATGATGCGCATATTTTCTGCACACCGGAGCAAATGGAAGAAGAATGCATTAATACTATGAAACTGATTTTCGATATTTATAAAGATTTCGGCTTTGATAAGGTGAAAATTTATTTATCGACGCGTCCGGACAGCATTTATCGCATCGGTTCCGATGAAATTTGGGATTTATGTGAAAATTCGTTGGCTCACGCATTGGAAAAACATGGTTATGAATATGAAATAAATCCGGGAGAAGGCGCTTTTTATGGTCCTAAGCTGGAATTTATTTTAAAAGATGCCATTGGCCGTGAGTGGCAATGCGGTACCATTCAGGTAGATATGAACTTGCCGGAAAGATTTGATATTTCATACATTGGTGAAGATGGCGAAAAGCATCGTCCTGTTATGTTACACCGTGCTTTGTTTGGTTCTATTGAACGCTTTTTGGGTATTTTAATTGAACATCATGCCGGAAAATTACCGCTATGGTTATCGCCGCTTCAAGCTATGGTTGCGCCGATTGTTAGTGAATTTGATGGTTATGCCGAAGAAGTGGCAGATGCTATGCGTAAAGCTGGATTAAAAGCCGATACAGATTTGCGTAACGAAAAAATAAATTATAAAGTACGTGAACATTCGCTTGCTAAAATACCGGTCATTGTGGTTGTTGGTGCTAAGGAAAAAGAAAACCGCACTGTTACAATCCGCCGTTTAGGTAGTGAAAAACAAGAAACAATGCCACTCGATGCTTTTGTTGCTCAAATGCAAAAAGAAGCAGAAATGCCGCATCAGTTTGAATAGAAACGAATACGTTAAGTAAAAAAATCCGCCAAAGCTAAATGTTTCGGCGGATTTTTTGATGTGTAGTAAATAGTATTTTCTATGTTTATTCTTTAATAATACTTAGATTATCTTTTTTATCTCCAACATAAGTAACAACAATTTCAGCATCTTCTGTACCTGTGCTTTCACCATAATGCCAAATGTCTACCAATTCAACAATCGGGTCACCTGGTTTTAAAACCAATACATCGCCATTTTCTGAACGAACGGTCAATTCACCTTTAGTTAAATATCCTATATTCAAAACTGGGTGTTTATGCATGGCCAGTTTTTCGCCGGCAGGAATAGTAATTCTAAGCATTGTAATTTGCGGATTTTCAATATGGATAGGTTTGATTGCCTGCTTATTCCAATGGTTTTCGGTTTGAATTAGTGTTTCAGAATTTGCTGCATATGCGCCAGAAGAAATTAAAACGCAAGCAGATAAAAACAAAAAATGCATATAGTTTTTCATTGTAAATTTCCTTTTACATAACTTATGAGTTTCAATTTTTTTAAGATAATGGTTTAGTCCATGGTTTACCGCTCAATAAAAAGTCCGGTAATTTTTCTAATGATGAAGCACCCGCAGCTTTGGCATGACCGCCGCCGCCGAATTCTGCAGCAATTTTTGAAACATCAACATCATTTTTGTATGTATAAAACGTAATATTCCAGCGGTTTTTCTTATTCATAAAGAAATTAACCATAAAATCGTAGCTACGAACATTTTCCAAAGAATCAAAAAATTCCGATTGTCCTTGCGCCATATTAGAGCAAATACATTTTAAACCTTTATATTCGCTTTCAAATGCCATACTGCGCACTAAACGATAATTTTTTTGCCGCACCCATGATAAAATGGCATTACCTTTTTCCACTACAGCCTTAATATCTAACTCATTGTTGATAATTTGCTGCCAAATTTTATCAATAGGGCGGTTCACACCATAAGATTGAATAGCCAGTTCAAACGGACGCACTCTGCGGTCACGCAAGTCATATATATCATTCAGCCCTAATAAACGCAATCCTTCCGGCAAGTCTTCATTCGGGTGAAAATATTGCCATGTTAAAACTAATGCTGCCGTGCCAACTTGGCGCAAACCTTTAATTGGCTCATATTCTCCGGTTGCCATAAATTCATCATATTCATTAATGACTGAAATATGGTGATCAATCCAAGTTAAATCTATTTTTTTATTCAATTCCAACATATATTTGACCGGTAAGGCAATATCACAAATGACAATTTTATCATGTTTTTCAATTTCTTCATATGGAATATCCATATCATGATTTAACCCCATTAAATCTGTTTCCGGAAACAAATTTTTCACAATAGCCGCCGAGCCTTTTCCGTCGTGGTCGGCAATATGATATATACAAAGCATTTTTTTCTCCTCTATAGTTCAATCTGCATATTATCAAACGCCGGTTCTATATCAGCAGGGCAAAGTTCTTTGACTGCATCATAATCGCATTCCGGCCCTAAATGAGTAAAAATGACCTTTTTCGGCATAATCAGTTTGATATAATGCAAATTTATATCCATACTGGCATGATAAAGACATTCATGAACAGCCGTCAAGGGCATAATTAAAACATTAACATTAATTTTTTGCAAATATTCCAATGTTTGCTGCGGTATTGTCTTATAGTCCGGAATAATTACCAATTCTCCGTTGTTAAAAACATAACCGGTTGTCGGAATCGGGTGTCCGGAAAATTCAAGCGGTATAATTTCTGTTCCATTAATTTGTATGATTTTACCATATTGAATGACTTTAGGCATCAACTGCGGTCGATGTGTAATTTCTGTTGATTTTTCATCTGCTAAAACATAATTAAAACGTTGTCTTATTTCTGCCAAATGTGTTTCTGCGGCATATATATCCAATAAATTAGCATTTTTAGGCTTATTTATACCTGATATATCATATATATGATAATTCATGGCGCGTAAATCATCAATTCCCATAATATGGTCGGCATGTGTATGCGTATAAAACACTGCATCAATATGATGAATATCATTGATAAGTAACTGATTGCGCAGTTCTGCGGACGTATCAATTAAAAATTTATTATCATTAATTTCAATATAAATTCCGGCGCGGCTGCGTCTGTTTTTAGGATTTTGCGGATTACATTGCCCCCAGCCATCAGAAATTGTCGGAACTCCTGATGCTGAACCGCTGCCTAAAATAATTACTTTATTCATCTGTTTTTCACCTTTTTAAATAAATTTAAAAAATTAGCAGTTGTTATTTCAGCTATTTCTGCCGGTGTTATACCTTTAATATTTGCCAATATCTCTCCGGTGTTGACAACAAATGCCGGTTCGTTGCGCTGTCCGCGATGCGGTGTTGGTGCTAAATAAGGAGAATCCGTTTCAATTAATAAACGTTCAAGCGGCACTGTGGCAAAAATGCGGCGTAAATCTTCGCTTTTTTTAAAGGTGATTATTCCAGAAGCGGAAATATAAAAACCAATATCAAGTGCAAATCGGCATAATTCCGCACCGGAAGAAAAACAATGTAATTCGCCGTTAAAAGGCTTTTTCCGATAATTTTCACTCAAAATTTGCATCATATCATCATCGGCATCACGATTATGAATAATCAGCGGTAATCCTGTTTCTTGTGCTGCTTTAATATGTTCTTTTAACGCTTTGATTTGAAAGTCTTTTATGTCTGAATTATAATAATAATCTAAACCGCATTCCCCAATGCCGACCACATAAGGCGATTTTGTTTGCTCAATCAGCTGCTGCGCCGTTAGAGTAGGGTATTTATCAGCTAATTCCGGATGCACACCTACAGTGGTATATATGTTATTATTTTTTGCACAAAAATCAATAATTTCGGGCGTTTTTACAATATCATCACTCACATCTAAAATATATTTTATTTTTGCTTCATGCGCCCGCGCAACAACTTCAGCGCGGTCAGCCGAAAAATCATTTGCATTAATATGGCAATGGCTGTCTGTCCACATTTATAAAACCTTATTTAATTCCGTTAACAAATTGATTAACATCATTTTTTTATCCATATTGATATTTAAGCAATCGGCAAACATTTTCTGCATTTCTGTCTGAAATTGATATAGTTCTTCAATATGTTTACTGCTTTGCATCATTTCTTTAATAAAACGCAGCAGCAGTTCTTCCAAGATGGCAAATTTATCAGCATCAGCTGCCGCTTGCGCACAAAAATCCAAAGTTTGCTGCAAATTTAAATTGCGCCCAGACATAATAATATTCTGCATATCTTCATAAAGTTCTAATGCATCAGCATCGGCATATTTAATGGCACGACCAATACTTCCTCCGCTTATTTGCGCCAATTTCAGCACTTTTTCTTCCTTTAATTGCGGACGATAGCGACGCAGCAAACTGGCAACGTCATTCATAGATAAAGTTTTGAGCGGCAATTTGGCGCAACGTGAACGAATAGTCGGCAATAATGTGCCTATATTATGACTAATCAGCAGCAATATAGTTTTAGCCGGCGGTTCTTCCAATATTTTTAATAAAGCATTCGCCGCATTTTTATTCATATCGTCAGCGCTGTCTATAATAACCACCCGCCAACCGTCATTAAATGATGTTTTGCTCAAAAATTCGCTTACTTTGCGTATATCATCAACCCGAATGAAAGCCGACTTTTTTAAACCGGATAACATTTCATCGTCAATATTTTCACCTTTTTTTATGGCGCTTAATATCTTTTTACGGTCAGTTTCAATATAATCTTTTTCAACTACCATTAAATCAGGATTAGAATTATTAGCAACTTGTTGAAAAATAAAAGATTTATCATCTGTTTGCAAAGATTGAAGCATTTTTGCTCCGCTTAGTAAAAAGCGAGCAATTCGATAGGCGAGGGTGGCTTTGCCGATTCCTTGCGGACCGCTTAAAATCCACGCATGATGCATATTATTTTGTTGCCATGCTTGCAAAAATATTTGTTCAGCTTCTTCTTGCCCAAGCAGATAATTATTATTCTGCGGTGTTATAACTTGCTCCTCCGACATTAAACACCCAGTCTTTCTTGAATAATTTGCCGAATATTTTGCTGTAATATTTCTATTGTGGTATCAGCATTAACAACGGCGCAACGTTGCGGTTCTCGTTTGGCAATTTCTAAAAAACCTCGCCGTAAATTATGATGAAAATCTATCTGCCGGCTTTCAAAACGCAACTCTTGCGTTGCCATATCAGCGGCTTTGGCAAATGAACGGCGCATACCGACTTCCGGCGGCATATCTAAAATTAACGTTAAATCCGGCTTAAATTCTCCAGCCACAATTTTATACATGTTTTGCAATGTGGCATAATCAATGCGCTTATCATAGCCGTAATATTGATATGCTTCGGTAGAATCGGCATAACGGTCGCTGATAACCCATTTCCCTTGTTCTAAAGCCGGCCACACCAATTTACTTAAATGTTGACGTCTGTCGGCATAATAGAGCAAACATTCCGTCACGGCATCAAACTTATCTTTATCACCAGTTACCAAAAGCCGGCGCAACACTGCGCCTTCTTCAGTTCCACCAGGTTCTTTAGTTAAAACGGTTTCTATCCCTTTAGCTTGCAGATATTCGCAGAGTAGTTTAGCCTGTGTAGATTTTCCGCAACCTTCTCCACCTTCTAAAGTGATAAATTTACCGCGCATTTATTTTGCTCCGAATACAAAATATTTAACATTAGCCCAAAAACGCCCTAACAAACCTACTTTTGCCACGTCTTCGGCCGCAACCAGTGAAATTTCCAGCGGTTCTTGATTATTAACGGAAATTTTCAATTTTCCGATTTCTTGTCCGGCTGCAATCGGCGCTTTGACCGGTTCATCAAATTCTGCCGTTACTTTTACTTTATCTGTTTGGCTTAAATGAATTGTTTTCAACACATCTTGCGCTACTGTCAAGTTAACTTCAGGTTTTTTACCATACCACACATTTGCTGTAGTAATTTTCTGTCCTTGATTAAACAGCTTAAAATTATCAAATTCTCTGAAACCCCAGCTCATTAAGCGCTGTGCTTCTTCCGAGCGTTCCTTATTACTTGACATACCGCTCATCACTTCAATTAAGCGCCTATCGCCTTTAACTGCAGAAGCGTCTAAGCAAAATCCGGCTTCTTCGGTATGTCCGGTCTTCAAACCGTCTGCACCGGCCATAGTATATAAGAGCGGGTTGCGGTTACCTTGCTTGATGTTATTGTAGCGAAATTCTTTTTCACTGAAATAGTGATATAAATCAGGAAATTCGCTGATAATATGGCGCGATAAAATGGCTAAATCCTGCATAGACATTTTGTGGTCAGGGTGCGGCAAACCGGTAGAATTGGCAAAGCTGCTGTTTTTCAAGCCCAGCTTTTGTGCCGTTTTATTCATCAAAATAGCAAAATCTTCTTCCGAGCCGGCAATATTTTCCGCCACCACTATACATGCATCATTACCAGATTGAATGACAATGCCTTTAATTAAATCTTCCACCGTAACCTCATCACCAATTGCTAAAAACATGGTCGAGCCGCCGGTAGCTGCACCTCCTTTACGCCAAGCGTTTTCGCTAACGCTGAAGGTGTCATCAAGTTTAATACTACCATCTTTAATTTTGCTCATCAAAATATACACGGTCATCAGCTTACTCATTGAAGCCGGCGGCACAGCTTCGGTAATATCCTTAGCATATAAATATTCACCGGTATCAAAATCCATTAAAATGGCATTGCGTGCCGTAGTTTCAAAAGCTGCTGCGGCTGAACAAAACATAGTGCCGCTTAATAATAAAACCAGTCCGAATTGATTAAACTTCATTATTTTCCCCCTATTTTTGAACAATTGTGGTATCTTTTATTCCGTAATAATTTATCTTAGCTTGAGCAACGGTTGCTTCTTCCTTACGACTGTATGGTCCCATAATCACCCGATAAAGCGACTTTCCGTTAACTGTTACGTTAATTATGCGAGCATTACCATATTCCTTCAGACGAACTGTTTGTTTATGTGCTAAATCATATTGAGAAAAAGCTCCAGCTTGAATATAATAGTAGCCTGTAATATATTGGTAATCATCTGCGGCAGGCTTATTGCTTTCTTTTTCTGGATTTTGCGCGGCATAACCATAAACATCTTTATTTTCAGAAACTTTTGAACCTTGAGCCATTTGCCCGTATGTGCCGTTCTTCTGTCCGCCTTCTGCTTTTGCAGCAGAACCATACGCCACAGGTTGAGAATTTGCATTACTTGGTTCATATGTTCCGACTTCAACTGTTTTATCGCCGGCGCTGGCATAAATTGCAGCCATTTTTTGTTCAGCTTCTTTGCCGGCCTTTTGGCGTTCTTCAGATGATTCATATAACGATTCTGCCGGACGTGCTTTTTCGGCTGCTGCCAAGGCTGCTTCTTGGTCTGCTAATGGTTCATCAAGCATTGCCGCCTTGAGGGCTTTGCTTTCTTTGGCCAATATTTCCACTTTAACTTTGGTTGTGCCTTGTCCCATATAGCCCAGCAATTGCGCACCGTGTTTAGATAAATCGATAATACGGTCTTTAACATAAGGACCGCGGTCGTTCACACGGGCAATTATCGAGCGTCCGTTTTGCAAATTTGTAACTTTAACAATGCATGGCAATGGCAATGTGCGGTGTGCTGCAGTTAATGTGTTCATGTTATAACGCTCACCGTTTGCAGTAACTTTGCCGTTAAAATCTTCCCCATACCAAGAAGCCATACCTGTTTCAGAATAGTTGTAATCTTCTTTCGGATAATACCAACGGCCGGCAATTTGATATGGTTTACCAACTTTATATATACCACCGTAGTTTTTGATAATTTCCGCTTGTGCTTGCGGTGAAAGTCCGGCTAATTCAGGCGTTCCCGTGGCGCAAGATGCTAACCCGAAAATTGCAAATAGCAAAAAAATTTTCTTTATATCTCTCATATTCATTTTTTTCTCTGTCAAATACGCCACAAGCATAAAGCTTTTACCTTATCATCGCAAGTATTTTTACACACTTATGCATATATCTGAGCAATAAATTATTATAATATCAACAATGCCGCTATTTGGCTTATCTAAAATTTGGTATATTTGTTTGGAAATTATCCAACCTAAATATAGATCAATTAAAATTGTAATATTGATTTTAATCGATGAGTGATTATTTGTTTATCAGTTTAGTTAATTTTTAAGGAGAAAATATTATGGGTGAAATGGCACAAAAAATTGTGAAATTAGATTTAGAACAACTGCAAAAAATATTAAATGAAGCCTTTGCCGAAGAATGGCTGGCATATTATCAATATTGGATTGCCGCTAAAGTGGCTATGGGATTGCAGCGTAGTGATATTGTGCGCGAATTTACCGAACATGCCAAAGAAGAATTACAACACGCCGATTGGTTGGCAGAACGTATTATTCAGCTGGGAGGAACTCCGGTTTTGAACCCTGATGATTGGAGTAAAATTGCTGTTTGCAAATATATTATTCCGCATAAATTTGATGTTTTATCTTTATTACACGACAATTTGTTGGCTGAGCGGTGCGCAATTGAACGCTATAAAAAGTTATGTGATTTAACAGATAATACAGATTATGAAACTTTTCGTATGTCGCGCGATATTTTGCAGGAAGAAATAGAACATGAACAAGAACTGGAGGATTTTTTAGATGATTTGGAGAAGGCTAAAGAGTTTATGATTAGTTATTGTTCTTGCGATACAAAAAATATTGCTGATGAACATTCGGATGATAAAATATAAAGGTGAGGGGAAAAGCTATTTTTTCTGCTGTAATTTATTAGCGGCATCACTAAGGCGTAACACAAAATATGCGGCGCATTGCTCTGCCGGAAAATTAGTGGTTTTGCAGTCGCGTTCCGTGTCGTATAGTGCTTTCATAATACGCAACAAGCGGTCTTTGTTCCAAATTTGCATTTGCCGCTTAAACGATGCTTTACGATAAAACATCAGCGGCGGACGAATAGAGGACATGGCTTCGTCTATTGTTTTGCCGCTTTCAATTTGGGCAACGCACTGCAACAATTTGGCATAATGATAGGCTATTTGCCGAATGAGCGTAGAAGGCTCTTGCCCTTCCTTAAGCAAGCGTTCATACATATTGCAAGCTTTTTGCACAAATCCTTCTGCCACAAAATAGCATAAATCTTCTACATTTGCTCCGGCAACATCACTAACAGCCGCTTTAATATCTTCAGCAGTAACATTTGTTCTATCGCCCATATACACAGCCAATTTATCTATTTCGCTTTGGCTTAACTTGCGGTCCGGAGATAAACGAGAACACAAGAGCTGCAACGTTGCAACATCGGCAGACAAACCTTTTTCACGCAGCATATTCTGTGCCACCGCACCTAAATCTTCTTCTCTATCCTCATAGCAGCCGCATATAATAACGTCTTCGCGGTCTTTAGCCCAAGTAATTATAGATGAGCGAGTGTTTAAGCTAAGTGAACTCAATATCAGCAAATTTTCCGATGTTGTTTCCGGTAACATACTTTTTAATAAAGGTGCCAAATTGTTATCAGCATTTTTAACAATAATCGCCCGCCGGCCGCCCATTAGAGATTGAGCACAAAATTCAGCATATACTTCTCCGCCGTCTTTGGATATATCTTCCATATTGAGCTGCACATAATTAAAGGCATCTTGAGTGCTGCTGCACACAGCTTCGGCACATTTTTTTTGCAAATCAACAATTGCTCCTTCATTGGTGCCAAATAAAATTATGCATTTTATTTTGACATCAATATTTTTCAGCGCATTTTCAAGTTGAACTTGCTTAAAATTCATCAGGATTACCGCGTTTGGTTTTGGTTGAATGGAAATACGCACCAATTCTTAAAGAAATGTCATTAGCAATAATCTTGGCACCGTCTTTTTCAATTTTTTTCTTATCCATTGAAGTTGAATATGGATTATCCAGCAAGTCATAACTTAAGAAAATCCAACTATTTCCGCTGACAAGCTTGCCTTTTTCCTTACTCCATAATTCATAATTAACCGAATATTTAACCTTTTCGCGCGTGGCAGTAATATCATCACGCAAAGCCTGCTGAGTTATCGTCTTATCAACCGGTTGCAATTTCAAGAAATATTTGGCGCATTTGGGCGTGCCGTATGGATTAAATGTATCCATCAGTTCGTTTTTAATCAGCTGTCCGATGCGGTCTGTGATCGTTTCAACCTTAATTTGCGCCATTTCACGCACAATATCGGCATTATATTCATTATTATAATACCATAAATCTTCACCGCCGGTTTTTTCCACATATAATGGTTCAAAACCGCAAGCGCCAAGCCCGCACAAAACTGCAGCAGCAGCTATTTTTTTCCAACTATACAACAATGTTCACAATCCTATTTGGTACAACAATTATTTTCTTAACGCTAACACCTTCAAGCTGCCGCGCCACATTTTCCAACTTTAAGGCTTCTGCTTTAACATTTTCTTCAGAAGTATCTTTAGCAACTGTAATAGTTCCGCGCATTTTACCATTCATCTGCACAGCTAAAGTTACCATTGTGTTTTCTGCTAATTTAGCATCACCCACCGGCCAACTTTCAGTAATAATTAAGCCATTATGTCCCAAACGCGCCCACATTTCTTCAGCCAAATGCGGTGTAAACGGGCATAATAGTTTTAACAGCGTTTCATATAACACTGCCGGAATTTTTTCAAGATTGCTTAAATAGTTAACGTATGTCATCAATGCTGAAACAGCCGTATTAAATTTCATTTGGTCTATACGTTCACTAACATCTAAAATGCATTGATGCATTACGCGTAAATCTTCGCTTGACGGCTCAACATTAAACACTTTTTTGAACAAAGCATAAACCTTACCCACAAAGCGATATACACCGTTTAAGCTTTCTTCCGACCACATTGCCACTTGATCGAACGGTCCGATAAACATTTCATATAAGCGGAATGTATCGGCACCATAATTTTCAACAATTTCATCAGGATTAACCACATTTCCGCGTGATTTACTCATTTTTTCACCGTTAGAAGCCAAAATCATACCGTGTGATGTGCGTTTTTGATATGGTTCCGGCATTGGTACATAGCCGCAATCATATAAAAACTTATGCCAAAAGCGTGAATAGAGTAAGTGTAAGGTTGTATGTTCCATTCCGCCGTTATACCAATCGACGTTCATCCAATATTTAAGCGCTTCTTGTGAGGCAAATTCTTTATCATTATGTGGGTCGCAATAGCGCAGAAAATACCACGATGAACCGGCCCAGTTTGGCATAACATCTGTTTCGCGCCGTGCTTTGCCGCCGCATTTCGGGCAGGTTGTGTGTACCCATTCTGTTGCATTGGCTAAAGGCGATTCGCCATTGTCATTTGGGCGATAGTCCGGCACTTCCGGCAATGTTAAAGGCAATTGTTCTTCCGGAATTGGCTGCCAACCGCAATGTTCACAATATACCATCGGAATTGGCTCACCCCAATAGCGTTGACGCGAGAAAACCCAGTCACGCAGTTTGAAGTTTACTTTCGGCTGACCAAAACCATTATCTTGAGCAAATTGAATTGCCGCCGCCATGGCATCTTTTTTATCCATACCATTCATAAAGCCGGAGTTGATATGTTCGCCGTCTTCTTCCCACGCACACTCGCTGATATCTCCGCCGGCCAACACTTGAATAATCGGCAAGTTGAAAACTTTAGCAAAGTCATAATCGCGTTGGTCATGAGCCGGCACTGCCATAATAGCACCGGTGCCGTAACCGGTTAAAACATAATCGGATATAAACACCGGAATCAGCTTGCCGGTATATGGATTTTTTGCCTTAATTCCTTTTAATTCAACACCGGTTTTAGTTGTATCTGTTGTGCGCTGTAATTCCGATTTTTTAGCTGCTTCATTAATATAATTTTGCACTTCTGCGGCATTTTCATATTTATCCATCAGTTCTTTTACAAAATGGTGTTCCGGTGCCATAACCGTATAGGTAACACCAAAAGTTGTATCCGGTCTGGTTGTATAAACAACCATTGGTTTACCCAGCAAATTGCCGTTATTATCGGTTAATTCAAAAGTAAGTTCAGCGCCTTCGGAACGGCCAATCCAATTGATTTGTGTTGATTTAACTCTATCAATAAAATCAACTGTTTCAATATCACTGATTAATCTGTCGGCATATTTAGTAATGGCCAGCATCCATTGCTCTTTATCTTTACGCACCACCTGTGCACCGCAGCGTTCGCAGCAACCGTTTACAACTTCTTCATTTGCCAAACCAACTTTGCACGACGGACACCAGTTAATTGCTATTTTATCTTTATAGGCCAATCCATGTTTGAAAAACTGAATAAACATCCATTGCGTCCATTTATAATATTCCGGATCGCAAGTATTAAAGCATCTATCCCAATCAAAACTAAAACCGATAGATTTCAGCTGACGGGTAAAATTAGCAATATTTTCTTTAGTGGAAACGGCCGGATGCACTCCGGTTTTAATGGCATAATTTTCTGCCGGCAAACCAAACGCATCAAAGCCCATCGGATATAAAACATTAAAACCCTGCATACGTTTTTTACGGCTGATAACGTCAAGAGCCGTATATGAGCGCGGATGACCTACATGCAAGCCGGCACCGGACGGATATGGAAACTCAACTAAAGCATAAAATTTTTCTTTATTATGGTCAATTTCTACCTTATATGCTTTTTCATCTTCCCAAATTTTCTGCCATTTAGCTTCAATAGTTCTAAAATTATACCTATCTTCATGTTGCCATTCTTGACGCCATTCTTCCCAAGTTTGTTTCCCGTTATATCGTGCGTTTCCTGACATTATTTCCTCTCTTTACAAATTATCAATCTGAACCACGCTAACACAATTTTTCTCTAATTTCAACGGCATTAAATTTTATGCACATTTTTTAATATACGAATTTGCTCGACAAAAGCTAAAATATATGTTATAATTATAAAAAATAAGTAAGAGGAGGTTACAATGGCTGATATTGACACTGATTTCAGAAGATTTTTAGAATCATATAAAGCTACACGAAACTTATTAGAGCAATATGACCAAGCTAAAACCGAAGAAGAAAAAAGTCGGCTTTTAGCTAAAATGCAAAGTGAATATGGTGCCAAATATATAAGTTGGTCAAAGTTACCAATAGAAATAAAAGAAAAATATCAGAATAGCGGCGCTCCGGATTGGGTTATAGAAATTGCAGCAGAAAGAAGCAGTAATGAGCTGTTGTTGCTGGCTGAACATCCTGAAATTAATTCACGCGACCAATTTGACAAAGTTATGCGTGAAGAAGAACAAAAAACTAAAGAAGCATATGAAAAAATGCGTGCTGATTTTGTGGCTGGAGCTGAGGCTATTGCTGTGGTGGCGGCTCCGATTGTTTTGGCCGGATATGCACAAAAAGCAGCGAATGAATTGGCTGAAGAACGTTTATTCCGTGATGAGTTTTTTGCAAAGCTTGGAAATCGTAAGCCTACATTTGCAGAACTTGGAATTATTCTCAATAGCCAACAGAAAACATGGAAAATTATTCATGATGAATGGCGTGAACATATGCCTGAACGCTATTTATTGCGTTTGTTAGCTAAATATAATCGCGGAAAAATAAGCGAAGAACAGCTGATGCCGCAATTAGCTGATGTTATTCAGCGTATTCACACCGAAGGTCACGATGAACATTTGGCAGAATATTTAAACAGACCACTTGTAAGAGCTAAGTTACGTCACTTTAAGCCGGAAAAAATGGATGAATTGTTGGAAATGGTTGGTAAGCAAATTTATGGCGGTAACAGACATCAAAAGCAAATGACTAATCAACAATTAAAAGAAAAATTGACACTTAACGTGAGAGATTTACCTGAAGATATTATGACAATATTAAAACAGGTAAGAGAGGCTCAAGAAATAAGTAATTCTCATGTTAAACCACTTGAAAAAACAAACATTAGGGTTGCTAAAATCAATACCAAATGATAACTCCACCAGCTTCAGTCGGTGAATAGTGGATTTCAAACTGACTGAAAGTTAAGATGGCTATTGCGTGCAGAATAAAATTCTGCGTGCAAAAGAAGGTTGATGATGCCGCTTACTTTAGCAATCGGTCATTCAAAATACCAATCTGAGTAAACGATTTGTGTGTCAATATAGCATTTTTTAAGAAACTTGTTTCGCCAAACTTTACAAAAATAACGGTTAATATTTATAAAATATTAACCGTTATCAATATGATAAATTTGTAAGTTAATTTTATTTATCAATTTTCAAAAGCAGTCAAATAATGATGAATCGTTTCATAAAAAACGGCATTTTCCGGTTCCGCATCTCTTAATTTAAGAGCTTCATCGGCCGTAATGTGTGAATGTTCTATAAAATGATGTGTTGATATTTGGCAGACATTATCGGCAATATCTGCTACACCATTGTCAACAAAATACCATTCTTTTACTTTTTCATTTTCATCTAAAATTTGCAACACACCGGCGTTAATAACCAGCGAAGTAGGAGCGCGGTTTTCCAATACCGTCAAATTTTTATCACTATACGGTAACACCACGCGATAAACCTTCTTGTTCATCACCGTGCGTTCCGGTGTCCATATTTTTAATGTAACGTTTTCGGCCATTAACTTGCCTCTTTCATTTTTTCTGCCTTAGCAATAGCTTCTTCAATGGTGCCTACCATATAAAAGGCAGCTTCCGGTAAGTCATCATACAAACCATCCAAAATACCTTTGAAGCCTTTAATTGTATCTTCCAGTTGAACATAAACACCTTTCAAGCCGGTAAATACTTCTGCCACATGGAACGGCTGCGACAAGAACTTTTGAATTTTACGCGCGCGTGAAACAACTTGGCGGTCTTCTTCCGAAAGTTCGTCCATACCTAAAATGGCAATAATATCTTGCAAAGAGTTGTATTTTTGCAAAATTTCTTGCACACGGCGCGCTGTCTCATAATGCTCTTGACCGGCAATATCCGGATTTAAAGCGCGGCTGGTTGAATCTAGTGGGTCAACTGCCGGATAAATACCTAATTCAGAAATTTTACGCGACAACACCGTCGTAGCATCTAAGTGTGCAAATGTTGTTGCCGGTGCCGGGTCGGTTAAGTCATCGGCCGGCACATACACTGCTTGCACTGAAGTAATTGAACCGTCTTTAGTAGAGGTAATACGCTCCTGCATGGCACCCATATCCGTTCCTAAAGTAGGCTGATAACCAACGGCAGACGGAATGCGGCCGAGTAGGGCAGAAACCTCGGATCCTGCTTGGGTAAAGCGGAAAATATTATCAATGAATAATAACACATCTTGATGTTCTTGGTCACGGAAATATTCAGCTTCAGTCAAACCGGTTAAAGCCACACGTGCACGAGCTCCAGGCGGTTCATTCATTTGCCCGTAAACCAGCACGGTTTTAGACTTATCACCATTCAAATCAATAACACCGGATTCAATCATTTCATGGTAAAGGTCATTACCTTCACGGGTACGTTCACCAACGCCGGTAAACACTGAATATCCGCCGTGACCTTTGGCAATATTATTAATCAACTCCATAATCAGCACGGTTTTACCAACACCGGCACCGCCGAACAAACCGATTTTACCGCCTTTGGAATATGGTTCAAGCAAATCAATTACCTTAATACCGGTAACCAAAATTTCTTCTTTGGTTGATTGGTCTGTAAATGTCGGCGCATCGCGGTGAATAGGGGAATATATAGTACTTTTAACTTCACCTCTTTCGTCAACTGGTTCTCCTAACACATTGATAATGCGTCCCAAAAGCTCAGGACCTACCGGAACTTTAATCGGCTCGCCGGTATTAACAACTTCTAATCCACGCACCAAACCATCGGTTGAATCAAGCGCAATACAACGCACCACACAATCGCCCAAGTGTTGCTCAACTTCTAAAACCAAACGCTTGCCGTTATTATTGCATTCCAATGCATCTAAAATATTCGGCAATTCATTCTCATTGGCAAACTTCACATCAACAACTGCGCCCAACACTTGATGAATATGACCTACTTTTTGCGCTTTATTGTTATTTTCCATTGTTTTCATTCTCCTTAAATTGCTTCTGCACCGGCAATAATTTCAATTAATTCAGTGGTAATTGCCGATTGTCTTAAGCTATTGTATTTTAATGTTAATTCACTAATCATCTTTTTAGCATTACGGGTGGCGCTGTCCATTGAGCTCATGCGCGCTCCGTGTTCGCTTGCAGCCGCATTAACCATAATCTTGAACACGTTATCATTGAACAAAATAGGTAATATGTTCGTTAATAAGGTTAGTTTATCCGGCAAATATTCATAAAAGGCATCGCCGGCACGATTAATGACACTTAGTTTATCATCACTTAATTTTTCAACATTCAAATCAAGCGGGCAAACCTGTTCGCACACAAAGTTACGGCTGATTGCCGAAACAAAACGCGCATACACAACTTCGCAAACATCAAAACTGCCGTTTTTAAAGCCGTTTAAAATTTTATCTGCCAGTTTTGCCGCCGCTTTCGGATAAGAAACATTATGTGAATCTATAACTAAACGTTCAATTTCAACATCGGTGTTGCGAAATGTGCGGCGTAATATGTCATATGCTTTTTTGCCTAAACAAACAACCTTAATGGTCTTTCCGGCTTTTTGCAATTCCTTAATACGTTGTGAGGCACATTTTGCCACATTGCTGTTATATGCGCCGCACAAGCCGCGGTCAGAAGATAAAACACACAATGTATATTTTTGCGGGTTCTTTTTTTCTTGCAAAAGGAGAGGGCGTATAAAACGAACGTTTTTAACCTTTTCCTCAGCCTCTATTTCAGTTTTAACCCGCAATGCCGAGCGTCGCAAATTTTCGGAATATCCCTGATTTTTATCCACCAAAATCTGCACACGGCGCAAACGTGATGCTGCCACCATTTTCATTGCCGACGTAATTTTTTGCGTTGACTTAATGGCTTCAATGCGAGTGCGTAATTCTTTTAATCCGGCCATTTATGCAGCTTTCTTTTGTTCTTGCAAATAGTTTTCAATAAATTCACCATAGAAAGCACTTAATTGCTCTTTCAATTCAGGTGAAATTATTTTCTTTTCTTTTATTTCGGCTAAATATTCCGGATGCACTGTCCGCAAACGTTCCAAACTTTTTTGTTCAAAATCTTTAACGTCACTGACTTGCAATTTGGTTAAATAGCCGTTAACACCGGCAAAAATTGATGCAACTTCTTCTTCGGTTGCCATCGGCTGATGCACAGGTTGTTTTAAAAGCTCTGTTAATTTAGAACCTTTATCCAACAAATTGCGCGTCGACTTATCTAAATCAGCTGAAAACTGAGCAAATGCCGCCATTTCACGATATTGTGCTAAATCCAACTTCATTGAGCCTGACACTTGTTTCATAGCCTTAATTTGCGCTGCTGAACCAACACGCGACACCGAAATACCAACATTAACTGCCGGACGAATACCTTGATAGAATAGGGCGGTTTCCAAGAAAATCTGCCCATCGGTAATTGAAATTACATTCGTCGGAATATAGGCAGAAACGTCACCGGCTTGCGTTTCAATGACCGGCATTGCCGTTAATGAACCGGCACCATATTCATCATTCATTTTTGCCGCACGTTCCAACAAACGAGAGTGTAAATAGAATACATCGCCCGGATATGCTTCACGTCCAGGCGGACGGCGAATTAAAAGCGACATTTGCCGATAAGCCACGGCTTGTTTAGATAAATCATCATAGAAAATTACTGCGTGCATGCCATTGTCGCGGAAATATTCACCCATTGCCGTGCCGGCATAAGGGGCTAAAAATTGCAGCGGTGCTGCTTCAGAAGCGGTTGCCGCCACCACAATTGTATAATCCATGGCACCATAATCGCGCAATGTTTTAACCACTTGCGCCACCGATGAGCGCTTTTGCCCAACAGCAACATAAATGCAAAACAGCTTTTCTTTATCGCTTTTAGCGGCATCGTTTGTGCGTTTCTGATTGATGATTGTATCAATGATAATTGATGTTTTACCGGTTTGGCGGTCACCAATAATCAACTCACGTTGTCCACGACCGATAGGAATTAACGAATCGATAACTTTCAATCCTGTTTGCACCGGTTCATGCACACTGCGTCTTGGAATAATGCCTGGAGCCTTAATTTCTGCATTGCTTTGCTTTTCTGCCGTAATAGCTCCCATGCCGTCAATCGGATTGCCTAAAGCATCAACCACTCGACCGAGCAAGCCTTTACCAACCGGCACACTTACAATTTGACCGGTACGTTTAACAATGTCGCCTTCTTTAATACCTTCATCTGAGCCGAACAGCACCACACTGACGCTGTCTTCTTCCAAATTAAGTGCCATACCTTTGGTACCGTTAGAAAAGCTGACCATTTCATTCAGCTGAACTTTATCCAAACCATAAACACGTGCAATACCGTCACCAACAGAAAGCACACGTCCAACTTCTGCCATATCAATCGAAAGATTGAAATCAGCGATTTTCTCTTTTAAAATTGATGATATTTCATCTGCTTGTACAGACATCTATTTTGTCCCTTTCATAAGCTGTTCTAAGGCATTAAGTTTATATCGAGTAGAATTATCAATAAAATTAGTGCCATAGCGAATAACTAATCCACCGATAATTTGCGGATTAATAACATAGTTAATAAGAATATCTTTATGGAAAATTGCTTCCAGTTTTGTCTTTAAGCGATTTTCTTGAGGAGCAGTCAACGGAATCACCGTTGTAACCTCAACTTCAGCAATATTATGTTTTTCTTGATATAGTTTCATAAATTGCCGGCAGATTATCGGCAAAATATCTAATTTTCGATTTTCAGCCAGCAATTTCAACGTGTTTTGCATACTTTCACATAAGCCTAACTTGTCAGCCAAAGTTTCTACAACCTTAATTTTATCGGCAAGTGATACTAACGGAGAGTTGATTGTTGCCATTTGCTGCAAATTTTCATCAGACATAGAAGCTAAACGTCGTGAATCGGTATAAAGAGTATCTATATCACCGGTTTTCAGCGCTGCTTCATACATTGCTTCAACATACAAAATCGCTATTTTTAATTTAGAAACTGTTTTCACTTTTCAACTCATTATAAAATTAAAAGATATGTTACCCTAAACAATTATTATCTATATAGCAAGTGTTTGCACAAAAAATCAACAACATTTTTTTAAGTATGTAAAATTAATTTATTAACTTTTTAATTTGCGTATTTTAAATAAAAGACCATAAATTTATTATTAAGTTATTATTAATTTAAGCAAGCAAGCTGCGGTAACATAGGAGCTTGTGACGTATGTTCATGGATTTATCCTAAAGGTCACAAGGATCAACTCGCAAGGATGATTTGTTAACTCTCCGACCGCCTTAATCAAAAGGAGGTCTTCTTTTATGGAAGAGTTGATGAAAAAAACAGTTTTTTATCTGGTTTTATTTACGATTTTGTTGGTGCAATCGGTATCAGCACACGAATTTGTCGCAACTGTAATCAAGATTAACGATGGTGATACGTTGACGGCTCTGGTTAATAACGAAACGACCAAAATCCGCCTGTTTGATGTCGATTGTTATGAAACAGGAAAGAATAGCAACACTAAATTTCAGCAAAAATACTATGGATTGTCGGTTGATGAAGTGTTTGAAAAAGGTAAGCAATCACGGAAAAAGTTGAAAAATATGCTAAAAGACCATCGGTATATACGTATAATCTGGGAAAAGAGGGATGGTTTCGGTCGCATTTTAGGCAAAGTGTATTTAGATGATATAAAATCTGTTGGCGTAATTGATGTTAATCAGTATATGCTCAAAACCGGTGGTTGCAATAAGTATGTCCCGTCCAGCGTATTGAAAAAATCCAATAAAAAGAGGTGAAATAATATTTTTTACATTATATCCTTGTCGGCGCTTCAATCCGTATTCATAAATAAAATGCACCGCATTTTTCACATATTTATCTCATCAAGAAAAAGGCTCTTCTGCTTTTATTTTACAATATGTAACTGACTAGAATATATTGCTTGACACAATGCATAGCTTATGGTATATTTGCACCGAAATTTTATTATTAACTCTATATCATTTACTATGAGCAAGAAAGAAGAAATTATGGAAAGAATCAGAGCAATTGCCAAGGCAATGGACGCTCTGGATGATGTGTCAGAAATTCGAGAGGAAACCTTGATAGGTAGTCTGTTCGATTCTTACAGGGTGCTTGAACTTGTTATGGAACTGGAAAAATTTTACGGCGGGTACATTTTTCGTGAACAAGAGGATAAAATTAGAACCTTTGGCGATTTGATTGATGTTATTCAATCGTGGAATAAGTAAGTCTGTTATATAGGTTATTTGTTTGTTTTTCCTCGGCCGCCTCCACGTCGTGTCGGCGCTTCAATCCGTAAGCATGATAAAAAAGTAAATACTCCCGAAAGGGGAGTATTTATTTTTTAATGGTGGCCAGAGAGGGGATTTTCTTGCGCCATTAATGGCGCTTCGGGCACTTGGTTGCGTGTTTTTCGCTGCGCGTCGCTTACGCTAGCTAGCTCAAAAGCAACCTTCGCCTCTTACGCTGAAAAAATACCATTTCGGGTATTTTTTCATGCGCGAGCCCCCGCCACGTCGTGTCGGCGGTTCGCCCCATATCTCACATATTTCAAAAGCAAAAAAGCAGGATATATCCTGCTTTTTAGTTTTTAATGGTGGCCAGAGAGGGGATTTTCTTGCGCTTTTAAAGCGCTTCGGACACTCGGTTGCGTGTTTTTCGCTGCGCGTCGCTTACGCTAGCTAGCTCAAAAGCGACCTTCGCCTCTTACGCTGACAAAATACCATTTC
>JAFUBQ010000005.1 GCA_017460085.1 Alphaproteobacteria bacterium
GTTGATAAAGTGCTTATTACTCATATTATAGAACTCCCTTAAAAAGTTTTTGCAAAATTTAAAACAAAAACCTTGCTTTTTTCTCAAAGCAAGGGGAGTTCGTAACTGTGTGTATTATCAGCCTGATTTATTCAATATATTAAGTCGGCTCCCCTTAACAGAGGAGAAATCTATATAAGGAGTTAGGATACTCCATCAGCCGAACACCGGCTGACAGAGTTCATATTAAAGTAATGAAAATAAATTGCAAGTGAAAATGAAAACGAAATAAGCAGAAATTTTTACATCTCTGCTTATTTCACTTTTTATAACAATCTTTTTACTTTCTTTTCAATATTTTCTTTTGTTATCGGCACACAACCGATTTCATCATTCCATGTCAAACAATCATCACGACAGATTTTTTGAACAGGATCATAAATTTCACCTATATCCAAGCAAGACATTTCATCATCAAACCACAAATAACATAAACCACATATAACCAAAACACCTGTTATGCCACAAATAGTTTTTATTGTTTGGTACACGCAGTAGAAAAAACGCTTGGTATTCATTGCATTACCTCGATAAAAAAGAAAATAATTGAAAAGAAGCCAACGATGGCGCAAAAATTCCAAAGAAATTTTACCGTCATTTTAAATATTTTTATCTGCTCAATATTTTTCATTTATACCCTTAACTCTAAAAGAATTACAAGCTTCTCTCGAATTAGAATATAAACCACTTTGAGCTCGTTGTCTACCAATTTCGTTCACTTTTCTATCGTGAATTCTATCGACAGATGCTGCTAGTGGAGAGAGACCTCTAACTTGATTTTTGTAATAATCAAAATCTTCTTTTTTATTGCCCAACCATGTAGCTGTTGCACGTCCAAAATCTCCTCTATCGGCCGCTTCATAATTTGCCTTACAATGAAAATAATCATCAGCACCGATTGTTCTATCACGTTTCATATCAAAATAATTGCGTGTCATATCCGCAATGGCTCCAGAAACTTGCCTTATCGGATTTTGTTGTTTCGGCATAGATTGATTTAATCGCATCTTGTTATATTCAAGTTCATCGCGCACCGAAAAGTTAGAATGGTCAACACCAAATTCATCAATTGATGTATCTTGGTTAAATTTATATAAATTAGACATTGTTGTCTCCTTTCTTTTAAAATGGGAAAACCGCACATTGATAAAATGCACGGTTTTCTAAAATTAAAACAAAAAAACAAGCGCTTTCAAAACCTGAAATGGCTTGCTTCAATTAAAAAAACAGAATGTATTTTGCTCTTTAAAAAATAAAGACACTGATACATTCTGATAATTTTTATATCATCAAGGTTACCAAATGTCAATTTTTTTCTTATTTTATAGTGATAAAAATATTATAATTGGGATAAAAATTCCTGCGCGACGGTGAAGCAAAAAATAGACACCGAGAGCTATTCACTCAAAAACAATCTTCAGCTTTTTACCATAGAAATTCATCAAACGGAACACGGCGCAAAACTCAAAATGCTGCCTGCGTTCAATGTCATCCAGCACTCGTGCCGGTATGTTAACTTTTGGCTTAGCCGTACCAAATTCAGCCGCTTAATAAACATAAGCGGTAGATCCCTTGACCAAACCTTGCGGTTTGGAGGGATGACATTTTTATTTTGCTTGCGGTTTGGAGGGATGACATTTAAAAAAACAAGGAAGCAACGCCGGTGCGCCGAAAGGTAAGATTCTTTGACGCGCGAATGCGCCGCATCGTGCGAGGAATTGGTCATTACTGCGTAAAAAGGACTTAACGCATAAAAGAAAAAATTTTATTCTTTTTGAATTTGCGGAAAGGTCTTTTGCCAACCGCGGTTGTGCGATGCTTCATTGACATAGATGATGCTGCTTTTATCGGCAACAAAATTTTCGGTGATAAACGGCAGAATATTATCATCGTTCTGCCCGATATAATGCACCTGCAAAAACTTAGCATATTGTGTTTTATATTGTGCCAAATTTTCTGAAAGTATCAATGGTGGCAAATTATGATAAGAAGTCCAAGTTTGATGGTCTAAATTGCCAGCGATGGTGACTAATTTTTTTACATACAAATCAGAATATTTAACTGCAAGCAAACCAGCAACTTGGGCCCCGCCGGAAAAACCGACCAATATCAGCGGACGTTTGCCGACCAGTTTTTGCAAAGCCTCATATTCAGCCTGAATAATTTCCGGTGCAAAGCGGGCAGTTGACCAATATTGCGGTGCGCACATATTATCTTGCACAAATTGGCACGGGCGCGCTAAATAAATTATGTTTTCGTGTAAATCACCAAATGCCAGCTCGCGCACCAAAGTGCTGCGAGGAGTTGGATTTGAGCTTACATTTCCGTTGGCACGGAAAGCCGCACCATCGCCTTCAATATATACTTTTATCGGCGCGTTTTGATTGCTGAGCTTGTGCCATGCGGCAATTTTAAATGTTGTCGTCGGTATTTCTTCATAAACAAAGCTATCAGGAGCTTTAATAGTTGCGCAAGCTGCTAAAAACAACAATATGCCGCAAATATATTTTATCATTTTAGAACATCATTAAATTATATTTGATATTGCTCGGCACTTCGTCCGGTCCGCCGCGATAGTCCCCCTGATACGACAAAGTATAGCTGTATATTAAGAAGCCATAAGGGTTCAAAATGCGGTCTTCCGGCCGGCTGAATCTTAAACCGCTGTCATAACCGATGCGCACTGCTGCACGCCAAACATCAACCTTAGGTTTAGGATTATCGCGCGTAATATCATAGGTTTTAAACTGCACTATCCACATGGAACGCGAGACATGTTTGGTCCAATCTATTTCTACATAGCGCTGCAAACCAAGGGTTTTAAATTGGCGGTCAACCACAGCTACGTCTTTATCCAAAAAAGCCTGAAATACCGATGCGGTGGAATACCAATATAAAATAGAACCTTTACGCCAACGCTCTCTAAGTTCGGCATAGTCCTCGGTGACGGTATAGCGCAATAAAATGTAGTCACGCAGGTATTGTTCTGCAATTAAATCACTGGCGTAATAATTAATTTCGTCTTTTTGCATTAGTTCCAACTGATTATCGGTAGGACTGATGCGGAAAAGCCGCGGTTCAACGTGTTGTTCCGGCAATATTAAATATATAACACAAGAAAGAAGCATATTTAAACAAATGCTCAAACAAGTTGCAATTACCAAAAAACGAGATGTCCATAAATAGCGTCTTTCAGGAAAGGCGTCAACGTGAACACGCTCCGGAAAATAGCCTAACACATCGGGAGATTCTTTTTCTTTATATTTAAAAAGCGTGCCTAAAATTGAAACCATTGTAAAATTTACCTCAAAATTATCTTTGTTATGTACATTAATATAAAAAGTGTAATAAAATGTTAATTTTTAGCGATTATTGTAAAAACAGATATTTGACTCGAGTAAAAGGATACAAACATGAAAAAACTATATTGTTTGATGTTGGTCGTGTTGGCCGCCGCCGGTTGCATAAACCGGCAAAACAGCACCGTTAATGATAATACGGTAAGCTACGTTGTCAGCGGACCTGATGCGGCTTATTACAGTGACTGGGATAAGGCGATTCGTTATGATGCTGATATGCAGAATATGTATGCCAATACCCCAAGCAAAATTGAAAAGCCTATTGATATGTATATGACAATGGCTTTGGCTTTGAAATATAATTACAGCGGACGGGTAATGCGTTATCAGGAAAGTTTGCTGAAAGCAGGACGTTCAGGATATTCGCAATTGCCAGAAATTGCTACAAATGCCGGCTATGTTAACACCAACTATGCCGATACATCGCCTGATTTGAAGGTGGCATGGAATATTTTGGATATTTCGACGCTCTATTATATGAATAATGACCAAACCTTTAAGCAAAACGTTTCGGTTGAAGTAAGCCGCAAAGTGATTCAGAACATTTTGCAAGAAGCGCGCGTTTTATATTGGAAGGCTATTACGGCTCAGCGTTTGTTGCCGGCTATTGACGCTACAATTGAACATTTAACGCTTGATGTTGATGAAATGAATGCCAAGGCCAAAGATTTGGCACTGGAAGGCAAAACACCAACCACAGCGCAACTGCAGCAAAAGCGTAAATATATGGAAGAAGTGCAAAAGCTTTCTGATTTGAAGCGCGATATGGAAACAGCGCATGAACGTTTAGCGTCTTTAATGGGATTGCATCCGTCAACGGAATTCAGATTGGTTGGTAAAGAATATGGTAATTTTGCTCTACCGGAAATGAAATCGGATTTAGGCAAATTGGAATGGTTAGCCTTAACCAATCGTCCAGAGATGAAAGTTCATGATTTACTTTTGAGCGGTGATGATTTGCAGCTGGTTATTGATAATTTCCGCGATGACACCGCCGGTAATTATATTGACAACCCGCAGGCTTATGCGCAAAAATGGTGCTATGCAGCCAAACAGGCTTCAATGGGAGTTTATGAAAACACCCGCGGGTTAGATGAAAAAACGCTCGAAAGTTTGCGTCGTCAGCGCATGACGTCACTCATTTTGAATCAAGTTTATGTTGGTTGGGCGCGCTATACATCGGCTGAGGAAGATTATCGCATTGCCATGGAAATTGCCGGAACTTCGGAAAATATTGCAGAAGATATTACGGTTGCACGTGGTAGCAAGTCAGAAAAAAGCCAGCTTGAAGCGGCGAGAGCAATTGCCGATGAAACCAAGGCATCTCTTGCGTATGTTGATTTGCAAGATGCACTCGGTGCGCTTTATGCCACCATTGGTTTAGATGCCGTGCCGTATTATATGTTGAACGAATCGCCATCAACCATTGCCATGAATTTGCGTGAAACGCTTGAAAAATGGCGCCTAGGACAATTTACACCGGAACCACGGCCATATTTGATGGATATTCCAAGCCGTCGTCCGCCGGTTAATCTTTCTAACGAAAAATTACTGCCGGATGTGACCTATCAAACCGGTGAACATATAAATATTGTATTGCCGGAATCGGCTTTCACAAAAATGGGCTGGAAACCGGGTGAATATGTTACTAAAGCCGGACTGATTGACGATTCGCCGTTGCCGAAATGGCTGAAATATGCGCCGGCAACCAAAACCTTTACCGGTATTGCTATGCCGGGAGATGACGGCGAGTATCAAATTAAAATTTATGCAATGGATAACAATAGTAATTTAGCTTATTTAACCTTTAAGCTGACAATTATTGACCGCTATGTGCCGTCGCTGAATGTTCGCGGCTTGAATCGTTCACGCCAGACAACGGTGATGAAACGTTGCAACGGAGCTGAATGTACGGACGAAACGCTTGATGATGTTCAAGTGTTTGCACCTAGCAGACCTGCACGTTATCAATAAAATATTTATTCTGTTATAATAACGGAGTCGCAAACCTTGTGTTGCGACTCTTTTTTGTGCTTAAATAGTATAAATTTTAAGAAAAAAATTATATTTTTAGCTGTTTTTCTAAGGGACTTGCTCTTATTTTATTTTTATATTCAAATAATTATCAATAAATATATGTTTTTTTGCTATAAGAATTAACCTTTATTAATATTAACAGGGGGATAAATTATAAATATGCTGATATTATAAAGAGTTATATTACTTATCCCCTTTGAGCAAAAAAAATATTATAAAAAATGTTGAGTGTAAAAGATTTATTTTGCAAAATGTTTTCTAGATGACGCACAGCGGTTGTTTGAAAATTTATCTACTACATTTTGTGTTTTTAATTTTTCGTTAAACAATATGTTGTAGCTATTTAGAAAACAACCAATATTTACAGGAGAAAGATAAATGGCCGAGCAAAGCCCTAATTTTGAAATTGCAACCGAGATAAAAAATGTTACCAAAAGAGATGGTATTTTAGCCCCTTTTGATTCCAGCAAAATTTATAACGCTATATTGAAAGCCGGAACTTCTACCGGTGAGTTTAAAGAAGCTGAAGCCTGGTTATTGACCGCACAGGTTATGAAGGTGGTTAATCATAAATTTGAAGAAGAAATTCCTTCAATTGAGCAAATTCAAGATATTGTGGAGCAGACCTTAATTTCGGCAAACTATTTTGCAACCGCAAAAGCATACATTTTGTATCGAGATAAACGTAACCGTATGCGTGCCGATAAAAAGGTAATGGTTGATGTTGAAAGTTCAATCAATGAATATTTGGAAAAGTTGGATTGGCGCGTTAATGCCAATGCTAACCAAGGATATTCTAACGGCGGTTTAATTTTGAACGTTTCCGGTAAAGTTACGGCAAACTATTGGCTGAGCCATGTATATCCGGCAGAAGTGGGTGAGGCACACCGCAATGGTGATGTTCATATTCATGATTTGGATATGTTGGCAGCATATTGCGCCGGTTGGTCTTTGAAAAATTTGCTGAAAGAAGGATTTAACGGTGTGCGCGGCAAGGCTGAAGCAAATCCGCCGAAGCATTTGTCGGCAGCTACCGGTCAAATGGTTAACTTTATGGGAACTCTGCAAAACGAATGGGCTGGTGCGCAGGCATTTTCTTCCGTTGATACATATTTAGCACCGTATATCCGCAAAGATAATCTTTCTTATGAAGAAGTTAAACAATGTATGCAGGAATTGGTATATAACCTGAATGTGCCGTCACGTTGGGGTTCACAAACCCCATTTACAAACTTTACTTTTGACTGGGTATGTCCGGAAGATTTGCGCGACCAGCATCCGTATATCGGCGGCCACATTGCCGGCCACGATGAAAACTTTATGCCGATTATTGAAGGACAGGAAGAAATGCCGTTTACATATGGTGAACTGCAGAAAGAAATGGATATGATTAACCGCGCCTACATTGAGGTGATGATGGAAGGCGATGTTATGGATAGACCATTTACCTTCCCGATTCCAACCTATAATATGACACCTGATTTTCCGTGGGACGACCCGAAATCGCAATTGTTGTTTGAGATGACGGCAAAATATGGTATGCCATATTTCCAAAACTTTATTAATTCAGTTTTGAAACCGGGGCAAATTCGCTCTATGTGCTGCCGTTTGCAGCTTGATTTGCGCGAACTTTTAGCTAAAGGCAATGGTTTATTCGGCTCGGCCGAGCAAACAGGTTCTATCGGTGTGGTCACATTTAACTGCGCACGTTTAGGGTATGTTTATAAAGGCAATGAAGAAGGTTTGTTCGGACGCCTTGATGAACTTTTGAATATTGCCCGCACTTCGCTGGAAATTAAACGCAAGGTTATTCAACGCTTGATTGATAATGGCTTATATCCATATACCAAACGCTACTTAGGAACGCTGCGCAACCATTTCTCAACCATTGGTGTGAATGGTATTAATGAGATGATTTTGAACTATACGGACGGCGAACATAGCGTTTCAGACCCGTGGGGCAAGGCATTTGCTGAAAAATTCTTGGATTATATCCGTGCGCAACTGATTAAAATTCAGGAAGAAACCGGCCATATGTATAACTTGGAAGCAACACCGGCCGAGAGCGCAACTTACCGCTTTGCGCGTGAAGATAAAAAGCGTTATCCGGGAATTATTCAAGCCGGCACCAAAGAAGACCCATATTACACCAATTCTTCGCAGTTGCCGGTGGGATATACCGATGACCCGTTTGAAGCTTTGGAATTGCAAGCATCGCTGCAATCAAAATATACCGGCGGTACGGTTTTGCACCTTTACATGAATCAGCGCATTTCATCGGCGAAAGTTTGCGGTGAGCTTATTAGAAAGGTACTGACCAATTATCGTCTGCCATATATTACCATTACGCCAACATTCTCTATTTGTCCGAAACATGGCTATTTGGCCGGCGAGCATAAGTTCTGCCCAATTTGTGACGAGGAGAAAAAGGCAGCAAAAATTAAAGCTTTGAAAGCAAGCAATGTTGCATAAAAGCAAAAAAAATAACACAAAACACACATTAACAATATTTTATGAAGGGAAGAATAAACATGACAAACACAATTAATTTTGAAGACATCAAGTTAGCCGATTCGGAACGCCAACCGTGTGAAGTTTGGACTCGTGTGATGGGCTATCACCGTCCGGTTTCGGAATTTAATAGAGGCAAAAAGAGCGAATATTATTCACGTGTGTGTTTTGTGGAAGAAAAAGCCTTGATGCATATGGATTTAGGTGAAAGCTGCGGTTGCACTTTAGCAGCGGCAGAATAGTTTTGCAAATGGCAGAAAATTTGCTAAATATCGGCGATATTGAGAAATTCAGTATCGTCGATTTTCCTTCTAAAATGGCCGTTGTTGTGTTTATGCAAGGCTGTCCGTGGCGCTGTCCGTTTTGTTATAATCAATCGCTGCAAAGCACGCAGATAAAAGGAAATGCAACGTGGGATAATTTGCTGCACCTGTTGGAGCATCGCAAAGGTATGATTGATGCGGTGGTGTTTTCCGGCGGGGAGCCGTTAATGCAAGATGAGTTGCCGCAAGCAATGGACGCAGTGCTGAAAATGGGCTTTGAAGTTGGTTTGCACACCGGCGGATATCGGCCGGAAGCACTGAAGAAAGTGCTCAATAAGGTAGATTGGGTTGGTTTTGACATTAAAGCACCGCTGACGGTTGAACATTATAAAAAAGCCACAGGTAATGCCGGCGATGTAGCTAAGGTTAAAGAAAGTTTGCAGATGCTCATTGAAAGCGGCGTGCATTTTGAATGCCGCACCACGTGTGATCCGCGGATTTTGGATATAGATGACATTTATAACATTGCTGATGAATTGGCTTTTTTAGGGGTTAAAGAATATTATTTACAAAAATATCGGCCGATTCCTACGGATAAAACAACGCAAGATTCTGACTGCGAAAAGTTTTTTGCCGATGAAAAATTGCAGGCCTATCTAAAACAAAAGTTTGCAGTTTATGAGGCTAGAAAATAGAAAAATAACTTATAAAAAAACAACAGCCGTTCCCTGTATGGGGAGCGGCTGTTTACATTAAAGAGGATTAGATTGGGTTTTGAAATAAACACGGCTTACTTGCGGTGTTTTGATAACAAAATCCATAATTTCATTAGAAATTTTGTTGCATAATCTGCTATCAATTATAAATATTATGGTACATAAGGAACAAATTTTATGAAAACAGTCAATTATAAAATTTAGAAACTTATTTCTTTGCCTTTGTGAAAAATTTTACCTTGAATAATGGTGTAAATTACATTTAACTTTTCATCAAGCATAACTAAATCAGCATCATATCCCGGGGCAATAACGCCTAAATGGTCTTGCTTCATAATGCGAGCCGGATTAGTGGCGGCCATATGTATAGCTTGCTCAAGATGAAAACCATATGAAACAATATTGCGCACGCTATCAAGCATTGAAAGTGCAGAACCGGCAATAGCATTATCACTTTTACGATAAAAACATTGGTCAAGATAAACCTCTTCGCCGTTGGCAATCAGTGGTTTTTTCTTTTGTTTGGTCGGCTTTAAGGCATCAGTAACCAACACAACCTTATCAAGCGATTTGCAAGTGAGTAAAAATTTGATAATTTCCGGATTGATATGGATACCATCGGCAATAATTTCGCACGAAAGCTCCGGATGAATGAACACCGCACCGACAGCACCAGGGTCACGGTGATGCATGCGGCTCATGGCATTAAACAGGTGGGTGACATGCATAATGCGCGCCTGCATACCTTCAATCATTTGTTCGTAGGTGGCATTGGTATGTCCGGCTTGCAGAACAATGCCTTTTGATAGGCAATAGAGCGCCAGTTCGCGCATATGTTTCAGTTCGGGCGCAACCGTCATATTCACAATATGACCTTCTGAAGCATTCCATAATTCTTCCATTAAGTCTAAATTTACCGGACTGAGCGAATCGGCTGACTGTACACCCAAGCGTTGCGGCGAGATAAATGGTCCCTCCAAATGTATGCCTAAAATGCGAGCGCCTTTTTCACATCCAATAGCTTTAACCACGGCTTTAATGGAAGCCAGCATTTGTTCGCGCGGAGCAGCATATAGGGTTGGAATGAACGAAGTAACACCATATTTCAGCAAATGTTCCGACATTTTTAAAATAGACTGCGGGCGGCAATCTTCCGTGCCGTATCCGGCAAAACCGTGAATATGCGTATCAATAAAACCGGGGGCCAAATATGCACCTTCGGCATCAATAAAATATGTGTCAGCCTTAAATTTTTTATGAGATAAGCGCTCCTCATTAAACACATCAACAACTTTATTTTGCCGAATTAAAACAGCGCAATGGCGCATCATACTATAGCCGTTAAACACCGTGGCGTTATGAATACATACTCCCGCAACCATTCTATCCTCCTTTGATTGGTATTATATGCCACAAAAATATAAAAGTCATCAATAAAAATAAATTGAATGTAGGTATATTGTAGTGCTAAGATAATAAGCAATTTTAAAACTATTTATATGCTATATTGCTCTTGAAAAAAAGTAGAGATAAAGCGCCAGAACTTGTATCATAGTTTTGGCGTTTTTCTTATCAGTTGAGTGCAAAACAGCGATTTGTTTCAATAAACAAAAAATATTTAAAATGTTGCTTGACTTTGACAAAATTAAGTGATATTTATCATGTCAATTAACCCTATTATTAACTTAAAAATTAAAAGCGTATGAAAAAAGCAATTTGCCCGAGTAAAATTAACGCTCAAGTGGCGTATGAAAAAGCAACAGAAGTGATTGCCGTCTACAAGGCAGCGCATCCGCAAGAGATGGCTGATGTGGCTATGGACAGTCAGGTGCATTTGCGCAAGCTGGTCCTTAAGTCTTCGGCCTTTGAAAAGACCGATAAGCGTCATCACACCGATTCGCCGGCAGCGAAACAGAGTAAGCCTTTTTACGGTTTTGTGCTGAACGCCGGCAAGAAGAAGGTGATTGTGCCGGTGGAAACAGGAGTTGCCAAGGTGTATTCTAACGAAGACATTTTGGCAGAGAAAAGTGTTCAGAAAACATTCTCCGTCAGCGGCGTGACGTATGCCGTGGGCGATACAATCAACGGTATTGCTCGCTATGTTCCGGTTGGTAACTGTAAAAAGGAGCGGCGCAAGCTACGCCTCAACGGCCCGATAGTTACCGCTGCCATGGCGGCTATGCAAGATGAGTAACCGTTAATACTTTTGTATATGATAGGACTGGTTGTTTTTTTTACAATGGCTCCATTGTGGCCACCGCCGCAGCCACTGCCGGAACTTCCGGAAAACCAATATGGGCTAGTTGCGCGCGAAGTGGATTTGATTGAGGTAAAGGAAGATGATGTTATGACTGTGCGTCCGTCATTTTCTACTTCCAAAACTCGCAAGTCAGATAAAAAAACGGTCACTCGGCACATTAAGCGCAGAGGAAACCGTAATCACTAAAACTAAAGCCGCTCTGTTATGAGCGGCTTTAGTTTTAATTAGATATTTTTTGCCATTTTATACGGCATAATGCCAATACTGAATCGGAGTTTTTATTCCGAACACAATGCAAACTTTCATCGGAAAGCATTTGGGTTTGCACCACCACCGTTGTTCCATACAATGCCTCTTTTTTATAGCATATTTCAATTTCCTGCGGCAAGTGTTCAAACCGATATGCCGGCTCAACGCTTTCTGTTGCCCACAATGCATATACGGCATTGTTAACATGCTTATTAATATCAATGTCATCAAATCTGACTCGATATTCATATTGCGCTTCCGCTGCGGGAAAATTATCAGTTTTCATAAAATTAGCCGTTACAGCCCGTTCATTAATTGTTTCATAGTCGGTAAAATATTTTTTAATCACCACCGGACGACGGCGCTCTATGTCAATCAACACCCACTGGCTTGTTGCCTTAATTATGGCTTTGCCATTTTCATCAAGCACCTCAAAATCACGGATTACGCTGCATAATTTTGTTTCTGCCGGCCAAGTTGCTATGCTGAATTTTTCGTGTTCGTGCGGAAATCTATCAATTTTCAGTAAATAATTTGCACCTACCCACGATAGATTATACTTACGGCACATATCTAAACCAACACCAATAATATCGGCATTTTCGGTGGCAATATCTTGTAAAATATTCAATAGGCTTAAAACACGTAGAAAGCCATGACAATCTGCTTCATGACTTTTTACCGTATATTGTTTTACATATTTGGAAATATGCATCTTTTTAGAATAGTTCCATATTGCGAGTTAAACCGGCAATACGATAAGCAGCAAAACGGTTTTCCAAACGTTTGGTATATATTTCCCCCTCTTTGGCATTGCCTGAATGGTAGCGCTTTGCGGCTTTTTTCCAATCACGTCCGTTGGCAGAATATAGCGAACGCAAATATTTAGCGCTATATTTAACATTTTGCAACGGTTCAAGCATATCTTCTAACGAGGCAAATTCTTTACCATGATAGCGCAAGTTAATTTGCATGCAGCCAACATCTATACTCTTAGCTTTTTTAGCTTGTGCTTCTTTAATAGCGGCAACTGCTTCTTCTTTAGAAGAATAGTAGTGTCCTTTACCGTTAATATTTACAGTCCACGGCCAAGCAACATAGCGATTCTGTAAATAATCCCATTTACCGCTTTCAACCGATGCAATAGTTTGCAACAAATCAAAACTTACGCCGTATTCTAGACCGGCTTGTTTAGCGGCTGCCGAACAAACAGAACTATCGTGAAGCTGTTGCTTTACCGGCAAAACATCAGTGTCTTCATTAGCATAAATTGCATTACTGAACAAAACCAGCACACTGATTATTAAAATAAAAAATTTATTAAACACGAGATGTGTCACCTTTTCTAACCGCTTGCGCAACATCCGGCATCCCGACTTTTAAGAATTTCAGCCAAACTTTACAGCCCTAAGGCCGGTTTTGCAAACAGTGGTCGTTAATTTAACTAAATTTTAAAGTTAACTTAACGAATTGTTAACATTCTTGATTCATATAGCACCTATTTTTTAAAAAATCCAGCAAAAATATACTTTTTATTAATTATTTGCTTTATTTTTTATGATAACCATATGATTATACTTAATATTTTAACGATTACGTTTGATAATATATTGAGCAATAAGATGTAGATTTTCTGTTTTTCCGGCCAAAAAATCCAATTCTGCCTCAGCTTCCTGAACAAGTTTATGTGCCAGCATTTGCGCCGATTCAACGCCATAATAGGCAACATATGTAAATTTGTGCTGCGACTCGTCTTTATGCAATGTTTTTCCGACTATTTCCTGATTTCCTTTTCGGTCTAAAATATCATCGGCAATTTGAAACGCTTGCCCGATTTTGCGCGAATATGCAACCAAATGGTAGCGCAAATCAAGCGGTGCTTGCCCTAAGACCGCGCCGGCTTCGCATGCATAGCGTAAAAGACGTCCAGTTTTCATTTCTTCCAAACGAGCAATTATTTTTTCATCATCTACAGAATTTCCAGAAGGAGTTGCATATAAATCAAGTGTTTGACCGGCAACCATGCCGCCGAAAGCGCCTGCGGCATCAGATAAAAGCTGCAGTAAAGCTAAACGAATTTCCGGCCTAATATTTTGAGCCTTGGCTAAAAAGTCAAATGCATAAGTTAATAAACCGTCGCCTACTAAAATTGCGGTGGCTTCGTCAAATTGTTTATGGCAAGTCGGTTTACCACGCCGCAGGTCATCATTATCCATAGCTGGTAAGTCGTCATGTACCAATGAATATGAATGAAGCATTTCTAAAGATGCTGCCGCCGGAAAGCTGACATCATACGGCACATTGAACAGTGAGGCACATTCACATAATAAAAACGGTCTAAGGCGTTTGCCGCCATTCATAACAGCATAGTGCATTGCTTCAACCACGCGTTTTTCTGCGCCTTCAGGCAGAGGAAAACACGTTTCTAAATAAGCATTAAATTGTTTGTTGAAAGTATGCAATATTTCTGTAATTTCAGACATTATTTTTCCTCATCTGCGGAAAATAATTCGCCGCTGACCGAACCATCGGCTGCCATATTAATTTTTTCAATTTTCAGCTGCGCTGCTTTCAATTTATCTTCACAAAATTTTTTCAAAGCAGTTGCTTTTTCATAAACTTCAACGGCATCGTCCAGCTTAATTTTACCGCTTTCCAGTTCACGTACCATATTTTCTAATTGAGCTAAAGCATCTTCAAAAGAAATTTTTTCCAAATTCAATTCTTTCATCATAATTCTCCTATAACAAAGATTAGCGCATTACACAACTTTGACAACGACATTTTGCAACTTATTAAACTATTTATTGTCTTTGCTTAGGCTTTTGACCTATGTTTGAAATTGATAAAAAATGTTATATTTATAATGTCTATGATGTTTTTTCATAGTTTTATTCCTGATACTTGTTGAGCCTGCAAGCGTTAATGCTTGCAGGTCTTGACGTTTATAAAAATATGTTTTATATTGCTTTTTGAGGATAAAATATATGAGCAAAACAGTATGGAAAGCAGGAACAATGTTGGCTCCGGTGCCACCGGTGCTTGTTTCGTGTGGAGATATGAATATGCCTAATGTTATGACTGCTGCTTGGACCGGAATTGTTTGTTCTGAGCCGGCAATGGTATATATTTCTGTTCGTCCGGAAAGATTCAGTCATCAGCTTATTAAAGGAAGTGGTGAATTTGTGATTAATCTTCCAACCGTAAATTTGTCAAAAGCGGTTGATTTATGCGGCGTAAAAAGCGGACGCAATACCGATAAATTTAAGCTTGCAAATTTAACGGCAGTTCCTTGCTTAAATATTAAAGCACCGCAAATAGCTGAGGCTCCAATTTCGCTGGAATGCCGTGTGCTGGATATTCGTTCTTTGGGTTCGCATGATATGTTTTTAGCGGAAGTTTTAGCTGTTCACGTTGATGATTCTCTTATTGATGCAAACGGAGCGCTGAATTTAAGCAAGGCCGGACTGCTGGCTTATGCTCATGGTTTTTATTATGGTTTGGGTAAAAAAATTGGCAAATTCGGCTGGTCAGTTGAAAAAAAATCAACTAAACGCAAAAGAACTGCACAACAGCAAAGGCTGAAAAGACATGGATAAAAAAATAAGTATTAAACCAAACTATAAGTCTATGCAGATTTTCAGCGCTTTTAATGCCGAAAATATTGAATTTCCGTTGATACTGACGGTGCCGCACAGCGGAAAATATTTTCCGCCGGAATTTTTGAAAAATGTGCAAAGCGATGTTAATACACTGCGCCGCAATGAAGATTTGTTTGTTGATGAATTGCTGCAAGGGGCTGTTGATGCCGGAATTCCGATGTTGAAGATGGAAATATCGCGCGCGTTTGTTGATTTGAACCGCAATAAGCTGGAATTGGACCCTGCAATGTATTTTAATTATCCGCAAGACCAAGAAATGTTGTTTGATAAGCATAGCCGCGCCGGTTTGGGAGTTATTCACCGCATTAATTATAAGCGCGAAGATTTATATGCCGGTTTGCTGGATTATAATGAAGTTCAAGAGCGTTTGCTTAATATTTATGATGTGTATCATGAAAAATTGCAACAAATGATAGATTCTGTTTTGCAAAAATTCGGATTTTGTTTGGTTTTAGATTGTCATTCGATGCCGTCAAAAATTTGCTCTATTATTGATGACCGTTCGGGGATAGATATTTGTTTGGGTAATTTGTTTTCACAAAGTTGCCCGCAAGAGATGAGCGACTATTTGGCCGGTCAATTTTGGGATAAAAATTATAATGTAGAGTTTAATTGCCCATATTCCGGCGCTTATATCACGTTTAATTATTGCCAGCCGCGGCAAAAAACATATACTTTGCAGCTGGAGGTAAACCGTGGCTTATACGCCAATGAAGATATGTTGGAAAAAAGTGATAATTTTGCAGCTGTTGCTGCTGATGTAAGCGAGAACATTGTGGCTTTGGCAGATAATTTACTGCGGCGCTAAAAGCGGATTATTAAATAAATAAAATTAGCAGAAAGATTTTAAGTTAAGTATTCATCGGTTGCAGGTGATTGGAAATTTGCGGCAGCTAAAGCGGCGAGGGCGGCAAAAATGCGTTCTGCAGAAGTTTAATTGCTGATTTTGAAAAAATTTTTTACTAACGTTACCGCTTTTGTAGAAGCCATAGGATTAACTAAATTAGAAATAAATTCTTCGCTTTCCGCTGTTTTTTTTGAGCGGGCTGGGCAGATATGGCGGAGCAGTTTAACATTACGCCGAAGTTTGACCTCTCCGGCCTACCGCAATACGCTGAAAATAATAAAGTAAATTTATTTTGACAAATTACTTATCATATTGTAATTGCTTATAAATTTATCAAATATTGCCGCTGTAAAGTGATGCATTTAAAGGAACGTTTAAATGCACCGGTTAAAAGATGATGTTTTGAGGGCTGAAAAATATGTCTTCAACAACAGTAAACACTAATTAATATATGGATTTTCTCTAAATAAACTAAACCTTAGAAAATTGCGAAAAAAGTGTTGACAATAAACGATGGTTTTGTTACACTTAGACAAAAGATAATAATAGTCATATTTACGGAGGCAGAAATGTCTATAAGTGATGCAAAACAGAGATTTAATGAGCTTCAAGAGGAGATTGTTAACGATTCTTATTGGGAACATGAGGAAGAAGTTAATAATATGGTGGAATTATTAAAAGAGCATCCGGCTCTCTGTTCTGATGCATTAAAAATGATAGAAGAAAATTCAGATGATATGCATTATGACTATCAAGAAACTTTATTAAAAAGTATTGTTAAAATAAAACCGGAACTTTTTCCTATTGCTCAGAAAGTTGCTGTTGCTCCTGATAAAACTTTTTTAGTTCACGTTTTTGTTGATACAAAAGATAAATTGTCTGAAAAAGATATTAATTTGATTATGGGACAATTTTCTTTTAAAAATTTTCTTAAATTATATCCGCGCTATGAATGGCACGCAAGACTTTCGAATCAGCATGCAAAAAAAGCTCTTAAGTTTATAGAAAAAGTTGCAAAAGGAAATCTGGAAAATACAGAAATATTAAAAAAATGCCTTTTGTTAATCAAAATCTATGACACGAACGAAAATACAAGTCGTATAACTAATAAAATTTTAGCTTTGCAACCTAAATTAAAAGAATTTACTGACTCACTTGAAATTCTTAATTTTAAAATACCTACATTTCCAAAATTGGAAAAAATCAAAGAAAAAAAGAACACTACGTTTAAGTATACAACAGGAAATTCTGATTTAGCGCAATTACAGCATCGCATGGATATCAAAGAAGATGAGAAAGACATCATTTCCCCTTATCTTAAGCAAAAAAAGAAAGAGGAAGAAAAAATGATTTCCAAAATCAATAAACTAGGTAAGGATTTGGAAAAAAATTCCAGTCTAAATCAAGCTATACACCATTTTAATGCTTTAGTCAAACAAGTAAATAATAGTGAGCGAAGTGAAACTGTATATCAGATACTCCAAGTTTGGCGTGAAAAACTAAGTTCTAAAATTATAGAGGAACATAAGTCGCACGGAAAACAAATACAGCAAATATTGAATTCACCGAAAAAATTGAATGAAGTTTTGAATAAAATAGATTTTTCAAATGATACTTCTTCTATTCTTGTTTCTAATATTATTGAAATTGCGGAACGAAGCAAGAATGTGGATGTTTTAAAAGTATTATCACACAAAAAAGAAGAAGCTTATGGCGTATGGAATTATGAAGATATTAGAAAACTTGAGGCTACTTTTGCTGCAAAAAACTACATTGTTGATACCATATATCCAAATTTTTTATCGCAAGAAGAACAATCTTCGTATATTGATAGAGATGAATCCGAAGAAGAAATTATACGAAAGAAAAAATTGGCAGTAGCAGAAAAATTGATACAAGCTGCTGATGAGGTAGTTAATTTAGGAGATGAACAAAAGAAAAAAGAATTTAATGATTTTATTCTTGCAGAAGGTGAACCGAGATTAGCAGAATTAGATGCTTGGGTTATGGAGTATTTGCATGAAAACTGCACGGAAAATAACTTAAATAAAGTTAATGCATTGCGTTCTTTTTACGGCTTAAAGGTTGAATTACAAGCCGGCAATGCGGTAGATGCTGATGAGCGTGCCGCCGTTAGAAAAGTATTTGACCGGACATGGAGTTCTTATGAAAGAGGGAAAAATACCGAAACCAGAGAGCCTTATTATAGCGAAGCAGATATGGCAAAGGCTCGAGAACAAGCAAAAGAACATGGAAAAAAAGACCCTGTTGAGAATAATAGATATTACGAAAATTCAGTCAGTCCGGCTTATAGAAAGTATTTTGAAGAACATGATATTTATGAAATATATCAAAATCACAAAAATGATGAAGATAAAAAATATTCAGCAGAAAATTATCGTGATTTACTGATTGACAAATCGCCATTTAAGGCTTTAAGAAAACACGGCTTATATAATGATGCAAAAATTATTTGCAATACATTAGAAGCATTGCAAGTGGAACCGGAAATTGCTGTTCAGTTTAACCTAAAAGACTTGAGTGATATGGTGGTCAATTCTCACAATACGTTTGAAGATAGAAAGGTTTATACCAAAGATACGGAAGAATATATGTTCACTAAAAGTCCGCATACGGATGAATTAGACGGATATTGGCGTGATCCATATTATTGGCACCAATATGATGATGACGATGATGAATATAATGATGAATATGATAATAATGATTATGAAGATGTTAGTGAAAATGATGAAACATTTGCGGAAGAAAAACAATATGATGAGGAAGGTTTTGAAATTATACCGGATACAGATTACTATTCGGAAAGAGACGAAGAAGTTGCTGCCAGAGATGCTTGGTGGCAAGATTTAAGCAATCATAATCCTAAAGCAGTAAAACACATAAGCGAAGCATTTGCCCGTCATGGTAGAGAAAATGAAGCAATTTCCGGATTTTGGGAAGCCGCCAGTTATGGAACTCCCGGCGTTGGAAGCCGTAGAGATTGGCGTTTACTTTCAGCAACTTTACATCACGCTGAAGCAATTCAATATGGTGGAAATGATGATAAAAAAAATTTCGTAGGCGCTACACGATATTATGATAGTTATGGCGATACTTTTGATGAAGATGATATGCATATTGATTATCATAAATCATTTCATCGTCGTGATACACCTTTTGATGCGCTATATATAAATTATGACGCAAAATCAGCTAATGATAAATTAGCAACTGTAGAAAAGCCGGATGAAAATGCGCAAAAAGCTTTTTTGATTACCTCTTTTACCAACCCGCATATGCATTTTTATGCCGGATTCCGCAAAAAAGACCAATATACAGCTCCGCTTTATCATATGAGAAACATTGAAAAAGATAAGCAGGAAAGGGTTGATAAAATCGAAAAATCGTTAAAATATTTAACAAAGTTAGGAAATGCTTTATCAAGTATTTCAATATGTGTATCAGAGGCTCTGAAAACGGAAGAAAAAATCAAAAATTCACAAGAAAAAATCAATTCTAAAAAGGCTGTAAGTCAACCGAAAAATCAAAACTTGAGAACACATCAAACCAAAATTAATACGATGAAAGAAAAAAGTATTACTGATTAGTTTTTCGATTTTTAATCCCACCAGCCGCTACAAATCAATTGTGGCGGTTTTGCTCATTTGAATGTTTTTTTAAATACGTGTCTGTCCGATTTAAAACAATCCCAAAATTGCTTCAATAATCGGTTTATCAGCCGGTGCAAAATCATAGTTTGGCAAATCTTGCGGTTTAACCCACTTATATTGCTCATGTTCCAACACCACCGGAATATCTTGGCTTTTGCAAGTTGCCCAAAACGAATGCAAAACAATAGTTCCGAAATCATAATCATAAGAGCTGATAACAAACGGTTCGCGCACAAAAATTTCCAGTTGCATTTCTTCCATCATCTCGCGGCGCAAGCATTCTTCCAAAGTTTCGCCTTCTTCTAATTTACCGCCCGGAAATTCCCATTTATATTCCAAACTTTTGCCGTGTTTGCGTTGCGCAATCAGCATCAAACCATCACACATAATTAAGCCGGCAGCCACATCTTTTTTTGTTTTGTTTTTTTCCATCATTCCCTCCGAATTTTATAACTTAATAGCATATTGTGCATATTTTTTCAATTATTATATCAACATTCGTTCACAGCAATATTTTTTTAGAGGAGATTTACAAATGAAAAACATTTTAGCTATGTTGGCAGTTGCTTTTTTCATAACTTGCAGTGCAACGGCTAATGCCGGCGAAAAATTACGTTCAAGCGCAGCTCACCAGCAAATTGATGATGCCGGCAGAACATACTTGAGTGAATGTATCAGCAATAAAGCAAACAGCATTAAGCATTGTGTTAAACAAACAAAAAAAATGATGAAAGAGCAATACAAGGCCGCTAAAATGGCTGAAAATAAAAAATAATTTATTGTTCTATAAGCTCACAAACCGCCGCTTGGCAAAATTCCAGCCCTATTTTTTTTTCAGAGCTGGTGGCAATCATTTCGTTCATGGCGGCGGCATGATTTTTTAATTCTAAAGCTACTTTTTCTTGTATAGTACGTAAGGCAGCGGCAGAAATTTTATCAATCTTGGTTAAAATTATCTGATAAACCACAGCGGACTCATCAAGCAATTTCATCATTTCTAAATCTTCTTTTTTTAACCCGTGCCGTGAATCGATTAGCAGAAACACACGGCGCAAATTAGGCCTTCCGCGCAAATAATCTTTCAGCACCATTTGCCATTGTTTCACAATTTTATCCGGTGCCTTAGCATAACCGTACCCCGGTAAATCAACTAAATATAACTTGCCGTCAAAGTCAAAAAAATTAAGCTGCTGCGTGCGCCCCGGAGTTGAAGATGTTTTTGCCAGTTTTTTTTGATTAAACATGGCATTAATCAGGCTTGACTTACCAACATTAGAGCGGCCGGCAAAAGCAATTTCATTGCGGTCAGCTTCCGGAAGCTGATGGAGCTGCGCTACACTCAGCATAAAATCACAGCGCTTGCAAAATTGCACTTTTGCTGTTTCTAGCTGTTCAGATGTATATTCGTGCGCCATTATTTTACCCCATTTTTATACATAATTGCCCGTTGTTGAATCATCGACAATATATTGCTCAAAGTCCAATATATTACCAACCCTACGGCAAAATGCGCAAACATAAACATAAAAATCAGCGGCATTAAGGCAAACATACGCGCTTGGTCTTTGTTTGCAGGTGCCGGATTAAGTTTATTTTGCAAATACATGGTCAAGCCATAAATGAGCGGCCAAACACCAATATCTAGCGCCGACGGCACCCAAATATGTGCCCATTGAGAAATTGTCAGCGGGTCCGGCGCCGATAAATCTTTAATCCAACCGATAAACGGTGCGTGACGAATTTCCAGCGAAATAACCAAAACCTTATAAAGCGAGAAAAACACCGGAATTTGTATTAACATCGGCAAGCAACCGGCCGCCGGATTAATTTTTTCTTTTTTATAAAGTTCCATTGTGGCGCGTTGCTGTGCCACTTTATCATTTTTATACATCGCTTGAATAGCCATAATTTTCGGCTGCACTTTTTTCATTTTTGACATGTTTTCAAACGATTTGTTGGCAATTGGGAACAAAATTAAGCGCAACATTGCCGCAAACAGCAAAATGGCCCATCCCATATTACCCAAAATTTGATACAAATAATCAAGAATGTAGAAAAACGGCTTAGTTAAAAAATAATACCAACCAAAATCAACCGTTAAATCAAATTTTTTAATTTTTTCTGCATATTTATCAAGCAGTTTAATTTCTTTGGCACCGGCATACAAATTTGTTTTAACCGTGGTCATATCACCGCTTTTAATAGTTATTGCTTCGCCTTTATAATCTAACTGAAAAACATTGTCAGCTACTTGGCGTATATTAACATCTGCCTTAAAATCATCTGCAAAAACAAATGCCCCAAACCAATATTTATCGGCAAAAGATACCCAGCCGCCGGTTGTCTCAAAATTTTCGCCTTTATTATCAATTTTGCTATATGTAACTTCCTTTAAATTATCATCAATAATAGCGGTAAAACCTTGATGCACAATGCCGCGTTGCAAACTGTCTTCTGCCGCACGTTTATTCAGCAAACCATACGGCACCACGCTAATATCTTTACTGCTGTGATTTTCTACAATTTGTTCCACATCAAATAAATAATTTTCATCCATCCGAATAATATATTTAAAAGTTAAACCTTCACCATTGCGCCATACTAATGTAACCGGTTTCTGCGGTGTTAATTCATCACCTTCAAGCACCTGCCATATTGTATCTTTATTCGGCAATTTCAAATTCGGATTGCTTGATAACCAGCCATATTCGGCAAAAAATGCTTCCGCTGTTTTTGCCGGTGCAAAAAGCTGCACGGCGGGGCTGTTTTCTTCAATAGTTTGCTTATATTTTGAAAGCATAACTTCATCGAAACGCGCTCCTTTAAGACGAATGCTTCCGGTTATACTGTCATTTTTTAACGGCAAACGTGCATCTTGCTGCAAAGTTTCCGCAACATCGGCAAACACCGGAACAACCTCGGCATTTTCAGCTTCTGCAGCCAAATTTTGTTCTTCTTCCGCTGCTGCCACGGCCACTTCTTGCACCGCAGGCTCTGTTTTTGCCGGTGCAAAAAAATAATTAACCGCCAAAACCACCAGTGCCGATAAAATCACCGCCAAATAAAAACTTTTCAAATCTTCCTTATTCATCAAAAGTTCCCCTATAATGTGCAAATTATTTTGTTACTATAATATTTTAAGGCAAAAAGCAAGTATTTATGATTACTTATGCTTAGATTGCCGCGGCGGCACCGGATCATAACCCGAACCGCCCCACGGATGACAGCGCAAGATGCGTCGCACGCCTAAATATATTCCTTTACACACGCCGTGAATTTTTATTGCTTCAATCATATATTGCGAACACGTTGGCTGATAGCGGCACACTCCCGGACACAGCGGCGAAATAAAATATTGATAAAACTTAATCGGCAGAATGGCTATTTTCTTGAGCATTGCAAACAATCTCCGCCGGCGAATCGTTTAGTTTAGATTCTTCCAAAATTTGTTTATTAACTTTTTTAAAAGTATATTTCACATCACGCAGCAATTCTGCAAACGGACAAGTAGCCGTGCTAAACCGGCCAACCAACACATAGTCAATATTCGGCAGAGCCAATTTATCATATACTTCGCGCACAGCTGAGCGCAAGCGCCGTTTGGTGCGGTTTCGCACATTTGCTTTGCCTAAGCGTTTGGTGGCAGTAAAGCCGATGCGTGCCGCACGAGATTTTTCGTCAGCAGATAACGGACGAGCCGCCTGCAGCATAACGTTATGAGAAACCATGGTTATGTCTTTGGCGGCTCTTAAAAAATCTTTTCTTTTTTTTAAGACAGCAAACTTGCTCATGCTTTTAAAAAATTAAGCTGAAATTCTTTTACGTCCTCTGGCACGGCGAGCCGATAAAATTTTGCGGCCGGCAACGGTTGCCATACGCGTTCTGAAACCATGACGACGCGTGCGTACTAATTTACTAGGTTGATATGTTCTTTTCATTTTAAATTCTCCGGTTTATTTATTCGTTATTTAAAGCTCGCCCCATGCGAACTCTCGGTAATTTTCTCTGCCTTTATAGCGGCATAAATTTTATAAGTCAACAAAAATTTTCCTTACATGCAAAAATAGATAAACCAAGTGCTATTGATATTAGCGTTGCATATTTTTACGTAAGTATGTTGATATAATGCTTGAAATTTAAAAAAAATGCGCTATTGTAAGGCGAAATTTTTTTGAGATTAATGCTATTGAAGGAATAAAAAAATGAGTATGCGTAATATTGCCATTATTGCCCACGTTGACCACGGTAAAACAACTTTGGTTGATGGTTTGCTGCGGCAAAGTGGAACTTTCCGCGACAACCAAAAGGTGGTTGATTGTGTGATGGACAGTAATGATTTGGAACGCGAGCGCGGTATTACCATATTGTCTAAATGCACATCGGTAGAATGGAACGGCACACATATTAATATTGTTGATACTCCGGGACACGCTGATTTTGGCGGTGAAGTTGAACGTATTCTTTCAATGGTGGACGGTGTGGTGCTTTTGGTGGATTCTTCCGAAGGACCGATGCCGCAAACAAAGTTTGTGTTGGGTAAAGCGCTTAAAATTGGTTTGAAACCGATTGTGGTGATTAATAAGGCCGATAAAGCCGACGCTAGACCTGACGAAGTGCTAAATGAAATTTTTGATTTATTTGTAAGTCTTGATGCTAGTGATGAGCAACTTGATTTTCCGGTTTTATATGCCAGCGGACGCAATGGTTGGGCAGTGCGCGAACTGGAAGATGAACATAAGGATTTAACGCCGCTGTTTGAAACAATTTTAAGCTATGTTAGCGAGCCGGTGTGTGAACCGGATAAACCTTTCAGAATGTTGGCGACCACGTTGGAGGCCGATAAATTTGTCGGGCGTATTTTGACAGGCAAAGTGCAAAGCGGCAGCGTAAAAGTTAATGACACGGTTAAAGTTATCAATAAAGACGGTGAAGTTGAACGCACAAAAATTACAAAAATTATGGCTTATAAAGGCTTGGAGCGGGTGGCTCTTGATGCAGCGCATGCCGGCGATATTGTGGCGGTGGCAGGCATTGTTAAAGGAACGGTGGCTGATACAATTTGCGCTTTAGACGTGCCGGCAACCGATTATATTAATGCACAGCCGATAGACCCGCCGACACTGGTGATGACTTTTTCAGTTAATGATTCGCCGCTTGCCGGTAAAGAAGGTGATAAAGTAACCTCACGCGTGATTTGGGCACGACTTGAGAAAGAAGCAGAAGGCAATATTGCGCTTAAAATTTCGCGCACTGATAACAGCGATAGTTTTGAGGTAGCCGGACGCGGCGAGTTGCAGCTCGGTGTTTTGATTGAAACAATGCGCCGTGAAGGTTTTGAGCTTTCTATTTCGCGTCCGCGGGTGATTATGAAACGCGATGAAAACGGCCAACTTTTAGAGCCGATTGAAGAAGTGGTAATTGATGTTGATGAAGAATTTTCCGGCGCTGTGGTGGAAAAACTTGGTCAGCGCCGTGCGGAGATGGTTGATATGATTCCGTCGCAGGTTGGTAACAAAGTGCGTTTGGTGTTTCATGCTCCGTCACGCGGTTTAATCGGTTATCATTCCGAATTTTTAACCGATACGCGCGGCACGGGGGTGATGAATCGCATATTTTATGCTTTTGAGCCGTTTAAGGGAGAAATTGAAGACCGCCGCAACGGTGTGATGATTTCCAGTGAAGACGGGCAGGCAATTGCTTATTCGCTGTGGAAACTGCAAGACAGAGGACCGATGTTTGTTGAGCATAATTCACCGGTTTATGTTGGTATGATTATCGGCGAGCACAATAAATATAATGACATTGATGTGAACCCGACAAAATCTAAGCAATTAACGAATATTCGCGCTGCCGGCAAAGACGAGGCAATTGACCTTATTCCGCCACGCAAGTTGAGCTTGGAGCAAGCGCTGGCATATATTCAGGCTGATGAGTTGCTGGAAGTGACGCCGAAATCGCTGCGGTTGCGTAAGAAGATTTTAGACCCGATTGCCCGCAAACGTTCCAAAATGGCAGAATAAATAAAGAATTTTGAATGATTACTAATTTGGTGCAGTCTGAGGCAGTGTTTCAAACATATGTTTGTAGGGCTCTAATTGTTGCAAAACTTTTCCGGTTTCTTCGGTAACAACCTGTTGATATTCTTGCGCACATTCAGAAATTATATCTATCATATCCTCTTTGGGTGCATTTTTGCTATAGCAAGTTTTGATTTCATCAAACCAATATTTATTATCAAAACGACTGATGGCAATACTTTCGGCATTATGTAAAATGTGCTTTGGATAATCATTTACCCAAGGCTTTCCATAAAATTCCGGAGTTTGCATATACATATAAATAAAGGCATCGGAAAGTTCTATGTTTTCAACTGTTGATGCATACTCATTAACTGCATCTATAAAAGGTTGCGAAATACGCTCAAATTTTTCGGAGGTAAAATTTCCGACGAGAAAAGTTAAATGTTCTTGCTGCATATTATGAATCATTTTGTATTTTATATCCAATAAATCCAAATTACCTACAGCAAGAGCCGCTTTCATTTCTCCGTCTATTTCATTACCTTTTCCATATTTTTGCACTAAAGAATTTTTCAAGTCATATATAAAAATGGCGTAATTAGATTCATCTGCGATGTTGTATTTATTTATATCTCTGTGTTCATCGGCTTTTGCAATGTTAGAGAGGACAACGAATATACTTATAATACAAAAAATTTTTTTCATTTACGCATCTTTGTTTTCAATACAATTAATCTATTCTTTATCACAATAAAAATCAAGCGAATTTTGCTGGTTCACGATTGCAAATATGAAAAAAGGAGATTAAAATGGCAAATGAATTAAGAAAAAATATAGGGCGCAGTATGCCTTACTTGCAACTCAATGAAAATATTGATTAACAAATAAGTCAGCTGCAAGCGCGCACCGCGTATGATGAGAATGCGCAAATGCAAATTAATGACTTATTGCGTCAGTTTTTTATATCTGATTCTATGCGGCTTGCAGGCTTCTTCGCCTAAACGTGCGCGTTTGTCTTTTTCATAGTCCTCAAAATTACCTTCAAACCATTCCACATGGCCATCATCTTCATAAGCCAAAATATGTGTGGCTAAGCGGTCTAAAAACCAGCGGTCGTGCGATGTTACCAAAACACACCCCGGATAATTATTAATACCTTCTTCCAATGAGCGCAATGTATCAACATCTAAATCGTTGGTTGGTTCGTCAAGCAAAATAACGTTAGCACCTTTGCGCAACATCTTAGCCAAATGCACGCGGTTACGCTCACCGCCGGATAAATTACCGACTTTCTTTTGCTGGTCAGCGCCTTTAAAATTAAATTGTCCCACATAAGCGCGCGATGACATTTCATTTTTGCCGATTTCGATAATATCCAAACCGTCGGAAATTTCTTCCCACACATTTTTATCGGCGTTCAGTTCATCACGCGATTGGTCAACATAGCCTAAATCTACCGTGTCACCAATGCGAATCGTTCCGGAATCTGGCTTTTCTTGTCCGGTAATCATACGAAACAGCGTGGTTTTTCCGGCGCCGTTCGGTCCGATAATACCTACAATTGCGCCCTTCGGAATTTTAAACGACAAATCATCAATCAGCACCTTATCCCCGAAAGCTTTACAGATGTGTTCAGCTTCAATTACTAAATCGCCCAGACGCTCGGTCATCGGAATATTGATATGCGCAGTAGAAATTTTTTCACGCGTAGTTTGTGACAATAATTCATCATAGGCATTAATACGCGCCTTAGATTTTGCCTGACGTGCTTTGGGATTTTTTCTAATCCATTCCAATTCATTGGCAAGTGTGCGTTGACGAGCATTTTCTTCACGATTTTCTTGTTCTAAGCGTTTTTGTTTTTGTTCCAGCCAAGAAGTATAGTTACCTTCATACGGAATGCCTTGTCCGCGGTCAAGTTCCAAAATCCAGCCGGTTACATTATCCAAGAAATAGCGGTCGTGCGTTACCATAACCACCGTGCCATTATAGTCGCGCAAATGGTGCTCCAGCCAAGCTACCGACTCGGCATCCAAGTGGTTAGTCGGCTCGTCTAAAAGCAGCATATCCGGCTTTTGTAAAAGCAGGCGGCACAAAGCAACACGGCGTTTTTCACCGCCGGAAAGTTTGGTTACATCGGCATCGGCCGGCGGACAGCGCAAAGCATCCATGGCAATTTGCACAGTGCGCTCTAACTCCCAACCGTTAACGGCATCAATTTTTTCTTGTAACTCTGCCTGTTCGGCAATTAAATCGTTCATTTCATCATCACTCAGAGGTTCGGCAAAACGCGCCGATACTTCTTCAAAGCGTTTAAGCAGCTCTTGAGTTTCATTTAAGCCGTCCATTACGTTTTCCATAACGTTTTTATGAGGGTCCAACTGCGGTTCTTGCTCTAAATATCCCACTTTAACGCCTTCAGCCGCCCACGCTTCACCGTTAAATTCTTTATCAACACCGGCCATAATTTTCAAAAGTGTTGATTTACCGGCGCCGTTAACGCCTAAAACTCCGATTTTTGCCCCCGGTAAAAACGACAGTGTAATACCTTTAAAAAGCTCACGTCCTCCGGGCAGAACTTTGGTTAAATTTTGCATTACAAAAATATATTGATAGGCCGCCATAAAATTTTTCTCCCTATATTAAAATTGCCCCGAATATTTATCATAATTTGCATCATGAAGCTGAATTTTTTCAGCATTTTTACCATCTTTTTCCGCTTGTGCAACATATTTTTTATAGGCAGCATCAGCCCTAGCAAAAGCATTGGGGTCTTTTTCATATAAACGATTGGCGTTATAGCTCTTGCGCGGCGTAATCATTGTTCCGTCATAAAGCTTAATGCGCCCGTCGGAATATAGCGTGCTTTTGAAAATTTTCTGACGGGCAAATTCTTCCGCTACTTCCGGACAACTGGCAAAATTTTCATCTTCCATTGCCATAAATGCCTCGGCTTTACCGACATTATATTGTTGTATGGCTTCTTTTTGCTGAATAGCGTCAGGCGCTTTGCCTATCATAATTGCGCGCGCCAAAAGTTCATATTCGTCATAGCGCTTCACTTGGCAAGCCAAGCCCTGTCCGGCCACCGAACCTAAGCCATAAACTTCTTCTAAATACGAAACCGGCTTGCTGGCAGCAGAAACATTTGTGCTTGCCAGCAAAATTATGCCCATACATATAGCTGTAATTTTCATTTTTTACATCCTTTTTGCTTAAACTTGCCAGCGTTATAGCACAAAAAACTTTAATATGTCTTAACATGCATGTTAAAGTTTATTCGAATTTTTGCTTTAAGTTTTATCTTTGATGCCAAAACAAACGCATCAGGCGAAATTTGCTTTTCAATGTTAATTGCCGAAAAGAAATTATGTGATTTTGCCGCAAATTCAAATATTCTTGCTTAAAAAATTTTTCTAATTCCGATATGTTTTCTTTGCTTTTACTAATTTTAGAAAGGACCATTTTTATGGAAACAGAAATTCGACGCCGTTGCACTAATCGCCATTGTTTTTGTTTTTCGGTGGTTGAAAAATATTCGGATACATAACGAATTCCGGTCATATAGTCTTTAATTTTTTTGATATTCCACGAACTGCGTATAATTGATGAGGTAGTGTTGTCATATATATAAAGCGGCATTTTAACACCAACAAAAAAATCAATATCCGAAAATAAACAGGTTGTAAACGGCCAATCTTCATACAAAATACCTTCGATAAACCGCCTGTTTTTAATTATTTCCGCTTTATACAGCTTATTCCACGTCACCGCTGATACTAAACGTTTGCGCAGCAAATCTTTCAACGGATTTTTATATAGCTTAGGTTTTAGTTTTTTTATATTATAAACGCATGTATTTGGATTTTCACGCTGCAAACGGCAATAACTTTCGCCAACAACAATAGGAGCGTTGTTAACCTTTGCAGCTCGATACAAAATATCTAAAGCTTGCGGATGCAAATAGTCATCGGAATCTAAAAAGAAAATATATTTGCCGCCGGCATTTTCTATACCTATATTCCGCGCTGCTGCCAAACCTTTATTTGCTTGAGTAATAATTTTTATTCTCTCATCTGTTGCGGCATATTGTTGCAATATTTCGGCGCTATTATCAGTTGAACCGTCATTTATGCAGATAATTTCTATATTCTTAAAAGTTTGCCTTTGCACACTTTCAAGGCAACGCGGCAAATATAAGCCAACGTTATAAATAGGTATAATAACAGATATATCAGGTATTGTTTGCATTTTTCTCCTTACAACATATAATTTAGTTATATTAAAAATAAAAGCAATAGATATTGCAATTTTTTACGAAAAAAATATAAAAAACAGCCCTCTTTACGAGAGCTGCCAAATGTTGTAAAAAAGAGAACCGTCAAGCATTATATAATGCAGGTCGGTTGTTTTTTTAAAATTTATTTTTCAGCGTCAATCAGACTTTGCAAATCTGCCGCATTCATAGCGTGTGCCGGTTTACCGTTAATAAACACTGACGGAACTCCGCGAACTTGAACATTATCTGCCAATTCAGCAATTTTATCCAACTTTTGCTTAATTTCATCAGCGGCCAAATCTGCTTTAAATTTTTCCATATCTAAGCCTAGCTTTTCGGCTGCGGCATCAACATCAGCGCTGTTCATACGGCCATTTGCTGCCATAACTGCCGTGTAATATTCCATAAATTTACCTTGGTTAGCTGCGGCATATGCTCCTTTTGCCTGATATGAAGAACCCAAAAATGTCAGCGGCTTAAAAATAAATTTAACATCAGCATTAGCCGCAATTGTTTTTTCTAATTCCGGCGCTAAACGTTTGCAATATCCGCATGAAAAGTCAAAAAACTCAACCACCGTAATTTTAGCATCTTCCGGCCCGACAAACAACGCATTTTCCGTTCCTACCAAATCTGGTAAAAACTTTTTCATTGCTTCTTGTGCTGCTTTTTCAGCTTCGGCTCTTTGTTGTTCTTGAAAACTGTTAAAGGCATCAATTACCATTTTCGGATTCTCGTTTAAAATTGTAGCAACTTCTTCAGCCGAAATTTTGTTTTGTTGCGGAGCTTTATATGAATTTACCATTGCAACAACAGCAATAATTACGGCAACTATTGATAATAAAATTGAAAAATTTTTCATCTGTCCTATTCCTTAAAAAAATAATTTGTTGTTTAAACACAATATTTATTTAATTCTTTTTTTTATCTTTTGCAAGCATATTTTTTTAGAGTTTTCTACTTTACAATTCACTTATGGCTTGCAAAGCCGCTCTGGCACCGCAGCCGGCGGCAATAACCGCTTGCCGGTACGGATTACACACATCGCCTGCGGCATAAACTCCCGGAATATCGGTAGCATTACCTTGCGGTTTTACCACGATATAACCACCGGAATCTAAATGCAAATAGCGGCGGAACATTTCCGTATTCGGGTGATGCCCGATGGCCACAAAAACACCTGAAACATCGAGATATTTTTTCTTATCGCTCTTAACATTTCTAATTCTGATACCAGTTACTTCCAGCGGATTTTCGGTACCGATAATTTCATCAACAACATTATTCCAAAAAATAGTAATTTTCCGATTTTCGAATATGCGTTTTTGCACAACATGTTCGGCATTAAAAGAATGGCGCCGATGAATAAGGTACACTTTTTCCACATAGTTTGTTAAATAAAGTGCTTGCTCTAAAGCTGAATTTCCACCGCCGATAACGGCAACTTCTTTACCCCGATACAAAAATCCGTCGCAGGTGGCGCAAGAAGATACTCCGTGACCTATATACTTTTGCTCGCTCGGCAATCCTAACCATTTAACCGATGCGCCGGTGGCAATAATAATTGCTTTCGACATAAAAGAATTTCCGCTTGCGGAGCTACATACAAAAGGGTGGTCATAAAAATCAACTTCGGTGATTTCGTCATCAATAATCTTTACCCCTAAATTTATGGCCTGCTGATGAATTTTTTCCATTAAATCATAACCGCTGAGCGCTTCACTAAAACCCGGAAAATTTTCTACAATGCTGGAACGAATAAGCTGCCCGCCTTTTTGCGCACCGGCAACAATAAGCGCATTAATTCCTGCGCGCGCGGCATATATGCCGGCAGTATATCCGGCCGGTCCGGAACCGATGATTAATAAGTCCGATTTATATTCTGCCATATTTTTCTCCTTGCGCATAAAATAATTTTTATATGCCGAATTTCAACGCTGCTCGTTAATGTTTTTTACTTGACGCTAAAACAAAATATGTTATCTTAATAAGGTTGTTAATAGTGAGAAAAATAAATGAAAACACAAGTTATTGTTTGGGACTTAGATAATACACTTTATCGTGAAACACCGGAATTTCATAGTTTAATGGATAAGATTACGGCGGAAGCAATTGTGGAAGATTTAAAACTGCCGATTGATTTTGCCACAGCTAAAGCGATGGTTACGGAATCATATCGCACTTATCGTGACGGCGGCGAAATTTTTGTGCGTAAATACGGTGTATCGCCTAAGGAAATTTTTGAGGCTTACCATAAGCGTAAAGAAAATAATCTAATGCCGATCAAACCTTATCAAGGCTTGCTCGAACGTTTAGAAAATTTGCCTTGTGCGCAGTACATATTCTCTACCAGCTCGCACGATGCGTGTGAAGCAATTTTGAAGCATTTGGGGTTGTTTAACTTTTTTGCCGGACATTTTTATTCAGTTGAAGATTTTGATGTCTACAAAAAAAATGAAAGCCCTGATGTATATTTGAAATTTTGCAAAAAAATTGATGTTGAGCCGGCGCAATGTTTGTTTGTTGACGATAGCTATTCAAATTTAGAATTTGCTAAAAAAGCCGGACTTAAAACTATTCGTCTGTGTCATGGCAAACCAAATGATAAAGCAACGGAATATATTGATTACGCCGCCGATAATATTAATGAGTGTATAGATTTACTTTTGCAAATATGCACACAAAATAGCTGATTTAATTAAACAGCCTGTTCAATAATGCCGCCGCCCAAAACAACATTATCGCGATACAGCACAACTGATTGTCCGGGAGCGATGGCTTTTTGCTTGGTATAAAACAAAACTTCCATTTTGCCGTTTGCCTTCGGTATAACCTTAACCGCGGTCGGTTGCTGCGATGAGCGGATTTTGGCTTCACACTCCAGCGGCTCATTAATACCGCTGATTGACGACCAACATAAATTTGCCGCAACTAAGCCTGAACGTTCGCATTCTTCTTCAAAACCGACCACAACTTCGTTGGCGTCTTTATTTATGCCGATAACATAAAGCGGGCGCTCGGCAGCAATGCCCATGCCGCGGCGTTGGCCTATTGTGTAGTTCCAATAGCCTTGATGCTTTCCCAAAATTTTGCCGTCTTTGTTAACAAAATTACCGGTCAACGGCTCATTTTGCAAAATATCGTTAATATCACCGGAATAAAAATCCTGACTGTCCGGTTTATCGGCCACAGTCAAACCGAATTCTGCCGCCATTTGCCGCACTTGCTTTTTCGTATATGCACCGAGCGGCATAACAACACGCCCTAATTGTTCCTGATTTAAGCGATATAAAAAATACGATTGGTCTTTTGTATTATCAACACCGCGATGAATTTCATAGCGCTGAGAAGCCTGGTTGAAAACAACTTGCGCATAGTGGCCGGTGGCAAATTTGGCAAATTCTATGCCTTGAGCCGCCGCTTCTTCCGGAAGTGCATTAAATTTTATGTATGAGTTGCACATTACACACGGATTTGGTGTGCGGCCGGCCTTATATTCGGATTTAAAGTTATCCAGCACCATTTGTTTATAGCGCGCCGAGCAATCTAAAACATAATAAGGAATCCCCATTTTGTTGCAAATTTCTTTGGCGGTGGCAACATCTTGTTCTTCATGCGGCGAAAAACACGAATCAGCACTCAAATCACCGCGAAAATTAGTATTTTTATCCCAAATGGACATTGTGGCACCGATAACTTCATGGCCCTGCTTTTGTAACAGCATTGCCGTAACTGATGAATCTACCCCGCCGCTCATACCAACCAATATTTTCATTACTTAAACCTTTTAGCTAAAATAAAAACACCTCGAACCGTTATAAAACAATCCGAAGCGTTTTTTACTTTGGATTGCATCTATTAAAACGGAATATCGTCATCTAAGTCAGACGGCGTTGTTGCTGCATTATTATCCCATCCGGAAGACGGTGCCGTAAAAACATCACCGGCATCTGCAGGCATTGCTGAAGAACCGTTGTCACTGTTACGGCTGTCCAGCATTACCATATTGCCGTTAAAACGTTGCAAAACAACTTCGGTTGTATAGCGTTCCTGCCCGCTGTTGTCTGTCCATTTACGGGTTTGCAATGTGCCTTCCAAATATACTTTAGAACCTTTCCGCAAATATCTTTCTGCTGTGTCGGCAACTTGTGAATTGAAAATTACCACCCTATGCCACTCAGTTCTTTCTTTGCGTTCACCAGTAGCTTTATCCGTCCACGAATCCGAAGTAGCCACACGCAAATTAACAACTTTGTCACCGGAAGGCATTGTGCTAACCGTTGGGTCTGCTCCTAAATTACCAACCAAAATAACCTTATTTATACTTCCTACCATTATTTTTTCCTTTAATATATTTATGTTTTTTATTAAGCATATGCTTTCAATTGCAAAACACAACCAAAAAACTCTGCCTGCCCACAAATTTACGCGGCGGCTTTTTCCGCCGTTTGACTAAGTTCTGCCATAACTTCTTTTTTCAGTGTTACATTATCGGCCTTACCGGTTGCAAAAACCGGCAATTTTTCATGATACAAAATTACGCGCGGTAAATATAACTCAGACATACCGTTAGCCTTAACGTAAGCATGCAAAACCGACGAGGTAATTTCTTTGTTGTTGGTCACAAGCACAATTTGTTCGCCTTTGCTTTCATGCGGAATTGCAACCACACCGTAGCTATAGCCGGCACTTTCATCTGTGTTAGCGGCAGCAATAACCATATCTTGCACTGCATTAAGCGACACCATTTCACCGCCGATTTTAGCAAAGCGCTTAATTCGGTCCTTAATGGTGAAGAAGCCGATTTCATCAATATCCACCACGTCGCCGGTATGATACCATCCGTCTTGCGGCGGCACTAAAACCCCCGGATTATCCGGCATATAGTAGCCAAGCATCACGTTTGGACCTTTAACGCACAATTCACCGCCGGTTTCAATGCCGTCAACCGGTTCAATACGATATTGCATCCCCGGCAATAACTTACCGATAGATCCGAATTTATTGAAAATTCCATTATTTGCCGTCATCACTGGAGAACATTCGGTTGAACCATAAGCTTCCATCATTCTGATACCGCTATGCTCCATCCACATGCTGCGAGTATCAGGTTTTGCGGCTTCACCGCCGGAATACATCAAACGCACATTATGAAAATCATAAGGGTGAGCAATTTTGGCATATCCGCGCAAAAACGTATCCGTTCCAATCATCAATGTTGCACCCAGTTCATAAACCAACTCGGCAACCACACGATAGTGCAGCGGAGACGGATATAAAAACAGCTTAGCGCCTTGAAACAGAGGGAACAGCATGCCAACCATTAAGCCGAAACTATGGAACATTGGTAAAGCATTAAACAACAAGTCTTTATATGTTACCGTCTGAATTGCCGCAAGCTGATTAACATTAGCAATGAGGTTTGCATGGCTGAGCAAAACTGCCTTCGGAGCGCCTTCCGAGCCGGAAGTAAATACAATCACCGCCTTTTTATCACCGCCGTCTTTATGCGGAACGTGCTTGATTTTATAGCTTAATAACGCGCCCAGCTTGGTGGTTAATGACATTTTTTTAGCAATGTCTTCAAGATAAACAATGCGGCAGCCGGCATTTTCAATTTCTTCCACCACTGCTTCCAATTTACCTTTAATAATAAAAGCTTTAGAGGTAATCACGGTTTTAATTTGTGCGGTGTTGCACATAGAAACCATATTTTTTGCGCCAACCGAAAAGTTAATCATCACCGGCGTGCGTTCATATGCCGATAAGCCGAAAAACGTGCAAACCGTAGCAATGGCGTTTGGCAGCAAAACACCCACATTTTCTTGATGCGCGGTAAATTTCTTAAAGCAACGTCCCAACGCAAACGAAGCAACAATAATGTCTTTATATGATTTTTGTTTGCGGTTAATATCTTCAATAATGCGCGGACGTTTTGAAAAGAATCCTGTACGCGAATATACTTTGGCTGTTTTCATCAGCTGTGCGAACAATGATATGTTCGGGTTATAATTGAGCTTAAAGCCCATTTCACGCAAAATCATATATACTTCATTACTGATGTGGTCACGTTGTCGGCGCAATTCATCTTTAAGCTTAAAGCTGCGTGGCTTACCTATCGTAATAGTCATTTTGGGCAGCGGACGATGCGGCAAGTGACCTTTTGTTTTCGAAAAATAGCCATATTGCGGACCGTTAATCCACACCGGAATTAACGGTGCTTTAGACTTATCTGCCACCAACCCCGGCGCCTCATAAATTTTCATCAAACCACCGTTTTCGGTAATGCGACCTTCAGCAAAAATAACCACCTGACGTCCTTCATCTATTTTTGCAATCAGCTTTTTAATATCAGTCGGTTCAATTGGATTAAACTTTATTATATCGGCTTTACGCATTAAAAAGCGAATCCAGTGTCGGCGATAAAGATGTCCGTTTAAGGCAAACACAGGTCTACCCGGCAAAAAAGCATACAGCAAAATCGGGTCCAGATAAGACACATGATTTGCTACGTAAACTGCTTTTTGCGGTAATTTTTTAATATCAAAATCAAAACTGCACTTTGCCTTTAAGAGCTTAAGTGCGGCTTTCAAACAAAATTTCGTAAAATCGCTCACAAGTCGTTCCTTTCCGTGATTAAACATAATATAGTATTTAACGCAACGTCGCCGATTTGTAAAGCAAAACGCTCAAGTAATCAACAAGGCTAAAAGTTGTGCCAAAACAAAAGGTTATCTTAATATATACTATTTTATCCCCAACTCATATACAAGTTATTGCCAAAACAAATATAATCTATTATACAATCAATCGAATAAATTGTGCTTTTGCTGATTTATTCAGGGACTAACAATAAAAAGGTTTACTTATGAAAAAGGTTTTAACACTTACGGTGTTGGGCAGCGTTTTGCTTTCTTCCACCGCTATGGCTGCCGGTTTTCACTTGAGAGAACAATCGGCTGCCGCTCAGGGCAACGCTTATGCCGGAGCTACCGCCGGTGCGGAAAATAATGCTTATGCATATTACAATGTTGCCGGATTAACACGCATTAAAGGCACTCAGTTTTCAGGTGGTGCTACATATATTGCACCTAAATCAACTGCCAAAAATGTGCGCGCTGCCGACGGCACGCGCGATGCAGATGTGCAAAACGTGGTGCACGCGGCAATTTCGCCATATTTTACAATTTCACACCAAATTAATGATAAATGGTTTATTGCTTTGGCCGGAAACAGTCCGTTTGGCATGATTACCAAATATGATGAAGATTGGGCCGGTGCCGACCACGGCGTAACTTCGGATATTAAAACGGCAACGTTTACGCCGATGGTGGCATATAAAGCAACCGATAAACTTTCGCTTGGTGCCGGTTTGCAAATTCAATATGTGTGGGCGCATTTAACTAACGGCAACCAAAAAGTTACCAGAACCGACAGTGTTTCGTTGAACGGGGATGCTTTAGATTTAGGTTATCAGCTCGGTTTAATGTATGAATTCACACCGTCAACCCGCATCGGTGTCGGCTATCGCAGTGAAATTAAGCATAAAATTAAAGGCGATATGAAATCTTCGGGCAGTGCGTTGCCGGGAGAATACGGAAAAATGGCAGACGGATTGCTTAATCAAGACATCAGCGCCAAACTTAATACGCCGGCTATGTTGTCTTTAGGCATTTATCACGATGTTAACGAGCGCTGGGCTTTAATGGCCGAATATCAACGTGTTTTTTGGAGTTCTTTCCGCGAGTTGACATTTGTCAGCCGCGAAGGCAATAACAAACCGCGGTCACGCTATATTTCGCAAGTTCATGAACATTGGCGCGATACCAATTTTTATGCCATCGGCACCAGCTATATGCTTGATGAACAATGGAAATTGCGTTTAGGTTTGGCTTATGACCAAAGTGCTGTGCGCTTGCAACATCGCACACCGCGTATTCCGGATTCTGACCGCATTTGGTATTCTGTCGGTCTAGGCTATCAATATAGCGAAAAATTAAGCTTTGATGCCGGATTTACATATATTCAAGCGCATGATGCAAAGCTTGATACACGTTTAACGAAAAATGACGGCAACGATGTTACCGCCGACTATTCAAACTCGATTAAAGTATTTTCATTCGGGTTAACATATAATTTTTAATTATTGTCTAATATCCTTAGTTTATGACGCAGCTGAATGTTTCAGCTGCGTTTTTCTTTAGCATCCAAATATGTTGATAAAACCTTCGGAAACGGACTTAGCGCACGCTCTAACACACCTTTAAGCTCAGAAATGCAAACACCGTAATTGGTTATGGCAACGCCGGCTTTTTCGCATTGTTGCAAACGAAAAAGCATTTGCCGGCGATTGATGGTGCAACCTCCGCACTGCACAACCAGTTTGTAGGCGGATAAATCGGCGGCAAAATTACATCCGCTGATAACGTCAAATTGTAAATTTTTGCCGGTTTTTTGAGTTATTAAACGCGGAATTTTTACCCGACCGATATCATCATCTGCCGCATGATGCGTGCAAGATTCAGCAATTAATACTTTATCACCGTCCTGTAAATGCCACAATTTTGTGGCTCCTTGCACCATTTTATGCAAATCGCTTTTATAGCGAGCCATTAAAATAGAGAACGTAGTGCAAGGAATATTTTCCGGCGTTTCCGCCACCATTTTATCGACCACTTGCGAATCGCAAACCACCAGTGCCGGAGGGGTTTTGAAATTCTGCAAAGCCGCAGCATATTCATCTTCCTTCATCACCATAATATTTTGCCAATGGTCCAAACAATCTCTAATAGCCATTACCTGCGGCAAAATCAATCGTCCCTTCGGTGCTTCATAATCCAGCGGAACAATCATTATAACGGTTTGATGCGGTTCAAGCAAATCACTCAAAAGCGGCTGAGTATTCAAAAAATCTTCCGGACATAGAGCCAATATGCGTGCTTTAAGCTCTTGCATGAATACCTCGCGCGCACTGTCATTTGTTGCCGTAACGCAAATACCGTCAGTGGCCTTAACCGCATATTTATCGGTTTGATTATATATTTTAATGTAAGGAATTTTGCGCTGTTCCAATTCTGCCATAATTTTGCAGTCAGATTCGGTAATTTCATCACCTTTGCAAACAAGCAAAGCCATGTCGGCACGCTCTAAAACCCGCATTGTGGCCTGCACACGCTCGGCGGACAAAGCAGATACATCATCAAAACCGGCGGTATCAAGCCACAAAACCGGCCCCAACGGCGGCAACTCTTGCGCTTTTTCAACCACATCGGTTGTGGTGCCGGAAATTGGCGATACAATAGATATTTTTTGCTCGATTATTAAATTAATCAAACTGGATTTACCTACATTTGTTCGCCCTAATATGGCAATTTGCAAACGTAAAGATTTTGGAGTATTTAGCATTATGATTCTCCGTAAAAATTTTGCCAGTTTTGCGTAAGCTGCATCATTAGTTCATCGGCAGAAATTTGTTTTAGTGCGGCAATTTGTTCAGCTAAAAGCGGCAAATTCTGAGGTAAAGTTTCTTCATTAGGCGTTCCTGATTGATATGGTCCGTCGGTTTCCAATAAAATTTGTGAAAAATCCAAACTTTGAATAATTTGCGCCGCATTTTTTTTACGCAAAACAGAAAAATTAAGCCCAATAAAAAAACCGTGGCTCTGAATTTTTTTCCCCCATTCTGCCGAACCGGTGAAAGAATGAAAAATTGTGCGCTTCGGCAGCAGCGGAAATAATTTTGCTAAAATTTCATCAGCCTTAACAGAATGAATAATCAGCGGCCGCCGAAATTCACGGGCAAGCACTGTTTGCGGCTCTAAAATTTTGAGTTGTGAGGCAACATCTTTGTTTTTAAGTCGGTCAATACCACATTCGCCAACCCATGCGCGCGGATTTTTCTCAAGCATTTTTTTTAGTTTTACCAACCAATTGTCAGGCGCATCGGCAATGTGCCACGGATGCACCCCATATGCCGGAATGAGGAACGGATATTGCGCGGCTAATTGCGCCACTTTGTTCCAATCTTGCGGATGAGCCGAAGCATTAACCAAAATCTGCACCTTGTTTTTTTTAGCAGCCGTTACAATATTGTTAACATCTTGCGTTGTATAATCTTGCAAATGGATGTGCGAATCGACGTAAAACATTTTTAATTTTCCCTCATATAAGGAGATAATATACACTATGAGCATTTTTACAAGAATAAATTTACATTTAAATACGCAGCCGCAATTGGAAATTAATTTAAATAAGTTGCTGGAAAATTATCAGCGCTTATCTAAAATTATTGCACCGGCACAGCCGTCGGCGGTGGTTAAAGATGATGCATACGGGCTTGATGCCGCAGTTGTGGCAAAAACATTGTATGAGGGTGCAAATTGCCGCCATTTTTGGGTGGCGCATGCCATTGAGGGAGCTAAAATTTTTTCTCATGTGCCGAATGCCGATATTTTTGTATTGCAGGGCGTGGGCGAAGACAGTTTGTCTTTTTTTGAACAATATAAATTAATACCGGTAATCAGTTCGCCCGAAATGCTTATGTTTTGGAAAAAACACGCCATAAAGGGAATTAAGCCGGTTATTCATATTGACTCCGGACTAAATCGTTTGGGTTTTCGGGAAGCTGATTTAGCAAAACTCAGCCCAAAAGATTTGAATATGTTTTCTTATGTTATCAGCCACTTAGCCTGCGCCGATGAAAAAGACCATTTTATGAATCAGTATCAACTGGAAAAATTCAAACATTTGCGGCAAAAATATTTTCCGCAAATACCGGCTTCGCTGTCTGCTTCAGACGGAGCATTTTTAGGCGAAGATTTTTGCTGCGATATGGTGCGTTTAGGTGCAGCGGTTTATGGTATTAATACTGCGCCATATCGACCGAATCAAATGGAAAATATTATCACGCTTAAGGCACCGGTGCTGCAGGTTGCTGATTTACCAAAGGGGCAGTTTGTTGGCTATTCGGCCACCTATCGTGCCGCCACAAAGCGCAAAATTGCCATTATATCAATTGGTTACGGCGATGGTATGCCGCGCTCGCTTTCCAATGTCGGTAAAATCTTTTTCCGCCGTGGTGACAAATGGGCAGAAGCTCGCATTATTGGCCGCGTTTCTATGGATAATATCATTTGCGATGTAACCGATATTGCTGATATTTCGGTGGGCGATTGGGGATATTGCATATTTGATGACTATACGCTTGACGATGTGGCGCGCGATGCCGGAACAATCAGCTATGAGTTATTATCACGTTTGGGAAAAAATACGCGCTTTGAACGAAAATATATTTTAAAGTAGCTCATTTATCAGCGGAAAGCGATTGCTAATTTGCGGCAGCTAAAGCGGCGAGGGCATCAAAAATATGTTCGGCGGCAGTTCGGTTGCTGATTTTGAAAAAATTTTTTACTAACGTTACCGCTTTTGTAGAATCCATAGGATTAACTAAATTTGAAATAAATTCTTCGCTTTCCGGTGTTTTTCGGCGCGGGCTGAGAGCGGCGGTTTGCTCGCTCATATCCTCAAAGAAAAAATCCGTTGATGTTTGTAAAACTTGGGCAATATCCCACAAACGGCTGGCGCTGATGCGGTTTAGACCTTTTTCATATTTTTGAATCTGCTGAAAGGTTAAGCCCAAGAGTTTTGCCAACTGTTCTTGCGTTAGGTTCATAACTTGCCGGCGCAGGCGCAAGCGCAAACCAACGTGTATATCTATCGGGTTAGGGGTACCGTTTGTTAAGCGGCCGCGGGAATTTTTTGCTTTAGACATTTCAACCTTCCTTTGCTTTATGTTATTAAAAAAAGCCGCTTAAAAAGCGACCGGAAGTCCAAAACTATCCCAAAGCATAGTGCGACATATTGACCACAAAATGGCTTATTTTGCCACCTTCCGGTCTTTCCGACCGTGAAGTTGCAAAATTTTACACCTTTTGCGATGGTGCTTTGGGTAGGAACTTTGGAATTCCCTCGCAAGTTTTTTTCTTGCGATGGTTGCAATGTAAGCCAGATACAATTTGATGTCAAGATAAATTTATAATACGCTTATAAATATACTGATTTAGCTGATTAAAAGACTAGGCACGACCATACACGTCTTCATAACGCACAATATCGTTTTCATCTAAATTTTCACCAATCTGAACCTCAATAAAAGTTAGCGTTTCAGTGCCTTTATTTCGAATGCGATGCTTTGTTTCCAGCGGAATATAAACTGACTCACCGGCCTTTTTTTCCATTTCTAAATTTCCCAGCGTAACAGTTGCCGTGCCACGCACAATAATCCAATGTTCCGCCCGAAAATGATGTAATTGTAACGATAAAATTCCACCGGAATTAACATTGATTTGCTTAACGCAAAATCCGTTGCCGCAATCAATAACCTCCCAACTTCCCCACGGACGTGTATCTTTTTGTCCGCGTGCATAATTATTTGCCATTTATTTTCTCCTTTTTTTTATTTACATAAATTAAAAAGTAATATAAACCATATATATAAGGTTGCAACACAATTTTTTAGATAAGGTAGAAAAATGCAAACATCAACGGTGGTCAGTGAAGCTTTAGCTGTGCAGCGTAAAATTATTTCCGAATTGGCTAAAGAATATCCGATGAGTCAAAAATTAGAAAATATAGCTCGCATGTTTGCTGAAACTACCGGTGCTAAACAAGCATTGATTTATGCCACAATAAATGAAAATTATTTGGAATTTATGGGTGGTTTTCACGCTGAAAATTATAAAACGAATATTCGTTATAATGAAGACATAATCGGTAAAAGTGCTGCTGATAAACGTTTTTTGCAAGAAACCGATGATAAACGCAACCAAACAACCTTAAGTTTGCCCGTATTACGTTTAAATAACACTGCCGGAGTTATGGTTTTAATTAAAGGCGGAACAGATTTTTTTGACGACCAAACTGTTGAACTGGCGGAAACTCTGACTTTAGTGTTAACAGATTTATTAACCGCAAAAGAATTTATAGATTTTCGTAATCAGATTATTCGCGAAAAAGGTATTGTGGTGCGCGATGTTTTGCACGGTGCTTGCTTAAACAAGGGTTATGGCGTTGGTAAAGCGGTTTTGCATCACCGCCATCGTGATTTAACCAAAATATTTGCGGATAATATTGAACTGGAAAAATCTAAATTGGCCGACGGGCGGCGCCGTATGGTTGAATATATTGACGATAAACTCACTCATGCCGGCAATTATTTGGGCAACACTAATGATATTATGGAAGCATATAAATTATTTGCACTTGATAAAGGCTGGTATAAAAAAATTATGGCAGACATAGAAAAAGGATATACGGCAGAAGCTGCGGTGGAACATGTTTATGAGGATATATGGAACAAACTTTCTGCCACCAACGATGCATATTTAAAAGAGCGCTTATATGATTTACGTGATGTTTCAGACCGTTTGCGTTCTTTCATCACTGGAGGCGGTGAAATATCGTCCGTGGCACCTGATGAAGATATTGTTATCATTGCGCAAACCATGGGACCTGCCGATTTGATGGACTATAATTATGAACATATCCGCGGCTTAATTATTGAAGATTGCACACCTACCATGCATGTGGTAATTGTGGCAAAAGCCTTGAATATTCCTGTTGTTGCTAAAATTCACGGCATTATGAAAGAAATAAAAGTTGGTGAAACTATTGCGGTTAATGGAAAAGAAGCATCGGTCTATATTCATCCGTCAGAACATCTTATTACCGAATATCAAAAAAAATCTATCAGTTTGAAAAAAGTTTTTACCGATTTAGAAAAATTAAGCAAAAAAAACTCGCAGACCATTGACGGCATTAAAATAAACTTAGCCTTAAATTATGGGCTTGATTTAGATTTTAATTACATTGCGCCAAGTCATTGCGACGGAATCGGTTTATATCGCACGGAAATTACTTTTATGACAACCGATAAAATGCCCGATGTTGAAACACAAGTCAGACAATATAAAAAATTGTTTGATGTTATGGAAAACAAAAAAATTATCTTTCGCAGCTTAGATGTTGGCTCAGATAAGTTTTTACCATATTGGGGAGAAATTAAAGAAGAAAATCCCGCAATCGGCTGGCGTGCCATTCGCATTACACTTGATCGCCGCGCTATTTTGCGGCAACAAATTCGAGCAATGCTACGTGCTGCCGCAAACAAAGACCTATACGTTATGTTCCCGATGATATCTACCTTAGAGGAATTTACTGATGCCAAAGAAACATTGTTGTTGGAATATGAACGCGAAAAACAGCGCGGTAAACCTACTGCTAGAAGCGTTAAAACCGGAATTATGATTGAAGTTCCGTCCATTCTGTTTCAATTAGATGAAATTTTTCAAGAAGTAGATTTTGTTTCTGTTGGTACGAATGATTTATATCAATTTGTTTATGCTTGTGACCGTGGTAATCCGCGTTTAACCGGACGTTATGACGTTCTTTCCGCTCCATTTTTAAAATTGCTGAAAAAAATTATTGATAAAGCAAATCAGTATAAAGTATATTGTTCGGTGTGCGGTGAAATGGCGGGAAATCCGCTAGAGGCAATGTGTTTAATCGGACTTGGATATCAAAACCTGTCTGTTTCAGGTGCATCATATGCCAATATTAAAAAAATGATTATGAGCATGAGTTATGAAGATGTTTCAGACTATATCAAAAGTTTATTAAAATCCACGAAAAGCAGTTTGCGACCGCAGTTAATCGCATATGCCCATGATCACACTATTGCAATTGATTAAAAATTATGTTATACACTCTGCAATTTAAGGAGAAAAAACAGTGCAAGAAAAAATGAATGATGATGCAAATGTGCAAACGGTGGGAGAAATTCTGCGTAATGCACGAACAAAACAGGGTAAAAAACTACATACCGTCGCCGATGATTTATGCATTCGTGTAACATATTTGGAAGCCATTGAAAATATGGATTTGAAAAATATACCGCAACCGCCGTATGGTATTGGTTTTATCCGCAGCTATGCCGAATATTTAGGTCTAAACAGCGAACGCATTGTTTCTTCTTATAAACAAACTCTGCATGGTATTACAGAAAAAGATGAGAATGTAACCGAAAAAACAAACAACTCCTCAAAGCCAAAATTGTATCATGTGCTATTAGGTATATTAGGGTTGGGCATAATTGCCTATGCTTGGTTGAATTGGCCGCTTTATCAAGATAATTCAACAATGGAGGCTTTTGAAAGCAATGTCAATTATACCGATGTTCCACAGCCGTTGATTATTGAAGAAACAGAGATGACGGAATCTGAAAATGCAAGCAATGAAAATGTGTCCGATGATGAAACTGATGTAATAGTAGCGGAAGATAATACAGCTGCAGCAGAAACAGAAAAGGACAATATTGCAATGCAAGATGCAGCAAAATCTGAAGTTAAAATGTTAGTAATCGGGCCGACTTGGGTTGAAATTAAGGTTAATGGCGAAACAATTTTAAGCAAAACATTGCAAAAAAACTATGAATATATAATAGATGATGCCGAAAATACAACAGTTACGGTCGGACGCTATTACAATGTCAAATTTTATGTGGGTAACAGTGAAATTAAGCCGATTACGGCGCTGAAACATACAAATGTTGCCTTGAAGGAATTTCTTAACATTAACAATCAGGAATAAAAATGGAAAAGGTTCAAAGTGTACGCGGCACATACGATTTGTTTGGTGACGCTAAAAGAAAAATGAAAAAAGTTATTGCCACCGGTGAGCAGGTGGTTGAAAAATATGGCTTTGAAGAAATTGAAACTCCTATATTTGAGTTTACGGAAGTTTTTGCTCGCAATTTAGGCGATACTTCTGATATTGTCACTAAAGAAATGTATTGTTTTGAAGACAAAGGTGGCGAAAGTTTAACCTTGCGTCCAGAAGGTACGGCCGGTGTGGTGCGGGCATTTGTTTCTAACGGAATGCAGCAAAATTTGCCGGTTAAATTTTATTATCATGGCCCGATGTTTCGTTATGAACGTCCGCAGAAAGGGCGTCAGCGCCAGTTTACGCAATTTGGCGTAGAGCTTTTGGGAGTAGAAAACCCGCAAGCCGACATTGAAGTTATATCAATGGCTTATGAATTTTTAGAAAAACTGGGGTTGAACGGGCAGGTTACGGTTGAAATTAATTCGCTCGGCGATGCCGAAAGCCGTGATGCCTACCGTGAAAAATTGGTGGCTTATTTACAAGAACATTTTGATGAACTTTCTCAAGACAGTAAAAATCGTTTAGAGCGTAACCCGCTGCGCATTTTAGATTCTAAAGAAGAATGCGACAAAGCGGTGGTGGAAAATGCGCCGCGCTATGCTGACAGCTTAAATGAAGCTTCTCAACAATTTTTTGCCGATGTGCTGCGAGGACTTGATTTGTTAGGCATCAAATATCGGGTTAATGACCGCTTGGTACGAGGTTTAGATTATTATTCGCATACGGTTTTTGAATTGACTACTGATAAACTCGGTGCGCAAGGCACAGTTTTGGCCGGTGGCCGATATAATGGTTTGGTGGCGCAGATGGGAGGTGGCGATGTTGCCGGAATTGGTTGGGCTTGCGGCGTGGAAAGACTAGCCATGCTAATAGAAGAAAATATTGCTTTGCCGCGGCCGATTGCGGTTATTCCGGTGGGTGAAGATACGCAAGATAAAGCCCTGCAAATTGCTCATCAGTTGCGTTTGGCCGGATTTAATGTTGAGCAAAGCTACAGCGGCAATATGAAAAAGCGTTTGATAAAAGCTAACAAAATAAATGCCGCTTATGCCGTTATTTTAGGTTCAGATGAGTTGGCAAACGGTTCGGCAACACTTAAAAATTTAGACAGTGGCGAACAAAAAAACGTTTCTTTAGATAATTTGACAGAGGAATTAAAATAATGAATTTTGAAGAAAAATTAGCCAATGTTGTTAATCGCTATGAAGAAGTGCAAGCGCTTTTGACCTCAACAACAAATTCCGATGAGTTGGTTAAACTAAATAAAGAGCTGGCGGTTTTGGAGCCGGTGGTTGAAGCTATTCAAAATTACAATCATACGCTGCAAACCATGCGTGATGATGAGGCAATGATGAACGACGCCGAGCTTGATAAAGAAATGCGCGATATGGCAGAGGCTGAATATTATGAAACTAAAGAAAAATTACCTGATTTAGAAAAAGAAATCCGCGTTTTATTGCTGCCAAAAGATGTTGACGATGAAAAAAATGCCATTTTAGAAGTGCGCGCCGGAACCGGTGGTGATGAAGCTGCTTTGTTTGCGGCGGTTCTGTTTGAAATGTATCAGCGCTATGCTCAAAAACAAGGTTGGCGCTTTGAAATGCTTGATGCTAACGAAAACGGCATAGGCGGTTATAAAGAAGCATCGGCAAAAATTACCGGTAAAGATGTGTTTGCCAAGCTCAAATTTGAATCGGGTGCGCATCGGGTTCAGCGCGTGCCGGTAACCGAATCGCAAGGGCGCGTGCATACATCTGCCGCCACGGTGGCAGTGTTGCCGGAAATTGAAGAAGTGGATATGTATATTAATCCGGCCGATTTGAAAATTGATGTGTATCGTGCTTCAGGTGCCGGCGGTCAACACGTTAACCGCACGGAATCAGCTGTGCGCATTACGCACATTCCAACCGGTATTGTGGTGCAATGTCAAGATGATCGTTCGCAATTTAAGAATAAAGAAAAGGCAATGAACCATTTGCGCGCTAAACTTTATGACAGCCAAAAAGAGGCTATTGACGCCAGCTATTCGGAAAAGCGTAAATTACAAGTTGGCAGTGGTGACCGCAGTGAACGTATTCGCACATATAACTACCCGCAAGGCCGTGTAACCGACCATCGAATTAACTTAACGCTGTATAAGCTTGACGAGGTTGTTGCCGGAGAGGCATTGGGTGAAATTATTGATGCGCTGATTATGGAAGACCAAGCCGAGCGTTTAGCAGAAATGGATTAACAGCAGCATTTATTAATTTATATTTTTCTAAGTCGTGCATTTTTTCGCTTGCACGGCTTGTTTTTTTATGCTAGCACCGCCGTAATAAGACATTTTTTATAAATCATTAAAATATAATTATCATGGGAAAAAAAGTATGGGCATTTGTTTGCCGAAAAAATGTGCGGCTGTATGGCTGTTATGCACTGTTTGGCGCTTGTGCGTTGTTGATGTCTTTGCTTATGACAGTTAATGTTTTAGTTATTATCGCAGGGATTATTACTGTATATAAGTTTGGTTGTATCACACAGAATGATTGGTGGCGTTTCGGCCCGTTTGTGTGGGCGCTGTTAATAGCAACCTTCTGGTGTTTTTTGATGTACTTTTGGCGCAGTGCGCGCACTCGAGCACATCGCATTGCTAATATGTCGGTCGAAGAATTTGCCGATGAGCTGATGCGAGTGGTATTTACTGCTGTTTTAGTACTGTTTTTGGTAATTTTCTGCGCCGGAATATACCAACTTGGGCGCTGGATATTTTAACTTTATCGTTTCTCTTGATGCTGGGCGTCGGGAGATTTTTTTACAGAAATTCAAGAATATTAAATTTTACGCAAGATGTTTTCTGCAATATTTCTATATGCTTTTGTGTGCGGGCTGTCAGGCGACTTTGCTACAATGGGCGCACCATTGTCGGAACCGGCGCAAATTTCGGCATCTAAAGGAATAGCGCCTAAAAAAACTTCCCCCATTTTTTCTGCAATTTGTTTTGCACCGTTATGGCTGAAAATATCAATTTTTTCTCCGCAATGAGGACATAAAAAATAGCTCATATTTTCCACAATACCCAAAATCGGCACACCTATTTTTTTGAACATATTAACGCCTTTAATTGCATCAATTAAAGCAATATCCTGAGGTGTTGAAACAATAACAATGCCGGCAAAATCAACGTGCTGCGACAAAGTTATCAAAATATCACCTGTTCCCGGCGGCATATCTATTACTAAAACATCTACATTATCCCACAATGTTTGCGTTAGCAGCTGTTCTAAAGCACCGCACGCTTTAGCGCCGCGCCATATAAGTGGTGTATTACGGTCAATAAGCGAACCAATGGAAACCGATTGTATGCCATATTCCATAAAGGGAGAAAAGTTTTCACCATCAGAGGTTGTCAGCGGCATACCCTCATAACCAAGCATTGTCGGCAGCGAAGGGCCATATATGTCTGCATCAACTAAGGCAACACGTTTACCGCAATCAGCCAATGCTAAAGCCAAATTGACGGCTGTTGTCGACTTTCCGACACCGCCTTTGCCGGAAGCAACACCGATAATTTTTTTAACACCGTTTATGCGCCATTTTTCAATTTGCGCTACACCAACGTTAACTTCATTTTGCGTAATAAATATAACTGAACTTTTATATTGCGGAAACATTTGCGCTAAATCTTTTTTTAAGCTTTCGGCTTTTGCTTTATCCTCGGCCATATTTTTAATTTGTACAATAACCTTTTTCCCTATAATGCGCACATCGGCAACATTTTCGGCCGGAAAATGTTTTTTTAGGCATAAATTCAGTTGTTCATCTTGCATATTTTTGTTAACTCCTCCGTGTGGATATTCTATTCTCATACGTTGTATTTCATTTGAATTTGCATTATCTTAAAACAAAATATATTGATTTTGCAAGAGGTAAAAATTATGGCAGATAAAATTAATCCGTGGGATAATAACGATAATACTTGGGATAATGGTTCTGAACGCCCCAAAGTTATTGACTTTACAAAAATTACTAAAATGACGGCACCGAACGATGACTGGTTCGGCTACATTAAATATGGAATTCTTATAATTGTGGCACTTTGGTTGGCATCGGGGTTTTATCAGGTACAACCAAGCGAGCAAGGGGTGGTTTTGCGCTTTGGTAAATATGTAGAAACTACAGATGCTGGTTTACATTATCATTGGCCGGTGCCGATTGAAGATGTTATTAAAGTTAATGTTACGCAAGAACGAAGCATTAACTTGGGAGCTGCGGAAAATCGTGATTATCGCAATAGCGCTTTCACGGAAAGCCATATGCTGACCGGTGATGAAAACATTGTTGATATTAATTTAACTGTGGTATGGAAAATTAAAGATGCTAAAAACTACCTGTTTAGCATGCGCTCACCAGATGAAACGGTTAATGTGGCAGCTCAGTCAGTTTTGCGTGAAATTGTCGGGCAATCGGAAATGCAGCCGATTATTACCGGCGACCGCGGCAAAGTTGAAGATGAAACTAAAGATGAGCTGCAACGTGTTTTAGATGAATTTAATGCCGGCATACAAATTGTGCGCGTAAAATTGCAAAAAGCCGACCCGCCGAGAGAGGTGGTTGACGCTTTTAATGAAGTTCAGCGCGCCAAAGCTGATATGGAACGGTTCAAAAACGAGGCGGAAGCGTATCGCAATGAGGTCATTCCAAAGGCTAAAGGTAAGGCTGCGCAAATAGCTCAAGATGCCGAAGCCTATAAATCGGCTACGGTCAATAAAGCTGAAGGTGAAGCAAAGCGTTTTTCTTCCGTATATGAAGCGTATAAAGACGGCAAAGATGTGACGGTTAAAAAAATGTATTTAGATACGATGGAAGAAGTGATGCAAAAAGCACAAAAAGTTATTATTGACCCGTCACAAAAAGGTAATTTGCTGCCGGTTTTGCCGCTGCAAGGAACACAATCTGGAAAATAAGGAGAATATTATGAGAAACGGTTTAAGGCAGGGAGCGATTGTTGTTTTAGGTGCGGCGCTGATTTTACTTTTCAGTTCGGTATATGTTGTATATCAACCGGAACAGGCTATTGTTCTGCAATTTGGCGAACCGGTACGTTTGGTAACCGAACCAGGGCTGAAGTTTAAAGTTCCATTCATTCAAAATACGGTGTTTTATGATGCACGGCTGCTTAACTTAGACCCGCCGGCACAGGAGGTGGTTTTGAATGATAAAAAGCGTTTGGACGTTGATAGTTTTACGCGTTATCGTATTATTGACCCGCTGAAGTTTTATCAGACAGTACGCACTGAGGAACAAGCACGTTCAAAATTAGCGGAAATTGTAAATTCTTCGCTGCGCAAAGTTTTGGGACGCGTAACATTAACCGAATTATTATCGGAACAGCGCACGCAAATTATGCAAGACATCAGCTCCACCGTGAAAAAAGATGCCGAAGCAATTGGTGTAAGCGTGGCTGACGTGCGAATTCGTCGTGCCGATTTGCCAATAGAGGTTATGCAGGCCATAAATCATCGTATGCGCACTGAGCGTGAAAGAGATGCTAAAGAATTTCGCGCCAAAGGACAGCAGCAAGCGCAAAATATTCGGGCAACTGCCGATAAAGAGGCTACAATTATTGTGGCCGAAGCCGAAAAAAATGCACAAATCACCCGCGGTCAGGGCGACAAAGATGCAGTGGCTCTTTGGAATCGTACAGTTGGACAAGATGTTGATTTTTATGAATTTTATCGTGCGCTTGATGCATATAAAAAAGCATTGGCAGACGAAGATACATCGCTTGTATTGTCGCCAGATTCGGCATTTTTCAAATATTTTAATAAAATGATGAAAGCAAACCAATGAAACTTATTCTAGCTCTGTTATTTTTTATCTTACCCATAAATTCCGGTTTAGCACAAGAACGTTCATTAGAAGATGTGATAGAAGAAGTTAATACATCTGTTTTAAGCGTAACAGTTGACACTGAAGCCGGAGAACAAGCGCTTGGTGCCGGATTTATTATTGGAGCCGACGGATATATTGTAACCAATGCCCATGTGGTTGATGACGCAAAATCTATCAGAGCAGAAACAATATACGGCGATGAATATCAGGTAAAATTAGTAGGGGTTGATAAAAAAACCGATATTGCCTTATTAAAAGCAGAGCATCCTTTGGGGTTAGAACCGGTGCATTTTGCCGATTCTGATAATGTGCGCCTTGGACAAGCAGTTTTTGCCATCGGTAATCCGTATGGTTTAGGCAATAGCGTTTCCGGCGGCATAATTTCCGCTAAAGAACGCAATATTGAAAAAGGTGCATATGATAATTTTTTGCAAACAGATGCGGCAATCAATCAGGGTAATTCCGGAGGACCGCTGTTTAATATGAACGGCGAAGTGGTGGGTGTTAATACTGCAATTTTTTCCGAACAAGGTGAAAATATGGGGTTGGGTTTTGCCACACCTTCAAATATGGTGCAATGGGTGGTTGAACAACTTAAAGCCAATGGAACGGTAGAACGGGGGTGGATTGGCATTAGTGTACGTCCGGTTCAGACTAAAGGAGAAGATAAGGCTTTACAACTGGCAATTACTGAAATAGCAGAAAACTCGCCAGCCGCGGAAATAAATTTAAAAGTTGGTGATATTATCGAGAGGCTCAGCAATATTTCTTTGCAAAATCCGCGTATATTTTCGGCGGAAATTGCAGCAACAAAACCGCAAACAAAATTAGATGCCGTGGTACGGCGAGATGATAAATTGCTAAAATTTCAAATTGAAGTAGCTCCAATGCCGCAAGAAGATAAAACGGATAAAAACAGAGAAATTGCGCCTTGGCAAAAATTTGAGGATTATGGACCCGACAAAGACAAACCAGTAAATTCAACAGAATTTGAACAACTCGGTATTAGCGCTTATTATGACGATATAGCACAAGATTTTGTAATCACATCGTTAAAAGCCGATGCAGATATGGCACAAAAGGGCGTAATTGCCGGAAACAGAATTATTGCAGCTGATAACAAAAAAATATATGGTGTTGAAGATTTTCAAACAAAATTAAAACAAGCAGCTGAAAAAGGGCAACTTGAATTAAAAATTAAAAGTGAACAAAACATTGATACCGTTACGGTTAAATTGGAAAATATAAAATGAGCCGAGTTGATTTTTATCATTTGCAAAAACAATCGCTTGAAGATGTTTTACCAAAACTTTTAAGTAAAGCATATTCTGCGGAAAAACGAATTTTGCTGAAAATAGGCACGGCTGAGCGAATAGAATTTTTAAACAGCTTGCTATGGACATATGATGAAGAAAGTTTTTTGCCGCATGGCAGCAAAAAGGACGGATTTGCCGAAACTCAGCCAATTTGGCTGACTGCAGATGATGACAATCCGAACAATGCCGATTTTTTATTTTTAGTTGACGGTGCCGAAGCCGAGATTGATGTTGCTGCTAAATTCGAACGTGTTTTTAATATTTTTGATGGCAATTCTGAAGATGCACTGCAACAAGCGCGCCGTTTATGGAAAAGTTTTAAAGAAGCAAAATTTGATATTCACTATTGGCAGCAATCAGCAGACGGACGTTGGGAAGAGAAAAAATAAAAATTTGCATGTTTTTTTTATTTATTTTCTTCAAAATAAAACACATTCAGCATTGTTACGGGTTTAATATCAGTGGCATGGAAAACACGGCGGCGAATTTGCCCGCGGATATAATCTTCAAGCGAATTTTTTTGCGTATTATCAAGCAGGCGTTTTTCAATCAGCGGGCGAACTTCAGCCAAAATTGTCTCCGTTAATTTTTGCCACTCGTCTTTTTCCAAAATATCAACCGATGTAATTTGTAAATCAAGCAGTTCCGTATCTTTAATGACCGCGCTGATATACATTGAGCAATTATAAGCAATGCGCCGTCGGTTGCGGATAACATCAGCACCAAGCGAAACCGGCCGGTTTCTATCCCAACCTAAAATATCGGTTGCAACCTGCTCAATACATTCAATATGATTATTTTTTAATAAACACATATCGCCGTTACGCGCCGAAAAAACTTCATTAATACCGCAAGCCAAAGCAAAGCGCTTATGCTCACGAATAAAGCTTTTTTCACCATGCACAGGAAGCACAATCTGCGGTTTTAATAAGTTATACATTTTTTTCAAATCACCACGGCAAGCGTGTCCGGAAGTATGAACCAATTCGGTTTCATCGGTAATAATTGTTGCGCCCTGATTTGCCATTTTTTCTTGCATACGCTCAATTTTATCTTCATTTCCCGGAATTACTTTGGAAGAAAAAATAACTGTATCCGATTTATCAATTTTAATATATTTACTTTCGCCGTTTGCAATAAAACTTAATGCACTATGATGATTAGCCTGTGAACCGGTGCAAATATACAGCGCATTTTCCGGTGCAATGTCTTTTGCTTCTTCAATAGTGAAAACTTGTGGTAAATCAGCTAAATATCCGCATTCTTTCGCTACTTTCAAATTAGTAACCAATGTTCTTCCCACAACAATCGGCGTGCGATTTGCCGCTTGTGCCGCTAAAATTAAACTTTTCAAGCGCATTAAATTAGAAGCAAAACAAGTGACGATGATTCCGCCTTCAATTTGCGGAATAAGTTCTATTAAATGTTGGCGAACTTCTGCTTCCGACGGAGATTTTTTATCAATCATCACATTGGTGGAATCACAAACCAGCATGGAAACACCTTCTTTGGCAAATTGGCGCAAAGCCTTAAAATTTGTCGGTATCATTGCCAGCGCTTCATCATCAAAACGCCAATCGGTAGCGTGCAAAATGTTGCCATATTTACTGCGAATGGCTAAAACGCAGGTTTGCGGCACCGTATGCGCAATATCAATAAATTCCACACTAAAATTTTCAAACTTTATGGTGCGGTTTTGATTAACCGGAACCAACGGCACAATATCGGCCATTTTAAATTCTTCCAAACGTTCTTTAATTAGGCCTAAAGAAAAATCCATACCATAAACCGGACATTGCAGCGACGGCCAAATTTGTGCAATAGCGCCCATATGGTCCTCATGACCATGGGTAATAAACAAACCGACAATATCATCTTTGTAGTTTTCTAAAAATTCCGGCGAAGCATACGCCAATTCCATCCCCGGAAAATTATCCATCAAAAAGCCGTATCCGGCATCAACCACTATAATTTTACCGTCTATGGCATACATATACATATTCATGCCAATATCATCAGCGCCGCCGAGCGGCATAAAATAGATTCCTTCTTTATTAAAATCACTCATTAATTTTCCTCTGTATAAAACACGTCGCCGGCTCTAATATGGCAAACACCTTGTTCATTTTCCAGCAATAAACAGCCGTTGGCATCAATACCCTGAAACATTCCGCATATTTCCACATTATTTTGGCGCACAAGCAACTTTTTACCAATACCTTTAGCAAATTTAAGCCAACTTGCAACCAATTTTTCATTATTACCGCAATGTTGCCATAAATTTTTATTAGCATTGAATTTACTTATGAAGCACTTTAGCAAATTTTCCGGACTAATTGTAATATTTTCGTGCTGCAAAGACGTTGTTTTATATATGATGTCTATTGCTTGCGGATAATTTATTATATTAACGCCGATACCAATAATTATATAATCATTCGGTCCTTTTTCTAAAAGCATGCCGCTGACTTTTGCTTCGTTAATCAGCACGTCATTGGGCCACTTAATCTGCACCAAATTTTGTGGATTAAGCTCTTTTATGATTTGGCATAAACTTAAACCGCACAATATAACTAATCCGCTTAAATCTGCCATATCAATTTCCAGTGCGCACGAAAAAAATAAGTTACCGCGCAAACTTTGCCAACGCCGTCCCAACCTTCCGCGCCCTTCTGTTTGGTTTTTAGCCCAAACCACGATTTTTTGCTTTGGCTCGGAACAATAATCTTTAATAACATCATTGGTGCTGGTTACTTCGTCATAGCAATAAATTTTCCATTCCTCGTATTCAGCCATAAAAAATCTCCGCCATCCACAAATTTCCTATCAAATAATGCGGTTGCAATGCTACAAATATCATCACCGCAACAATTGCGAATAATAATATATATATATCAAATCCGGTACGGTCAAAATTATTACGGCTATTTTCGAAGTACATTTTTTGCATAACGTTCAAATAAGAATAGCTTAAAATAAGCAGCATAAGCAAAACATAAATCAAGCTATAAAAACAATTATGTGCCGCCAATTCATTTAAAACTGCAAACAAACCTAAAGAACCGGTGAGCGGAGGTAATCCTAATAACGAAAAGAACAACAGTGTCATAATTAGTGCTGCACAAGGTTTTTTATATGCCGCGTTGGCAAATTGGTCAAACTGCAACAAATATTCTCCTTTGTTTTTAAAGCAAAACAGAGTAATACATATGCCACACAAGGCAAGCCAGCAAAAAAAACAATAAACAATTGCTGTTTGCACGGCATCCAAGGTAAAATGCTGCAAAATAATAAAATCAATACCAACAAAAAACACCAAAGTATATGCCAGCATTTGCCTAATATTTACACTTGCGCAAGCCCCTACTGCGCCCACGAAAACAGACATAAAGCCTATAGCGCAATATAATATTTGCAAAGAACCGCTTAGGGTAGAAAGCATTAACATATCAAGCCGTATTAAACAGGCAAAAGCCACCGTTGGTACAAGCAGCAAAAAATAAATTAAAATAGGCAAGCTCATTTTTGCCGCAGTATATATCAGCCAATAATGCAAGGGAGCTGCCGCCAATAAAAACATAAAAGCTAAAACTAAAATGCAAGATGCTCCAAATGTTATAAAATCACTTTGCTTTTCATGTAACATATTTTGCACAATTTCATAATCGCCGGAACCAGCTTGAAAATAAAGTTTTGCGGTTGCTGCAAGCAACATTATCATAAGCCATAAAGCTGATTTAGTATAAACATTTTTAAATTGCAAATTTTGCATACTTTCTCTATATTTTTGCAACATTCTGATGTTTACCGCCATGAGTAATATAACTGCACCGGCGGTTAAAACAATATTTTTAGAAATAATCAATAAGCATCCGGCAATAGTGGCAAAAATGATGCCGCTGCAAAAATAATCACCGCTTTGTTTTATGCTGTTAAACCATTTTCGAGCTAAATATAAAATAATAAATACATTCACAAAAAGCCAGCTCAGCAATATAGATGTTAAATGATTTGCCGCACTCAATCCTATCAACATTGGACGATTATAAAAAATAATACTGAAAGCAAAACTTACGGCAATAATTAAGCGACAAAGTTTAAAACATTGCGGGGTATCATCGGCCGCAAACTTTTTACAAGCAAAAATTGTGCTTCCGAATAACAAAATCAGCAAAGGTAACATATATATAAAATGCTCAATCATGTTTTTTCACCTTTCTGTTAAAACTTAAACCATAGCGGATTAAAAAAGGATAAAAACAAAATAGCACCGATGAAAGCCAAATAAGCTAAATGCAAATTTGAAATGTCGGCAATGTTTTCATTTGGACTTATATGTTTTTTCAAATCGCGCATAACATACAGCTCATAAAGCATGGATATTGTTAGCAGTGATAAAGCAAACATTACGCAAATTCCGATATTAAAGCTGAATTTAAATAAATCGGAAACAATAATAAAATTGTTCCAAAACAGAGCTGAAACCGGCATCCCTAAAGCCATTATAACATAAAACACAAAAATTTTAGCACGTTTTGGCATATAGGCTAAAATACCGCGATAATCACAATTTTTATCTTCGCATTCTTTTTCCATTTGTAAGTCAAGTATAATCAGAATTGATGTTACCGGTAAAAATGTAAATAAGGCATAAGCAATATTCATTTGCAGTGTATCGGCCTGTAAAATTGAAGAAAGTAAAATTTCTGCCAGCAAAAACAGCAAATAATATACCGTCATATAGGCAAATAATTTATATAAAAACTCTTTATGTGCTATACCGATTAGAACAATAAAAATCATAGTTATCAAGCAAATTATCGCCATAAAATTAATGTATGGCATCACACTTTCAGCAATAGTCAGCTGCCAAAAACGCATAAAACCATATAAACCGGTTAAAGGGACTAACATGGTTATAATATAAACAAGCGGATTTTTAATGATGGAAACAATGGAAGAAATCCAATAATGAAACGGCCAAATTGGAATGCGCGCCAACAATGCCAAACAAACTCCGCCCCACACTGCCTTAGCCGCTTTTTGCGGCATATTCATCAAGGCAATTTCGTGCAACATAATATTGCCATGATAATATTTAAAAACTAAAACAACCGCACACAGCAAGACAATAATGCCGGCAAAATTAAAGATAAAAAACATATAAAGACCTATTTTCTTTTTTAAATCTCCAAATTGTCCGATAAGCATGAATAAAGGTAGCAAAATGGCAGCAAAAAAAGTATAAAAAGATATTATATCGTTGGCAAAAAGTAAACCGCTCACATTCCACAAAAAATACATATTCCATGCTAAAAGCGACTTATTTTCGTGCTGCTGTAATGGTAAACTTACCACTGCCGTAAGCAATGATATATAAATGCCGGCAAGTAATAATAAGGAAAAGGCATCTACCCCGAAAGAAAGGGTTATATTGGCACTTGTTAGCCAATCAAAATTATATACAAATTGCATGCCTTTTTGTGATAAATCAAGTTCAGAAAAAAGGCGTAAAATCATTAATATTCCTGAGCACAGGGTTAAAATTGTAACATGTTTTGCATTGTTTGCATTTTGTCGCGAAGAAAGAACAAAAAAGCATCCGAGTAAAGGCAAAAACATCAATAATACCGGCAATCCAAATATCATTTATAGCCTCCGTAACTAAAAGCCACACAAATCAATCCGACCAAAATAAATACAATCATCAGTTGTCCCATTGTAGTGCTTTGATGCGCCCGTCTAAAGCCGACAATTGCCTTTTGTGCCAGAGTTAAAGACACCCCGATAATTATTTTTTCAACTAACAAACGATCAACCAAAATCCATAAGAATTTACCACAAAGACGCAAAGGTTTTATAAATAGAAATTTATATATCATACCAATATAATCTCTGTTTTTATATCTGCCATAAAAAGCTATTTGTTTTGCTGCCGGCATATAGCGACATAAAAACAAAAAAGCAACCGTAAAACCTAAAACAGCTGGTGCCAAAAGTTGTTTAGGCTGCAAAACAAATGCACTTAATGAACCAAGTACAAAAAATAAGATCCAATGCATTTTAACAGAAGGCGCTTTTGCCGTAATTATGTTAGAGCGAGGTAAAAATATCATTTGCCTAATGCTCACAGTTAAAGAAATTGTATATAAAACGGCAAATGTCCATATATAGTAGCGGTTACCGCGGTTATATAGAGCTGTCAGCGTTCCAGTTATGGCAATAAAGGCTAAAAACAAAAGCACAAAAGCCATATTAAGCGCTGTTTCGTTATTCGAATGTCGTTTAATAATTTCCGCTATTAAGTTGCACCGCCCCGTGTAATAATATATCAAATACAGCGCTTCAGCCAAAACATACATCTGCAGCAACAAAAGCGAAAATTCTTTAGACCATTCAAACCCTCTAAAACATAGCAATTCAACTAAAATTGCTCCAAACATCATCTGCCAATATATAATTTTTAGCTTAAAGTGCTTGGTGCACATACTACCCAAAAATCCGCCAAACATACTCAAAATACAAATGCTGTGCAAATATGGTGCAAAATAAACCGAACTATTCCATAAAACATGAAATTTCATAAGCATAATCAATCCGCTGATAGGTGAAGATAAAAACCACACATTTTGCAGGCGATGCAAGCGAATATTTTGCAAACCGACTCCACCAATATGAAAAGCAAAAAGTCCTATTTTCATAAAAACGGCACTCAATCCGGAAATAGCAATAAAATCAAGATGATGGCCTATTTGTTTATAGCGCAAAATTTCACGAATATCCAACGAATCAACTTTACAGTTAATGATTGCCATTACCGTAAAAATAAACATATCTGCAAAAATATTCAGCAAAATATAGCGCCGATATGCCTCCATGTCTTTAATTAAAAACAACGCCAAAATATCGATTACAAACAATGCAAACAGAAGCTGCACAAAATTATTACCGGTAATCATAACAATCAAGGCTGTCAAATTAAAGACCAAAGCTGCATTATAAGCAGAGCGCCTTTCCTCAAAGCGCAGTATAATATTTTGCCACACAGCAAACATGGTTATGGTAAAAAACGGTAAGATTAAATTATAGTTGTATGCATTGGAAATAATATCAATTTTAATGTCACCACCGGGCGAACTATTCCATACAAAAGCCAAAACACTGTCTTTACCGGCGGCAAAATCAAGTCCGAAAAAAGCGAAAATACCGCATAATAAAATAAACATCAAAAAGGAAAACAATCTATCCTTTTTGATGCCTATATTAATACTGCCTAACAGTGCAATAACAAAAAGCGTCAGAGTGATATATGCAATCATCTGCCAACCTTGTCATCTATGAAATAATTAAAGCACTGACATCTCTTACCAAACGTACCGGAACAATATATTCTCTTTCCACTTCATCATTATCGATTTCCACCACCAAAATTTCAGAAACCGATTTCAGAGGCTGTCTGGCTTCCGGATCAATATCCTTAAACGCAACGGAGCTTTCTTGCGAACGATAAAGCAAAGCCGTTTCCCCGCCATCATATATAAAACGCGGATTTTCCGGTCCACCCAAGCGGCTGTTCATCATTAACATAATTTCGCCATTGGCATTTTGCAAAAGACTGTAGCGTCCTTTTTTCCCAATTTCATTACTAATAGCCATATTAAACCTCATTTGTTACAATGTAAAAACTAACATTGCCTACAACATAACACATAAATATTAATAAATAAATACCTAATTTATTTTTTTTAACAAAGTTACTTGTTTTGCCATCAGGATTAAAAATTTATAAAAGCAAGAAGGATTTTTTCGTTTTGAAAAAATCCTTCTTCATTTCACATTTCCACCGAAAATTCGGATAGCGTGTGTGATTGCAAAGCGGAATTTTTGACGACGTGTACAAAACAGTACACATATGCATAAAAGTGCGATAAAAGTGCTTAATGCAAAGCAGGATTTTTTCGACATGTACGAAGTGGTACATAAGAAAAAATCCTGCAAGCTGAAAGTGCTTTTAGCACACTTTATTAAGCGGCTTTCTTAAGATTATGCTCCTTCTGCGTCTTGCCGAATTTAACAGCTGCTTGTGCTGCTGCCAAACGTGCTACCGGCACACGGAACGGCGAGCAAGAAACATAATCTAAACCACATTGTTGGAAGAACTCGATAGACTTCGGATCGCCACCGTGTTCACCGCAAACGCCCAAGAGCAATTCCGGATTCGTTTGACGGCCATATTCACAAGCGCGGCGAACAAGTTTACCAACACCTTCAACATCAATCGATGCAAACGGGTCTGCCACATAAATGCCTTTTGAGCGGTAGCAATCTAAAATTGCACCGGTATCATCACGGCTCATACCCAAAGTTGTTTGCGTTAAGTCGTTAGTACCAAAGCCAAAGAATGCTGCCGAAGCGGCAATTTCTTCTGCCATCAAAGCAGCACGCGGCAATTCAATCATCGTGCCAACTTCATATTCAATGCTCTTGCCTTTTTCAGCAAAAATTTGTTTTGCTGTGGTGTCGATAATGTTCTTCACAATATCTAATTCTTTCTTAGAACCAATTAACGGAACTTCAATTTCCGGTATTACATTAACACCTTCTTCACGGCATTCCATTGCGGCTTCAAGAATAGCACGGGTTTGCATTTCGCAAATTTCCGGATATGTTACAGCCAAACGGCAACCACGGTGACCAAGCATCGGGTTCATTTCATGCAATGAATTAGCGCGGTTTTTAACTTCAGCCAAAGTTTTGCCCATCTTGTCTGCCAGTTCTTGCATTTCAGCGTCAGTATGCGGCAAAAATTCATGAAGCGGCGGATCAAGCAAACGAATAACAACAGGGAATCCGTTCATGGTGCGATAAAGCTGCTTGAAGTCTTCTTTTTGATACGGTAACAAACGTGCTAAAGCGGCACGGCGGCCTTCTTCGTTATCCGATAAAATCATTGTGCGCATATCAGAAATACGCTTGGCGTCAAAGAACATGTGTTCTGTTCTAGCCAAACCAATACCTTCAGCACCAAATTCAACCGCTTGCTTTGCATCAGCCGGTGTTTCGGCATTAGCGCGAACATGCATAGTGCGAATGGCATCAACCCAGCTCATAAATGTGCCGAAATTACCGGAATTCGTATCAGCCTTAACTGTTGGTACGGCACCTTCAATAATTTGACCTTTAGCGCCGTCCAAAGATACCCAATCACCTTCTTTAATAACTGAACCTGATTTGGTCTTCATTGTTTTAGAAGCATAATCAATGGTAATATCGGTTGAACCGGAAACGCACGGTGTGCCCATACCACGAGCCACCACAGCAGCGTGTGATGTCATACCGCCGCGAGCCGTAATCACACCTTGTGAAGCGTGCATACCGCCAATATCTTCCGGCGATGTTTCATTACGGATTAAGATAACTTTTTCACCTTTAGCAGCCCATGCTTCAGCGTCTTCAGCGCAGAAAACAGCACGACCCACAGCAGCCCCCGGAGATGCCGGCAAACCTGTCGCAATAACTTTCTTTTCTGCTTTCGGGTCCAACATCGGGTGCAATAATTGGTCTAATTGGTCAGCCCCAACGCGCATAATGGCTTCTTCTTTGGTTAACAAGCCTTCGTTTACCATTTCCACAGCCATACGAACGGCAGCAGCGGCGGTTCTTTTACCGTTACGGCATTGCAACATCCAAAGTTTGCCGTGTTCAATGGTAAATTCCATATCTTGCATGTCTTTGTAATGTGCTTCCAATTTGTTACGAACATCAACCAGTTCTTTATACAAATGCGGCCACAATTCTTCCAAAGAATTGCCTTGTCCTTTAGAACCCATCGGCTGCGGTGTTCTAATACCTGCCACCACGTCTTCACCTTGAGCATTTACCAAAAATTCTCCGTAGTAAACATTTTCACCGGTTGCCGGATCGCGTGAGAAGCAAACACCGGTAGCTGAATCATCACCGGCATTACCAAACACCATGGTTTGAACGTTAACGGCTGTTCCCCAGTCACCCGGAATGTTGTTCAATTTACGATATGTAATGGCGCGTTCAACCATCCAAGAACCAAACACGGCACCAATACCAAGCCACAATTGTTCCCACGGGTCTTGCGGTACAACTTTGCCGAGTTTTTTACCAATTTCTTTATATTGATTAACCAATTCTTTCAAATCTTCAGCAGTTAAATCTGTGTCAGATTTATAGCCTTTTGATTTTTTCATATTTTCCAAAGCGCCTTCATATTCATCTAAGTCAGCACCCAAAACCACATCGGAGAACATTTGTAAGAAGCGGCGATAAGAGTCATAAGCAAATCTTTCATTGCCTGAAGTTTTTGCCAAACCTTTAACACTTTCATCATTCAAGCCGAGGTTCAAAACCGTATCCATCATACCCGGCATTGAAATACGAGCTCCTGAACGCACCGAGAACAATAACGGATTCGCTGAATCACCGAATTTTTTACCCATAATGGCTTCAACACCGGCAACAGCTGTTCTAACTTGGTCTTTCAAGTCTGCCGGATAAGTGTTATTGTTTGCATAGTAATATGTACAAACTTCTGTTGTTACCGTAAATCCCGGAGGAACCGGCAAGCCAACTTTGTTCATTTCTGCCAAGTTAGCACCTTTACCGCCGAGGAGGTTACGCATGTTGGCATCGCCTTCAGCTTTGCCGTTTCCAAATGTATATACCCATTTACTCATGGTTATTTAAGCTCCTGTTAGCTAATTTGTTAAACCACATTGCCGCTCTTTTACAAGCCGCAACCAAAATTAAAAAAAATTCAATTTGCGGCAAATGTATAACATAAATATTGAGAATTCAAGCAAAATATGCAGAAGATTATTTAAAAAAAACACCTGAAGATAAAAATATATCCTCAGGTGTTGAATTTTTACTCAATACGATGCCGCTTGCAATATTCCCCGGCGATTGCCGAAAGCATAACCAAAGCGCCAAAAGCGGCAATGCACAAACCCCAAGCGCCTCTTTCCGATTGCTGCTCAAAGCTCATATTTTCATAAAACAACGGGCTCCAAAAAATACCCATACCAATGGCAGTTACTATAAAACCAATTACAAATTTTTTCATAATATATTATTAATAATGTTAATTTCCGCTCAGTATAACTTGTTTTTAAAAATATACAAGTATTTTTTTATGATTTTTTCACAATAGATATCGATTTCAAAACAGCTATGAAATTGCATAAGCAATCGACACCTAGACCGCTGCAAAATCGTAGTTTAGCAAGTTTCGCGGCTTTATTAGCTTTATTTCCCGTATTCCTACAGTTAGAGCTTTTACAAGTTCAGTAATGGCGACCAAGCCGGATCTGAAGCATCTGACGGCGTAACAATTCGGCGTTCATTATAACCAGTCATATCAATTGTATACAAGCGCACCGGACCGCCTCTGTCTTGGCGGAAATACATTAAAACTCTACCATTTGGAGACCATGTCGGACCTTCAACCAAATAGCCGTCAGCTAAAATGCGTTCACCGGTGCCGTCTGGTGCCATTACTCCGATATAAAACGCGCCGTTAGCCATTTTTGTGAAGGCAATATAATCGCCGCGCGGTGACCAAACCGGAGTCGCATAGCGTCCTTTTCCAAAGCTGATTCGTTCCACATTGCTACCATCAGCATTCATTACATAGAGCTGTTGATTTCCTCCACGGTCAGAGTTGAACACAATTTTTGAACCATCAGGGGAATAGCTTGGTGAAGTAGAAATAGAACCTTTTTCGTGCGTAATTTGTCTGATGCTACGTGAATTTAAATTCATCTCATAAATATTGGTTGCACCGTTATTAGCGTAGCTCATCAAAACTTTATTACCATCAGGCGAAAACACCGGAGCAAACGTCATTCCTGGAAAATTACCCAATACTTGACGGCTGTTGGTGTTTAAATCCATCATATAAACGCGCGGATTAACGCCGGCATATTCCAAATATGTAATGCGTTGCATGTTCGGCGAAAAACGCGGCGTTAATACCAAATTACGGCCATCAGTTAAAAAGCGGTGATTTTCGCCATCTTGGTCCATAATCGCCAAACGTTTAACACGTCTTGTCATCATACCGCTTTCAGAAACATAAACCACGCGTGTATTAAAATATCCTTTATCGCCGGTTAAGCGTTCATAAATAGCATCTGCAACAACGTGCGCTAAACGACGCCAATTATCTTTAGTTGAAGTGAATGTTTTACCGGTTAACTCTTGCTCGGTGACAGCATCCCAAAGGCGAAAATCTACCTTCAATTTATTGCCGGAAAGCTCCTGAATGCGGCTTTGTACCAAGGCTTGCGCTCGAATGGCTTGCCAGTCAACAAAACTAGGGCGATAGTCTAATGATGGAATTTTTTCAATATAACTGCGTTCCGGAATTACTTCAAACAAGCCGCTTCTTTCCAAGTCGGCAATAATAACATCGCGCACTTTATCGCCATATGTACCGCCAACCATTTTACTTAAAAAGTTAGAATTAGAACCCAGCATTTCCGGCATGGCGATTTTCATAGCTTTGCGTTGCGCACCGCTCACATTAATTTCCACTTCGGCATTGGCCGGCAATGCAAACATAAGCGCTGTTAAAACTGTTAAAAGATACTTTATTTTCATTGTGTTCACCTTAAAAATTTAAATTACACTTATTTGCACATTATACCTAAAATTATTAATAGTAAAGTAAAAATAAAGATTATAGACAAGCATTACAGAAGCAAAACCCGCAGCAATAAATAAGAGATTATGAAAACTTTTTTGACTAATAAATTAAAGCAGAAAAATTTTATTAATGCTAGTGTTTAGTCAATTCAGATTTATTAAAGCTGTATGTTTGGCCGCAAAAATTGCAAATTGCGGTAATAACCCCGTTTTCTGCTAACTCATTAATGTCTTTTTGAGGCATATTACTGAGCGAGGCAAAAAGTTTATCACGGCTGCAACGGCAACCAAAATGATATTCGCTTTCCTTATTAACGGCAACCTGATGTTCATGAAAAAGGCGATACAAAATATCCTGTAGCGACAATTGTGTATCAAAAATTTCTTTTTCCTGCAGGCTGTCAGTTAAAATTTTTGCCTCGTTCCATAAATCGGCAACATCAATTTCAGAATTGTTTTCTTTGCCTCCATCGGTTGGCATTTTCTGAATGAGAATACCGGCGGCTTGCCATTTACCGCTTTTATTTTGGCGCACGAACAAGCGCAGATAGGTGTCAATTTGTTCCGATTGTTTAAAATAGCGCATAGCACATTCGGCTAAAGTTTTCCCCTGTAAATCGACAATACCTTGATAGAGGTCAGTGCTTTTACCTTGGTCAACCGTAAAAATAAGGCTACCTTTACCCAGCCAATGCGGCGTAGCCTCAAGTTCTCCTTCTGTTTTACGCAACTCTTGCGCTGCCTGCATTTTTGCGGCATCAAATTTGACGGCTGTACGTACTTCGCCTTTAGATGTAACATCGGTCACCAACACAGAAATCGGTCCGTCGCCCTGCATTTGCAAAGTAAAATACCCCTCATACTTCATCAAACTGGCAAGCATAACTCCAAGCGCCGTGGTTTCTGCCATAGCTGCGGTTATATTTTCAGGATATGTGTGCGGCGCCATAATATCAGCCAAAACTTTATCCAAGCGCACAATACGCCCGCGAAATAAATTGTTATCTAAATTAAAAGAAAGGCAAGTATCGTTCATCTTTTAAAAACCTCTTTGATGTTAAACTTAGCACAAATTTAGTTTATTTGGGGAGAATTTTCAAGTGATAAACACAAACAATTTAATAAACGCTGATAAAGCACAAAAAACACGGCGGCGCACAATAAAAAAAATTACACCGCAGCGCTTGAAAAATATTGGGTTATATTATTTGCAGCGCTTTGAATCTTCAGTAGAAAATTTGCGTGGCGTATTGCGCCGCAGGGTTGATGCTTATGCTAAAGAAAATCCCGAATGGCACAAAAATGAAGCATATGAATGGATTGAAGATATATTGGTTGAATTTGAACGTTTACACTATTTAGATGATGAACGTTTTGCACAAATGAAAGTGTGTGATTATCTTAATGCCGGCAAACCGGCGCGCTATATCAGCATCAAATTGCGGCAAAAAGGAATTTCCGAGACAAGGATTAATGATATTTTAGCCGAGCAGGAATATGACCCACTGCAAATGGCATTGAAACTGGCAAAACGCAAAAAAATCGGACCATATCGACCGCAAGAACAGCGCCGCGAATTTCGTCAGAAAGATATGGGAACGCTTGTTCGTGCCGGTTTTGATTATGACGTTGTTTGCGAAGTTTTAAATATGGATTTTGAAGATGAAAAGCTGTGATAAATGTTGCTACCAATGTTTGACTTTGGCAATTTACCATTTATAATAAAGCAGTAAAAAGGAGATTTGATGATGAAAAAATTGTTAAGCATGTGTATTTGCGGTTATATGTTATTAAGCGGTTCTTCGGTTAGTGCAGCTGATTATGGACGTGAACTGCAGCAATTAAAAGAAGATATTCAAGTGTTGCAGCGCCAAGTATATCGCGGGGTGGAAAGCTCGGAAAAGGGCGTTTCGGCAGCAAATTCAGACTTTCAGAGCAAAGTAACGCAATGGGAAGAAACCGTACGCCAGCTTAATGGCCGGCTTGATGAAATGGATTATAAAGTTAAAGAAATTGATAAAAAACTTGATAAAATTAACCGTGATATGGAAATTCGCTTCAAAATTTTAGAGGGACGGCCGATTCCGCAAGAATTGAGCGCACCGGCACCGATTGTACCGCAAACTTATGATGCGCCGGTTGCTAAAGAAGGCGCAGCCGCTGTGGTGGGAGATAAAATCAGCGGTGATGACTTAACGCCGGTTGATGGCGGCTCATATAAACAGATAGAAGCCAAAGATAATGCACCAAATGAAAAAGCATCAATGAGTGCCGATGATATGTATGCCGCCGGAATGCAAGCGTATAACAGCGGTTTGAACGATGAAGCAGAACTTGCATTCAAAAACATATTAAGCCAATATCCAAAGCACGCCTTAGCCAGCAATGCGCAATATTGGCTGGGTGAGATTTATACCAAGCAAGGCAATTTAAACAACGCAAAAGTGGCTTTTAAAAACGGCTACCAAAACTATAAAAACGGAAACAAAGCACCGGATAGCCTTTATCGTTTGGGCATTACATTAGAAAATTTGAAAGATAATAAAAGTGCATGCATTGTGTTTATGAGCTTTAACGATGAATTTCCGAAAGCTAATGCCGAGCTGAAGCGCAAGGCAGAAGCAGAAGCGAAAAAACTCGGGTGCAAATAGTGAAAGAACTGCTGCAAAAATATAATATTGAAGATAAAATTATTGCCGCCGGTGTTTCCGGTGGTGCCGATTCGTTGGCTTTGGTATTGATGGCAAATGAGCAATTAGCGCCTTTAGGAAAAAAAATTATTGCCCTAACGGTTGACCATGGTTTGCGTCCAAGTTCGGCAGATGAAGCAGCCTATGTGGCGCAGATTATGGCTCAGCATAATATTGAACACCATATTTTGCATTGGGAAGGCAAAAAACCAACCACCGGCATTGAAGAAGCGGCACGTGAAGCCCGATTTGCTTTAATGAGCAATTGGTGCCAAGAAAACGATGTGCGCTGTTTGATGCTGGCGCATCATAGCCAAGACCAAGCGGAAACGTTTTTAATGCGCTTGCAGCGCGGCAGCGGTTTACAGGGATTATGCGCCATAAGAGAAATTGCAGAGAGGAGAGGTCTGTTGATTTTACGCCCGTTGCTGAAAATGCCGCCGCAAGAATTGCAAAACTATTTACAAGCACGTAATATTCGCTGGATTGAAGACGAATCAAATGAAGACGACCGCTTTTTGCGCAATAAAATAAGGCATTTTTTGCCGGTTTTAGAGCAAAACATCGGCATCAGCGTTGCCGACATTTGCCATACGGCAGAACGTTTGCAGAGCGCCGATGATTATATTCAGAGCCAAGTCAGCCATTTTTTTGCAACACAAGTGCAAAGCGAATATAGCGCCGACATCACTTGTTTTGATTTTGATGCGTATAAAAGTTTGCACAAGGAGCTACAATTTAGAATTCTGGGCGCTTTGTTGGAAAAAATATATATTCCGCGAGCAGAAAATGTATTGAGGCTGCAACAACGCTTAATGGAAGATAGTTTTAAATGTGCGACGCTGGGAAAAAAAGAAATTTTGCTTTATGAAGGCAAAATTTGGCTGATTCCGGAGCTTGCCGTCAAGCAGAAAACTTATCGCGCTGAATGGAAGGAATTTACAACACAAAATCCGCAATATAAAAAACAAAAATTGCCACCGAAAGTTAAATTTGCAATTATACATGCTTGGAGAAAAAATGATATATAACGGATTATGTGAAATAGCTGATAAGTTTTCGACATTTATTTTTGATGCTTACGGAGTTTTTTGGGAAGGCAACGGTTTTTATGCCGGCAGCTTAGAACTGATGGCTGATTTAGCGCAGCAGGGTAAAACTGTAGCCGTTGTTTCTAATTCTACGGCTTTGGGCGAAACTTTGCGTGCCAGTTATGCCAAACGCGGCATGATAGATGGTGTTCACTATAATTATCTGATTAGCTCCGGCGATTTATTGCGCCAAAGTTTAATAGCCGGTGATATATGTTTTACTCAGTGCAAAAATCCGCAAAAATATTATGTTATCGGTAAACCGCACAGTTGCGCCTTTGCCGGCACAAAATATCAGCAGGTTGAAAATTTGCAGGAGGCTGATTTTGTATATGTTGGTGTGCCGTTTGTTTATGCCGATACGGTGGCAAAATATACGCATCTGCACGAGCAATTTTTACCGGTTAGGCTTGATGAAAACGGAAAATTTTGCGAATGGGATACGTTGAGCGCTGAACCATTTGAACGAATTGTGCAGCAAGTAGCTGATACAGGGCTTCCGGTGCTTAATGCGAATCCGGATTTTACCGCTAAAGAAGGACATTGTTTAATACCGGGTTCAAAAGCAGCTTTTGTGGTGCGCAATGGTTTGATTACACAAATGCTGCGTGAAAAAGGTTGCGAAATTTTAGAGTTTGGCAAGCCGCACGCCAATATTTATGACTTTGTTTTTAAGCGGTTCGCTCAAAACGGAATTAAAATAGATAAGCCAAAAACTTGTATGATTGGCGACACGATTCGCACAGATGTTAAAGGTGGTTTGAATGCCGGTATTGTGCCGATTTTATGTGTGGAAACAGGCGTTACGGCAGAAGCAATTAGCGGTGGGCAGACGGTGGAAAGTCTTTGCCTTAAAGAAAATATTGATATAGAAAATATTATACAAATTAAAAGCGTAGGAGGTAAAAGGTAAATGGCTTTTGAACTTGTGGCCGGATTGGCGGCAAAAGATTTTATTTTAGATTTAAAACTTTGTCGGGTTTTGTTTGAAGATAATAAACATTATCCGTGGATTTTTTTGGTGCCGATGAAAGAAGGGGTTAAAAATATGACCAACCTTACCATGATGGAGCGTATGCAGCTTATGCGTGAAATTGCTTTGGCGGAAAACGTTATGTTTAAACTCTTTCCGTGCGACCAAGATAATGTGGCCATGATTGGTAATATGACACCGCAGCTGCATGTGCATGTGGTTTGCCGAACCGCAGGAGATTCGGACTGGCCGGATACGGTTTGGAACAAAACAACCGGTAAATATGCTCCGGAAGAAAAAGCAAAAATTATGCAAAAAATAAAACAAGAATTTTTGGCGCAGATGAATGATGCGCAATATGGAGTTAATCAATAAAATAAGGAGATAAAAAAATGAGCAGAGTTATAACATTAATGCCGGTTCGTTTGGCAGCAACACGTTTACCGAATAAACCGCTGCGCGTAATTAATGGCAAAACTATGGTACAACGTGTGTATGAAAATGTGAAAGCGGCGCTTGATACCGATATTGCCATTGCTGCCGGTGACCAAGCCATTGTTGATGAGTGCGCAAAATTCGGCGCAACGGCAATTTTAACCGACCCTAATTTGCCAAGCGGAACAGACCGCATTGCTGCAGCTTTGAAGGTGTTGGATCCCGATGGTTCAAAATATGACATTGTGGTAGATTTTCAGGGCGATAATATCAATGTTGACCCAAAAGTGACTTTGCCGCTGGTTGAAATGGTGGAGCGCACAGGTTGTGATATTGCAACTTGCGGCATGCTGATAAAAAGCGAAGAAGATAAAAATAATCCGAATGTGGTGAAAATTATTATGGGCTTAAAAGATGGTGAAAAAGAGGCACGCTGTTTATATTTTACACGCGCAACAGCACCATATACACGCAATCCGGAAAAATGCCCAAATCAAGATTTATATTATCATATCGGCATTTATGTTTTCAAAGCATCTTCATTGCAAAAAATGGTTTCTCTGCCGACCGGTGTTTTAGAAAAGCGTGAGGCTTTGGAGCAATTGAGAGCATTGGAAAACGGCATGGAAGTTCGTGCCATGTTGGTTGATAATATTAAATTGGTGCAAGAAGCTCCGGCAGATATTAATACGGAAGAAGATTTGGCAAATGCCTTGCCGTATATAAAATAAAGCCGCATTTTGCATTAAAAATCAGATTTAAGCGCTTGTTCATTGAGCAAGCGCTTTTTAAAATTATTGCGTATATACAAATATTAATAAATTGCCTTATTATAGTCGGCAAAGCTGATCATGGTTATGGCTTTAGTTCTTTATCATCAGGTTAAAAATTGTTTTTTTCTACTTCCAAAAAATAAGACTTTGTTTCAGCAGAAAGAGCAGTTGTGGCATCTTCATCGCAAACAATTATGCCGTGTTGGTGTTGCTGTAGTGCCGAAATGGTCCAAACGTGATTAATAGCACCTTCAATGCCAAAGTGCAGCGCTTGGGCTTTATTTTTTCCTGTAGCTAAAATCATCACTTCACGAGCATCCATAATAGTACCAACTCCAACAGTTAAAGCCTGTGTAGGAACTAAATTAATATCGCCGTCAAAAAAACGAGCGTTTGCCTTCACGGTGCTTTGGGTTAGAGTTTTGATGCGGGTACGCGAATGCAAGGAAGAAAACGGTTCATTAAAAGCAATGTGTCCATCTTCACCGACACCGCCGACAAATAAGCAGATTCCTCCTACTTTTTTAATTGCTTCTTCATAATTTTGACATTCTTTGGCATAGTCTTTAGTTGTGCCGCTTAAAATGTGAACATTTTCAGGTTTTATATCAATATCTTTGAAAAAATTTTGCCACATAAAATAGTGATAACTTTGTGGATGCGATGGCGCCAAACCGATATATTCGTCCATATTAAACGTAACCACGTTAGCAAACGAAACTTTGCCGGCTTGGCACATTTTTATCAGCGCCGCATACATGCCAAGCGGAGTAGAACCTGTAGGCAATCCCAAAACAAAAGGATTTTTTGCCGTCGGGTGAAATTCATTAATCCGAAAAGCCACATATTCAGCAGCCCATTGTGATACATCTGAAGCATTATTTTTTATAATAACTCGCATATTTTCCTCTTTCAAATTTATATTCGAAAGTTTTTAACACTATTTAATATCGATGTCAATATTTGTGCTTTTACTAAACTCGTCTTAACCCGTATTACTATTTAATTAAAAATATTTCTCTTTTTAGGGGATGTTTTTTTAAAAATAGAACTAAAATTCAAAAAATAATGCACAATTTTCAACTTTATTGCTATTTTTTTTATTTTTCTTATTGAAAAGTTTACAAATATCACTTAAGTTAAAGTCGTATTAGTTGTTATACAATTTAATAAAATAGTAAAAAAAACCATATGGAGAAAATAAAATGAAAAAACTTTTAAGTTTATTTGTAGCTCTTGTCGCTTTGTCAGGCTGCTCGATGTTTGGTGCTGATGGCGGTTTGTTCAGCGGTGTTGACTGCGAATCCAGATTAGCTCGTAACTTTGCTGAAAATGCAACAGATACAGTTTTCTTTGCTTTCGATAGTTCTGCTTTGTCTGCTGAATCTACAGCTGCTTTAGATACTCAAGTTAACTGGCTCCGCGACCATCCGGAAACCAATGTTATCGTTCAAGGTTATTGCGATGAACGCGGTACTCGTGAATATAACTTAGCATTGGGTGAACGTCGTGCAAATGCCGTTAAACAATACTTAGTATCTCAAGGCATTGCTGAACACAGAATTTCTACCATTTCTTATGGTAAAGAAAGACCGGCTGTATTCGGCAGCAACGAAGCCGCTTGGGCGCAAAACCGTCGTGCGGTTACTGTTTTAGCTTCGGCTGAATAGTTTTTTCGAACTTTAATAAGGAAGATGCCGTTTTGATAATTAGACGGCATCTTTTTTATGTTCGGCTTTTTAGCTTTATTTAAAAAAAATAGTATTGCAAAAATAAATATTATTAGGTAGCATAACGAGGTGTAGCATTTAAGGAGAATTTTATGTTCGAAACTGCTGAAATTTTACCTTCATATTTACCAGAAGCAACTGCAGAGCAGAAAAAGGCTTTTTTTCAGGCGTTAGTTTGTTTGTCTGGCATTGACGGCCATATGGGTGACGAAGAAGTTGATTATATTATGAAGGTTGCAAAAACTTATAATATCAATAGTTTTTCTGAAATTAGCAATTTTTCAAGTGTTGATGAAGTTATTGCCAATGTTAAAGAACAAATAAATTATCGGCCGTTGGCTTTGGAACTTTTGCGTGAAATGTGTACACTAGCACACGTTGATAATGTGCTTTCCGATGAAGAAACACTGCTAATTGGTAAAATTGGTCTGGCTTTGGGTATAAAAATTGAAAAAATAGAGCAAATCAGCGAATGGGTTGTTGAGCATATTATATGGTGTGAACAGGCAAAGCTTATTTTTGAGGAGAAAAAATAGATGGGACGCTATAGTAATTGCACCTATTTTGAAAACCTCTACGATGCGGTTAATCAGATTTTTCCGGCAGTTAATCGGCCGCAAGCTTGCACAATTCTGCGTGAAACAATTTTGGCCCCGAATGACTATGAGCTGGAATTTAATAATGCATCGTATAATCAAGAGCAAATTCAAAGATTAGTTGCCAGACAACTTTTGGACAGCTGCATTCAAGATACACCGGAGCAAACATTTTATAATGTTTTGGAAAGTGCAGCGCAAATTATGAAACACATGAATGACGGCTATATTACAACCGAGGACCATGAAGAACGTACACAATATTTGTCATATATAAATAAGCAGGAATTTGTGCTGTTTGCCGCACTGGCATTTTTAAAATCTGCGTGTGACGGTGACGAAAAACTTGAAAATGAGCTAATTTTAAATATTGTTCGCTTGCGTGAAATTAATGATTTAATTTTGCAATATACGCGTGATGCGGTTGAAATTGAAGTTGGGCGCGATGAGTTTGAACAGGCAAAACCGATATATAGAATGCTGAAATCTTTGCAATCTTTGGGCTATGATTATAATTTTAGTCCGAAAGAACGCGCCGGATTGGGTATTGACCATGAAAATGATAACGATTTGTCGGACAATTTCAATTATGAGCATTGGTTAAAACGATTAATGCTCTTGCAATTGCGTAAAGAAATTGCTATGGATAATATAGATAGTGCGGTGCCGCAAAACATAGAAGCAGCCCAAGAAGTTGAAGAAGATGTTAGTGACCGCATTGCTAAGTTGCGCGGCATGGCTGACCGTCGCCGCTTTGATAAAAACAGATTTAGGCAATTGGAAGAATCGGAACGTTCAGGATATTCAAATGCCGCTGACACAAATTAAGGAGAAAAAACATGGGATTTATTGGTCTGCTTTTGATGCCGTTTTTAGATATTTTAGGCTTTGTGGTTGATATATACTTCAAGGTTGTAGTGGTTGATATTGTGTTGTATTGGCTTATTCATTATAAACTTATTACCGTGCATAACAAATATGCTGAAAAATTTATGAATATTTTAAAAAGCGTTACGGAACCGGTGTATGAAAAAATTCGCAAAAAGATTCCGCCTGTTTCCGGCTATGATGTTGCGCCTTATGTGTTGCTTTTAGTGGTTGCATTTGTCGGTTCATTTATAACACACCTTACACATTGGATTAGCCAATATATGTAAAAAATGGCGTATGCTGATTTATATAAATCGGGTTATCTGTTGCGTATAAAGCTGGCTCCGGCGGCTTCTTCTTGCGGTGTGCGAGGGATTTGGCAAGGGGTGGATGCCGAATATTTGAAAATTTCGGTTACAACTGTGGCGGAAAAAGGCAAAGCCAATAAAGAACTAATAAAGTTATTGGCAAAATTGTTAAAGATTCCGGCGGCTAAAATTAGCATTATTAGCGGCATGACTGACCACTTGAAAAAAATATATGTAGAAATTCCGCAAACAAAAGAAAATGAACAAAAAATTGCAAATTTAAATTTGGAGAAGGCATAGATAGATGAGCGCAAATATTATTGACGGGAAAGCTTTGGCGCAAAATATATATGAAAACTTACAAGCGCAAATATATGCTATGAAAAGAGCGCCGCGCTTGGATATTGTTTTGATGGGAAATGACGATGCCAGCGAAATTTATGTACGCAATAAAATGAAGTCTGCGGAAAAAATCGGCCTAAAAACAGTATTACATCGGCTAAATAAAAATGATACGGAAGCTGATTTATTAGCGTTAATTGATAAGTTGAATGTTGATTCTGGTGTTGACGGAATTATTGTGCAGTTGCCATTACCTGAACAAATTAATACGCATAATATTATAAACAGAATATCCCCGCAAAAGGATGTTGATGGTTTTCATCCGGTTAATACCGGAATGTTGCAAAACAACGAAGAACCATATTTTGTGGCGGCAACACCATTAGGAATTATGCGGCTATTACAAACTGTTTGTACGGATTTAAGCGGAAAAAATGTTGTAATAATAGGAGCATCGCTGATTGTGGGACGTCCACTGGCAACATTGTTACTCAATCAAGAGTGTACGGTTACAATAACACATATTCACACACAAAATATAAAAGAGCTGACGCAAAAAGCAGATATTGTGGTGGCGGCATGCGGTGTTGCCAATATGGTAAAAGCCGATTGGATAAAAGAAGGAGCTGTTTTAATAGATGTAGGTATAAATCGCTGTGATGGCAAAATTTGCGGTGATATAGATTTTGCGGCAGTGCAAAATAAAGCAGGGGCTATAACACCTGTTCCGGGAGGGGTAGGGCCAATGACAGTTGCAATGTTGTTGCAAAACACCATCAGGGCATATATGCAGCAGCACGGATAATATTTTTTATAGCGTGTTTCCTTTAAAGAGCGGCAAAAAAGAAAATAACAAAAATAAGCGTGGCATAAATTATAGCCGGACCAAATGGTCCTATTTTCTGCCGATTTATCAGCCATTCGAAAGAAAACAGCGCGCAGGCACCAAGCAGAATATATGGCACTGAAGCAAAACCAACCCATGCTCCTATAGCTGCCAATAGCTTCAGGTCTCCGTCACCGAATGCTTGAGGATGTTTCCATATTACAAATAAACTGGCGGCTAAAGGCAAAACATAGCCGGAAATTGCCCCAAGTGCGCTGTTAAGGGCATATGGCATAAAGTTAGGTTCCGGCAAAACCAGCCAAAATCCTTGTAGAGAGGCATAAGCAAAACCGAGTAAAAGCAACGGCAATGTCAATATGTCTGGTAATAGCATAAAGCGTTTATCAATTTCGGCCAACAAAAGTAAAATCCATAAAAATGTAATATACCACCAAGTATAAACATTATCAAAATTGAGAACAAACAAAACAGTGGCGGCAGCCGTGAAAACAGCCCAACCGATACTGCGCATAACATAGCGCTTGAACAATTCCATATAGGCTTCATTTTTTTTCAGCTTTGCCCATGGCATTGCATGCGAAGGTATAAAAATATGCAGCAAAATATAACCGCTGGCAGCCGGAATAAGTTTACCGATTCGTCGTGCCAAATAAGGGATAAACAGGCCGAAAATAAAACCGAAAATAATGTATTGCATAATAAATTCTCCTTGTTGTTTACAACTAATATAATTCTTAAAATATAAGATTGTGTTAATTTATTTGATATTGACAATGCAAAACATAAAAGCTATATATGCAAACATATTAACTATAATTATTATATTATGACAAGAGAATATTTATTAAAGGTAATTGAAAAGCATTTTTGGGTGCTGAGTAAAGAAGAAATTGCAGCGCAAATTCATGAAACAAAGACTAGTCTGCCGCCTTTTTTGGTTGAAAAATTGCAGGCAAAAATGCCGGAGCTGGATAGCGAGGAAAAGCGCAAGATTTTTCACCCCTATTTCTGCGATGTAATTGAAGAAATTCGGCAGAAAATTGCTAGTGAAGAACATGAGAATTTAACAATTTTGGGGCGCGAGAAACTATTTGATGATTGTTTGATGCTGATTTCTATTTATTACCACTATTCCGCCGTTTTGCTTCCCAATGTGATGGCCGATTTTTTAAGGGTGGTATTGATGAAAAAGATTCTGCTTACTTAAAGAAAAAGCCTTCGTAATATCGAAGGTTTTTTCTTTTGCAACAACATACTAAAATGCTATTTAAGGCTATCGGCTTTAAATTGTAATTCCAGCCACTGATTTTCTAAGGTATCAAGTTTTGCCTTATTTGCCGCCAATGATGCCGTCAAGTCATCAAATTTCTGCGGGTCATCAGTGTATAAATTAGGGTTGCCGAGCGCAATTTCAATGGCTTTATTGGCCTGTTCCAACGCTGCAATTTCTGTCGGTAGATTTTGCAGCAGATACTGTTCCTTAAAACTCAATTTCTGAGTTTTATTTTTTTCACGCGGTTTATTTTCTTCTTTTACGGCTGTTTTTTTGTTTTCTGATTTTACAGGGGTATTTTTCAATTTTTCTAAAAGCTCGGTATAGGTGCCGACATGCTCATAAACCGTGCCGTCGCCTTTCAGATAAAGAAGTGAAGTTGCCACCTTATCCATAAAATCGCGGTCGTGGCTGACAATGATGATAGTGCCTTCATATTCATCAAGAACTTCTTGCAAAAGGTCAAGTGTATCCATATCTAAATCATTCGTTGGTTCATCTAAAACTAAAAAATTAGATGGTTTTGCAAGCGCTACCGCTAGCATAAGGCGATTTTTTTCACCGCCGGAAAGTGTGGAAACCAGTGCTTGAGCTTGTTCCGGCTTAAATAAAAAGTCTTTTAAATAGGCAACCACATGGCGAAAATGGCCGCGCACCCAAATATGGTCGCCTTCGTTGCAAAGTGTTTTCCATAGGGTTTTTTTAGGGTTTAGAGTTATGCGGTTTTGGTCAAAATAGGCTTCTTCCAAATTTTTACCGATGCGCACAAAGCCACTATCCGGCTCAAGTTTTTTGGTCAGCAGTTTTAACAATGTGGTTTTACCTGAACCGTTAGGGCCGACAATGCCAAGTTTATTACCTTTAATGACTTTGATTGAAAAGTCTTTAACAATTTCGCGTTCATCAAATTTTTTATAAACGTGTTTAGCTTCAATGACCAGTTTCGAACGCAAATCAGTTGTTTGTGCTTCCATTTCCACTGAACCGGCGGCTTTAATTTGTTCACGGCGTTCTTGGCGTAACTGCTGCAAGCGGCGCAAACGTCCCATATTGCGTTTACGGCGGGCGGTTACGCCTTTATGAAGCCATTCGGTTTCTTCGGCAATTTTTTTATTAAGGGCTTTTTGCTCAATTATTTCTTGTTCAATAATTTGGTCTTGCCAAATTTCAAAATTTTCGAATCCTTTGTTATTGCGCCGCAAAATTCCGCGGTCCAGCCAAAAGGTGGTGCATGATATATGGTTTAAAAAAGCACGGTCATGGCTGATAACGACTACAGCTCCTTTAAATTTTTGAATGATTTCTTCCAATTTTTCAATAGCTGCAATGTCTAAATGGTTAGTAGGTTCATCAAGCAACAGAATGTCAGGTTCATTTATTAAAGCACTGGCAAGGGCGGCTTTGCGTCGCTCGCCGCCGGAAGCAAATTCCGGATTCTGAGCGGCGTTAATGGCAAAATATTCAATGAGTTGGTCAGCACGATAAGTTTGATTTTTTTCTTCTTTCGGTAAACCGGCTTCTACCACTTCTCTTAGGGTGTTAAAACCTGCAAAATTTGGTTCTTGCGGCATATAGCCGATTTTTGTTCCCGGCTGCATAAAGAATTCGCCGTCATCGGCATCTATTTGTCCGGCAATAATTTTCAGTAAAGTCGATTTACCGCAGCCGTTACGTCCGACAAGGCAGATTTTATCACCACGATTGATATATAAATCGACACCTGTAAACAGCGGATTAAGCCCAAATGTGAGCTTTCCGTCTTTTATGGTATATATTGGAGCTTCTGCAACCATTTTATTTTTCACCTTTTGCGCACATTTATAATAGAGCGAACCTAACATTCAAATAAGTTACAGTCAATATATAATAATTTTTCCGCATTATATTTTAAACAATATGTATTTTTCAGTAAATTTTAATTTTTATCTGATATGTTGCTACTATAAGGAGAAGATATGATTATTGCAAACGAACCGATTAATGAAAAAAAATTGGCAAATGCAACTGCAATTATCACCAATTTACAAAATGAATTGTACAATTTTATTGCCTCAGGTTCTGGTCCGTTTTTAGCTGCAATTTATGATGAAAGTGGAAAGCTTATTGCCAAATGCGCTAACAGTGTTATTAACGAATGTTGCAGCCACAATCACGCAGAAATGAATGTAATTAAGGCTGCCGAAAAGGCCTTAAATTCTTATGATTTAAGCAAATTTAATTTAAGCCTTTATGTGACTGCAGAGCCGTGTATGATGTGTTTGGGTGCCATTATGTGGTCGGGAATTAAAGCTGTTTATTATAGTGTGCCGTCAAAACGTGTGGAAGAAATTACCGGTTTTGATGAGGGTTTTAAACCTGATTGGCTGGAAGAATTTAAGCGCCGCAGTATAACTGTTTATGGCAATATTTGCACTGAACTCGGAGAAAAAGTTTTAGTCGACTATGTTCAAAAAGGGAATACTGTTTATCAGCCGCAACGCTAATTAGTCTTCATTAAAATTATCTGCGTTTATGTTACTGACGGCCATACATAAAATAATACCGAAACTGGCCATAATTGAAAACATTACCGTACCTCCGTATGAAATAAGCGGCAGTGGCACGCCGACTACCGGTAAAAGTCCCATAACCATGGCGATATTAATGAAAATATATAAAAAGTAGTTGGTGTTAAGTCCGATAATTACTAATTTAGCAAAATAATTGCGTGTTCTAAAAGCAAAAAAATATCCCATTAACAAAACCAGCAGGTTAATAAATAGCAAAAATAATCCGCCAATCATACCAAATTCTTCCGAAAACATGGTGAAAATAAAATCTGTATGCTTTTCCGGCAAAAAATTTAGATGAGTTTGCGTTCCATGCAAAAAACCTTTACCAAAAAGTCCGCCGGAACCAAAAGCAATTTTTGATTGAATAATGTGGTATCCAGCTCCCAAAGGATCACGTTCAGGATCTAAAAATGTTAAAACACGATTTTGTTGATATTCATGTAAAAAATTCCACCCTATTGGCAAAGCAACTACGGCTAAAATTCCCACCAATACAAATTTCCACCATTGCACACCAACGGTAAACAACATAATTGCTGCTGTTAATAAAAGCATAATAGCTGTACCCAAATCAGGCTCTAGAAAAATCAGCCCAACCGGCAACAGAGCCATAACAACCGGAATAATAATACCGCGAATGGAGCGGATTCCCTGTATTGTCATAGAACTAAAATAACGTGCCATAAATAATACCATGCCAATTTTCATTAATTCTGAGGGCTGCAATTTGAAAAAACCCAAATTAATCCACCGTTGCGCTCCCATACCGATATGACCGGAAACTTCCACTAAAACCAACATAACAAGAGTTATAAAATAAAAAGCATAAGCATATTTATAATATTTACGGGCATCAATCAGTGCTAATCCGAGCATAAGACCTAACGCCAAAACAAATCGGCTGATATGTCGGACTGCCCACGGCTCCCAACTTCCGTTTGCAGCTGAATACAGAGTCAAAGTTCCAATAATAGCCAGCAATATAATCAGCAAAATATACGAAATATTCAGCCGTAGGAATTTACTGTATAATGATTCAGATTGATTTTCTAAACTACTGTATCGCATTTTTTCCTCAAATATCTAATTCTAATGCTTTTTGTAATATTTTAGAGGCAATAGGAGCTGCCACTCCTGAACCTGACGAACCATGCTCCACCACAACTGCTACAGCATATCGAGGTTCATCTATTGGTGTAAACCCTATAAACAATGCATGATTACGCAATTTCCACGGAAGCTGTTCATCACGAATAATGCCGGCTTTGCGTTCTTTCATGGAAATACGGCGCACTTGGGTTGTTCCTGTTTTGCCTCCCATTTGCATACCGTTAATATTAAATTTTGCTCGTGCCGCCGTGCCGCCTACGGCATTAACAACTTCATACATTCCCTGTTTAACCAAATTAAGACTACGTTGAGATATGTTCAAAAATTTATTTTTTACTGTCTTATTTGCCGCTTTTTTTATTAGGGTCGGTTCAACCGCATATCCGCCGTTAACCACGCGTGCCAACATTGTGGCTAAATGCAATGGTGTAATCAATACATAACCCTGACCAATTCCCGCATTTGCCGAATCTCCCTTGGTCCATGCCGCATCTTTGGCATTTTTTTTCCATTGCTGGGAAGGAATTAAACCGCTTTTCTGATTGTCTAGGCCAATATCAAATTGTTGCCCTAAACCCAATCTTAAGGCCATATCATGAATTTTATCAATACCAACTCGTAATGCTGTTTCATAAAAGAAAATATCACAAGAATTTTTCAGAGCTTCAACCACATTTTGCGGTCCGTGTCCAAAATGTCGCCAGCAATGAAAACGTGTGCCGCCAATATCCATTCCACCGCTGCAATAATAACGGGTTTTTGCATCAATAACTCCGGCTTCAAGTGCGGCTAATGCAACCACAATCTTAAAGGTTGAACCTGGAGAATATTGTCCGGATACAGCCTTATTAATCAGTGGAGTGCGTTCGTTGTTTAGTAAGTCGTTCCAATTTCTGTAGCTAATACCGTTTGTAAATAGATTTGGGTCAAAGGACGGAGTTGAAACCAAGGCTAAAATTTCTCCGCTATGAACATCTATAACCACAGCTGCTCCGCTGTTATCTCCAAATGCTTGATAGGCAGCTTTTTGCAAGCGTGTATCTATAGTAATTTGTATACTGTCGCCAATGCTACCGGAATTACGTTCAATTTCTTTCATTACCCTTCCATAGGCATTAACTTCCAGTTTAACAGTTCCGCCTTGACCTTGCAATTTATAATCAAGCGATTTTTCTAGACCAGATTTCCCGATTTTAAACCCCGGAACCATATAAATAGGGCTGTCTTTCTTGTCTTTTTCTGCCACCGGACCAACATAACCTAAAACATGAGCATAAAGCTCAGCAAAAGGATATTTTCGACTCAATCCTTCATTGATTTCTATTCCTGGCAAATCAGGCGCATGCAGCATAATTTTTGATACTTCATTCCAATTAAGGTTACTTTTCAACTTAATGGGAATAAAGCGCCGATGCTTTTTTATATCGGCTGAAATTCTTTGTTCTTCTTGAGGGCTAAGCTCAATTAAACGCTTAAAATCATCTAAAGTTTTTTGAGCGTCAGGTGTTTGCTCCATAATCAACAGAGCCTGAAAATCTTGCTCATTCTTGGCAATAATTTCTCCGTTGCGGTCATATATTGTACCGCGAGGTGGCACTAAGAAACGGGTTGAAATTCTATTTTCATCAGACATTGTGCGATATTTATCCGCTTCAAAGATTTGCAAATAGTATAAACGTGCTACAATCAGCATAAAGGCCAATATATTTAGTAAAATAATCAGCAAAATACGCGGACCGAGAATTTTTATTTTTTCATCTCTATAGCTCATCAATATTCTCCGGCGGTAAAAATTTTTGTGCAATCCACACATTCAGCGTTGCAATCAGCGGATAAAACATTACGGTGGAAAAATATCCGAGCATAATTTCCGTTAGCGATAAAAAATGCCAAAAATAAAGCATCAGAAGCAACCATTTTAATAGCATAATTGCCATACAGATAAATCCGAAAATCAGCCAGCGCACACTAAAGGACGATGTTCGCAAATATTGTGACGGCATAGTTGTTATTGCCACAAGCAGCAATAGTAATAAAGCGTTAAGTCCCAACGGAGTTGAGCCATAAACATCAAGCATAAGACCAATTATGAAAGCGGAAAAATATCCAAAAATCAGCTGACGATTAAGCCGCCAATAATAAACACATATAATGCCGACAGATGGTCTGAAATAATTAAACTGAACCGAATTAAGCGGCATAAAAAACAAAAATATCAATAGAAGTGATATTAAAAGCGGAATACGTTCACACGCAAAAGCCAATAATTGTTCGTGTTTTTTATTTGGCATCGTTACTCTCGGTAAAATCTTCGGAAAATTCATTTTCTCCGGCTAATCCGTAATCAACAATGCGCACATATTCCAAGCGGCTTATATCTGCCATCGGTTCAACTTTCATCGAACCGTCTTCATTAACGGCACTAATAAAACCAATTGGCAAACCAGACGGAAACAAACCACCAACTCCGGAGGTAACAACCACATCACCAACTTGAATGTCGGCGTTAGAGCGTGTAAAAATCATTTCCGGAATTGCCGTGTTATTACCGCTCAAAATACCACGGGCGCGAGTTCTTTCAATTAATACCGGAATTCGGGAATTTATATCGGTAATCAAAATAATTTTAGCAAAATGCTCTCCCACCGTATCAACACGCCCGATAACACTTTCGTTGCTCAAAACAACTTGACCTTTGCGCACTGCTTCATCACCTATATAAACTAACAACAAATGAGCAAAATTATCACCGGATTCGGCAATAATTCGCGCACTCATATAGGACACTTCTTGCGGTGGAACATAATTTAATAAGCGAGCCAAAAGCTGATTTTCCACTTCTAAAGTGCGCACTTTATTTTGTAAAATCATCATTTGTTTGTTTTCGCTACGTAACTGTTTATTTTCAGCATATATATGGCTGATGTCATAAAAATATGTATATGCCTGATGCATCGTGCGCGCCGGAAATTCCAACACCTGCATAACCGGTCCGGTAACATCAATAATTACCTTATCAACGGCACTGACTATCAGGCTATCTACTCTGCTTAATAAAATGGTTAAAAATGCTGTTAAAAACAGCAAAACCACAAATAAGCGGCGAAAAAAAACTTTAAGTTCACCGAATCGAATGAGCCAAACCTTACGTTGTTTCATGCCACCACCTTTTAAGGATTAGTTAGAGCTTGAAAGTACGCCTTTATAACGATTTAAATGGTCAACAGTTTCACCGCAGCCTTTTGCAACACAAGTCAAAGGGTCTTCTGCTACCGTAACCGGCAATCCTGTTGCTTTACGCAAAACCTTATCTAAATTTGCCAATAAAGCTCCTCCACCAGTTAATACAATTCCCTTATCGACAATATCTGCAGCCAATTCAGGTGCTGTATTTTCTAAAGCCACTTTTACCGCCTCTACAATATCGGCAACAGGCTCAATCAAACTTTCGGCCACTTGTCGTTCAGTAATCACAATTTCTTTTGGTACACCATTAATTAAATCGCGTCCGCGAATTTCAACACTGCGGCCGTCACTTCCATCTTCCGGAGCACAAGCTGAGCCAATTTCTTTTTTAATGCGTTCTGCGCTACGCTCACCAACCAATAAATTCATATTTCGGCGGATATAGCTGACAATAGCTCCGTCCATTTTATCTCCGCCCACACGAATAGAACGGGCGTAAACAATGCCTTCCAATGATAAAACGGCAACTTCTGTTGTTCCGCCGCCAATATCTACCACCATACTTCCGGTCGGCTCGGTTACCGGCAAACCAGCACCGATAGCTGCCGCCATTGGTTCTTCTATTAAATATACTTTATGCGCACCGGCTTGCGATGCAGAATCTTCTATGGCACGTCTTTCTACGGCTGTTGAACCGAACGGAACACAAATTACCACTGTTGGTGTAACAAATGTGCGCCGATTATGCACTTTGCAAATAAAATATTTAATCATCTGCTCGGCATAATCAAAATCAGCAATAACCCCATCTTTCAGCGGGCGAATTGCCTGAATATTGCCAGGTGTACGCCCAAGCATTTGTTTTGCCTCATTGCCCACTGCTAAAACAACTTTGCGACCTTTTTCTTCTTTTGTTGCCACTACGGACGGTTCATTAAGCACTATGCCCCGACCACGTACATAAACTAACGTATTGGCTGTTCCCAAATCAATAGCCATATCGGCAGAAAACATTCCCAGTAATTTTGCAAACATTTACCTTTTTCTCCAAATATTAAAAATTTATTTACTTTTATAACAGTTTATCTGAATCTGCAAGCACTATTTTATATTTAAAAAATACATTGTTATGCAAATTCGTAAAGTGTTTTTCCATTTTGCTTCAACCAGTTGTATCCGCTTTGCCAATCGGCATTTAGTTCGGCAACGCAATTCCAAAAGGCCGCAGAGTGATTTTGATGCTTCAGGTGTGCAACTTCATGTGCCATTAAATAGTTAATAACTTCCCGCGGTGCCAGAGCAATGCGCCAACTATAATTGATGTGGTGTAAAGTTGAACAGCTTCCCCAGCGTGATTTTGTATCTTTAATGCTTACACCATTGAGTTTTTGCCCGATTCGCTCAGCTAATATGCCCGATTGTGTATAAAATTTTTGGGCAGCTGTTTTTTTTATATAATCTTTAACTCGGCGATGTAAAAATTCAGCACTGCCGGAGACATATAGCACATTATTTTCTAACCAAGTTCCGCGTTTTTGCTGTGGACTGTGCTTTATGGTAACTTCTTCGCCGAACAATAAAAGACGCATACCGTCACTGAATTGTTTTTGAGGAGGTATCTTGCTTAAATTTTCAATCAGCCAGTCCATATTTTCATTAACAAAACTAATGGCACGTTTGCGGCTGCAAAAACGCGGCACGCTCAAAACAGGTATGTGTTCTTTAGCATCTATGCGCAAACTGATTTTGCGGCCGCTGCGTGATGGTATAACTTTAATATTCATACCAACGGCTTCGCTAATATCATAAATCTGCCCAGTCAACAATGTAATTTTCATAATCATCAACCTTTGTTTCATTAACGAGTGTGCGGCCCGAAAGCGCCATACCGGCTTTATGCACGCTGGAAGCATTGCCGGTTATTAACGGATGCCATGCCGGTAAATCGTAACCGTTGTCAAGCAACCAATAAGCGCAGGTTTTCGGCAGCCAACGTGGTTTTTCGCGCACGGCTGCTAAATTTATATCCCGACAATCAGGAACAACCTTAAAGCGGTGTTCATATATTTTACATAAACAGCTTTTGCAATCTAAAAAACGACAATGTGTATTGGTAAATTTTATTTTTCCTTTTATTTCTAATTTGTTCAAGCAACATTTACCGCAGCCGTCACACAAAGCCTCCCATTCTTCTTTGCTCATTTTCTCAAGTGTTTTGTGCTTCCAAAATTCAGGCTCCAGCCGCAAAGCTTCATCTATGCGTGTTTGCGGATTATATTCGTCCTGCAATTGTGTGCTTTTTTCAGAAATGCTCATAAATCTTCCCAGTCCACAATATAATCTTCAATTTGAGTTTCATCAATTTCCGTTTCGCTGATAACCCGTCCTTTTAGTGGTGGCGTAGGCTTTTCTGTATATTGCGGGTCAAAAAGTTGACGATATGCGCACGATTTAGGCATAAACGGCAATTTATCAACATTATCTTTATTGAGCTTTAAGCACTGCGACACAATTTTACACCGATTTTCATAAACCGTGCAAAGAGATTTTTCCACATCAAAATAGCGGCATAAAACGTTAGTATGATATATTTCATCAGTGTCTTCATCTTGCAGCGAGTGTAAGCAGCATTTTCCGCAACGTTTACAAATGGACTCCCATTGTTCTTCGCTCATATTATCCCATGGTTTTGCCATATTTTATCCCCGTTGTTCCGGCAAATGGTCTGCTTCAGCTAAATCACCAAACTGCGTATAATCGCCATTCCAATAAAGTTTTACGGTGCCGGTTGGTCCGTGGCGGTGTTTGCCGACAATGACTTCGGCTAAATTAGCGGTTTGACGGTCGCGAGTTACCCAATCTTCATGCTTCTTGGCAAATTTTTCCGGTGATTCGCCGTCTTGCGGTTTTGGTTCGGCATTATGAATATAGTAGTTTTCGCGGAATACAAACATGACAATATCGGCGTCTTGCTCAATGGAACCGGATTCACGCAAGTCGGACATTACCGGTCGTTTATCATCACGAGATTCTACGCCGCGATTAAGTTGCGAAAGGGCAATAACCGGAACTTTCAGCTCTTTTGCCATAATTTTTAGGCCGCGTGAAATTTCTGAAAGTTCTTGCACACGGTTTCCTTCACTTTTGCGGTCACCGGTGCCGCTGATGAGTTGAATATAGTCAATGACAATTAAACCCAAGCCTTTGCTGCGCTTTAAGCGTCGCGCACGGTTGCGGATGGCGTTAATGCTGATTCCCGGTGTATCATCAATGTAGAGAGGTATGCTTTCCAGTTCAGAAACTGCGGCCGCTAAGCGTGTAAATTCCGCCTCGGTTAATTTGCCGGTGCGCATTTTGTGGCTTTGGGTTTGCGTGTTTGTGGCAAGAATACGCGCCGCCAGTTCATCACAAGACATTTCCAGTGAAAAAAATGCAACCCCCATATTTTCCGGCTTAAACTCCGGTGCAAAATCGGGATTTTTTTGTTTTTTACGGGCATATTCTTCCTTAGTGCGTGCAAAAAACTCGGCAACATTATATGCAATGTTGGTGGCAAGTGCCGTTTTTCCCATAGCCGGACGGCCGGCAATAATAATCAATTCCGAATCATTTAATCCGCCGATTTGATAATCGAGTTTAGTTAAGCCCGATGGTAAACCGGAAATTTTGCCTTCTTTTTGATAAGCCTTTTCAATTGACTGCAATGAAGAATGCAAGGCATTGCTGAAATCTATAAATCCGCCTTGCGGTGAACCGCTGTCGGCTAAATTATAGAGAATGCGTTCGGCATTGCTGATTTGGTCAACGGCAGTTGCTTCAACCGATTCGGTCATGGCTGAATTAACAATTTCAAAACCGGTATTTACTAATTCGCGCCGCAAAAATTTATCGTATATAAATTGTGCGTAATATTCCACATTGGTCAGCGGAGAAGCACTTTCGGCTAATTTAACCAAATATGGAAAACCGCCGACTTCGTTCAAAATTCCCTGTTGTTCAAAATAGTTTTTAAGCGTAACAACATCAGCCACTTGGTCACGCATAATCAGCTTTGACATTACCTCATAAATTTTTTGATGTGTTGCATCGGCAAAATATTGCGGTTTTAAAATTTCCGCCACTTTTTCGTGCAGTTTATTATTAGCCAACAATGCACCAAGCACTGCCTGCTCCGCTTCAATATTTTTAGGTAGTTTATTAATATCAGGTTTTTCCATAGTTCGTTCAATCATAAAAAAATTGTTGCTAAAATTGCTTTTAACATATAAAAAAAACAAAAATTGTTTAGTGAAATATTTTTTTGCTTGTGGATAATGGGTATAAGGTTTATATTCAATTGAAAATTAAGGAGAATAACCAATGTTACGGCAAAAAATTTTAGTTATCGGCGGCGCTGGATATATTGGCAGCCATGTGGTGAAAGCATTGCTGGAAAACAACTTTGCGGTTACGGTGTATGATAATTTATCAACGGGGCAAGAACAAAATTTGTTCAAAGATGCCGAGTTTATTAAAGGTGATATTTTAGATGTGCCGGCCTTGCAAAAGGTAATGTCAAAAGATTTTGATGCGGTGGTGCATTTGGCGGCCAAAAAAGCGGTTGGAGAATCAATGGAAAATCCGCAATTATATGCCTTAAACAATTTAAACGGGGCGGTTAATATTTGTAACGCTATGGTTGATAACGGAGTGAAAAATTTGGTTTTTTCTTCAACAGCTGCCGTTTTCGGAACACCGAAATATGTTCCGGTTGATGAAAATCATCCGCTTGAACCGATGAGTTTTTACGGTTTTACTAAGCTTAAAATGGAAGAATTGATGCATTGGTACAGTCAATTGAAAGATTTTCATTATATTGCTTTACGCTATTTTAATGCAGTAGGATATGCGGCTGACGGTTCAATTACGGGGCGCGAGAAAAATCCGCAGAATTTGTTGCCGATTATTATGGAAGTGGCAACCGGCAAGAGAGATAAATTGCTAGTGTTCGGTAATGATTATGACACTCCGGACGGAACTTGTGTGCGTGACTATGTGCATGTTGAGGATTTAGCTTCGGCGCATGTGGCGGCAATTTGTAAATTGATGACAGGCACACCTTCACAGGCCATAAATCTCGGCACCAATAAAGGAACATCGGTGTTGGAAATGATTGCCGCCGCCGAGCGTGTGAGCGGACGCAAAATTAATTATGAATTTGCCCCGCGACGTGCCGGAGACCCTGCCGTTATTGTGGCAACCAATGCCAAAGCCAAACAGGTTTTAGAGTGGCAGCCTCAATATACTGATATTGATAAAATTATTCAAACAACATGGAATTTGGAAGCAAAATAAAATGGATATGATCGCAAATATTTTTTCTTCTGTTTCGGCCACTGCCGGACATTTATCGCCGTTTTGGCTGTGGACTTGGTTTGGGGTGGCGGTTGTGGTGCTGCTTGCTGCTGATTTGTTTTGGTTTAATCGCAAAAATGAAGAGCCGCACTTTTGGCATACGTTTTGGATTTGTATGGCCTATATTGCCGTAGCTCTTTTGTTTGGCGCTTTTGTATGGGTGGAAGACGGTGCCGAAAAAGGCATGGACTATTTTACCGGCTATTTGCTGGAAAAAAGTTTGTCGATGGATAATATTTTTGTGATGTCAATGGTTTTTGCCGCGCTTGGTGTGCCGAGCAAATATCAGCATCGCGTGCTGTTTTGGGGCATTTTGGGTGCTTTGGTGATGCGCGGCCTTCTGATTGGTATCGGTGATGCATTGGTCGTGCGTTTCCATTGGATTTTGTATTTATTTTCGGCATTTCTTATTTATACCGGCTGCAAAATGCTGCTGATGAAAAAAGAAGAACAAGCGGATATTCGCGATTCTAAAATTTTTCAATGGGTATCGAAAATGTTTCATGTCACCCATGAAATCCGCGGTGAACATTTTTTTGTAAAAGAAAACGGTCGCCACTATATTACGCCGCTGTTTTTTGCGCTGGTTACCATTGAGCTGATGGACGTGGTGTTTGCGCTTGACAGTATTCCGGCCATTTTTTTAGTAACCACCGATGTCTATGTGGTCTATACTAGTAATATTTTTGCCATTTTAGGTTTGCGTGCGCTATACTTTTTGTTGGCAGCGATTATTGATAAATTCAGCTATTTAAAACCAGCCATTTCGCTTATTTTAATTTTTATCGGCTTTAAAATCTTTTTACCGAAAATCGGAATTGAGGTAGCTGAGTGGCAATCTTTGGCGGTAACGCTCGGTCTGCTGAGTGGCGGCATTCTGCTTTCAATGCTTAAAAAACCGGTGGCGCCGAACAATGCCGCAAAATAAGGTATATATAACCATCGGCCGCCATGCACGCTATGGTTTGGGTGATACACCGATTTTACGTGAAGATATGCTGTCGGCTTTTCAAACCGGTATGAATTTACGGCAAATTTTACCGCCTTGTGCCTGTGTTTATCACTCCCCGTTGGAACGCGCGGTTATAACGGCAAAATTTCAGGCGCTGGGGCTAAAATGCGACCATATTTTAGAAGTTGCAGATTTAAACGAAAATATGCCCAAATATGAGGTGCAAAAATTTTCTAATCGCTTATTGGAATTTACCGATGATAAAACGCAATATTACCACTTTGTTACTCATTTGCCGGTGATAGAGAAGTTAGGCTTGCCTTTTTTGGCAGCGGGAGAAATTTGCTTATTAACCGCTGACAATTGGCAAGCCATGCTGAGCGAAAATTTTGCGCTACAAATTATAAAAACGCCGCAAATAACGGCAGAAATGTGGCAAAAAATCGGGCAAACGCCGCCAACTTTTGATAAATTATCAACTTCTGAAATTTATGCTTTGCTGCAAAAATTGTAAAATCACTCAATCACAATACGCATTTTTTTGCCGTAAAATTCCATGAGCTTTCGGTAGAAGCCATATTGCAAAAAGCGACCTAATTCCAACGATTCAATAATTCTCGCCGGAATACCGGTACGGTTTTCAACCTGCCGCAGTAATAAATTGCGTTCACACCGCAAACGCCATAATTCATAGCCTAATTGTTTGAGTGATGTTTTATCCATTAAATAAGGTTTAAGCATTTTTAAGAACTCCCTTCAAGTTTTTGCTACATTATTAAAACAAAAACCACCTCAAAAATCCTTTAAGGTGGGGAGTTCGTAACTGCGAATAATCAGTCCAGCTTATTCAATATATTCACCGGCTCCCCTTCAAGGGAGTGTTATTTATTCGTGGAGTTACGATACTCCATCGGCAGAACCCCTGCCGACAAGCGATATTATAAATATTTTGAGGCTGATTGCAAGTAAATTTTAATGTGTTGAGAAAATAACAAAAAACAACACTCCGTTCCTGTTGGGAACGAAGTGTTGTAATTTTTCTGCCGGTTTATTTGCTGAGCAATTTTTTGCTGCCGACAACAGCGCCGACGCACAGCCAGCCGATTGGACCGGTATAAAACATCCAATAGAATGCCTCTTTCAAGGCCTCCGGAATGTTTATGCCGATATTATCCAAGGCGGCTGAGAGCATCAGCAGCACAATGCCGGCGGCCATAACAGCACCAAAGCCGGCGCACCAACGTGCGGCAAGGCTGTCATTGTAGTTGTTGGCTGCTACCGTTGCCAGCAATACCGCTAACACGCTCAGCATCACGATGATGTTGGCGGCGAAAACAAAACCACCAACTTCGCCGATGAAGTCCGGCACGGTGATGCCGAACTGACGGAGAAATTCAACCCCGCCCATGACAGCAATGCTGACGCAAAAAATGACGGCGCCAGCCATAAAGACCTTCTGCCATACTTCGGTTTTTTTGTGCCAGTCAGGCAATGTCAGCAACATTACTGCCATCATGGTAAATAAATACCAGAAGGCAAGCGCCATCGGCAAAGTGTTGAATGGCTCTACCGTGAAATGTTTCACGGAATTGACAAGCCATAAATACTCCACCGCCAGCAGCAGAAAACTGCCAACGCCACCGAGCAAAGCCACGCCCTTCAGCGTATCGCCAAATTCGTTACATGCCCAATGGGCGTTAATGAACGCCGAGCCAGAGATGTCTATGAAAGCCAACGCCGCAGCTACGAGCAATAAACACCAGAAGGTGCTCACTCCCTCGACGAAACAGCCCAGCACAAGGGCAGATACCGGAACAGCAATTTCTAACACACCAAGCGCAACGAGTGCGCAATTTTTTAAAATTTCCATAATTTTTTTGTTTAAGTTAAATAAATAAAAAAAATATCTCTTTAAAATTGCGTTCTCGTCTAAACCGACATGTGGATTTCTAATCCTTAGAACACAATAATTTTTTCAATAAAATAATTATATATATTTTTTCATCAAAAATCAAGCGAAAATTATGTTTAAAATGTTTTTTGCAGAATAACAAAAAAAGTGGCACATTTGTGTCACTTTTTTCCTTTTTTTCCAACGGCTTTGGGAAAACTTAATTTTGCAATGCCACATAAATTTCGTGAGCATTTTTTGCCAAGCGAATTTTTTGGCATATATCTGCATTTTTCAGCACCCGAGAAAAAGCAGCCAACGCCTGCAAATGGTCTTCACCGTTTTGCTCAGATGAAACTAAAAATGCCAGCAAATCAACTTTTTGGTTATCCAGCGCATCATAGTCAACACCTTCGCGCAACCGCACAAAAGCCGTAACATTGCAAGGCAAATCGGTTAAGCGTGCATGCGGAAAAGCCACACCGCCTCCATATCCGGTTGTGCCTAAATTTTCGCGCTCCAATATAGCTTCAAAAACAGCATTTTTATCTAAATTTTGTTTTTCAGCCACAAAATCGGCAACCTGCATCAGCAAATGGCGTTTATTATCCGCTGAAACATCAAGCAAAATCATATCTTCCGATAAAATATCAGAAATATACATATTGTTTTCCTTAAAACTGTTTATCCTTTTTATTCTGCCGGTTCAACCCAGCCAATATTACCGTCTTTGCGGCGATATACCATGCTGATTCGGTTGTTGGCGCTGTTGCGGAACATTAAAGCTGCTTCATCAGCCAAATCCATATACATAACAGCTTCGCTTACCGTGCAAACTTTTATGTTGGCATCTGTTTCGGCAATGGTTAAAGGCGCAGATTCATCAATAGTCATTTCATCTTCTGTTTCAGTCAGCGGAAAGACGGATTCGTGAGCCATTTCTACCGGACCGGTTTTACCTTTGTGGTCATTAAGCTTATTTTTTTGACGGCGTAAACGTGTTGCAATGTGGTTATTAGCATCATCAAATGCTGAATATGGGTCACCGGCAACACCGGTACCTTTAAGCACAATATTTTTTGCCGGATGTACGGTTACTTCAGCGTGAAAATCTTCGCCTTCTTTAGAAAAATAAACATTACAGCTAATCGGCGCATTAAAATATTTATTAACCGAATTTTCCATTCCTTCTTCTACGCGATTACGCAATCTGTCACTAATATCTACCTGTTTTCCTGATAATGTAATTTTCATAATATACCTCATAATGTTATTACTTTTCGGCCCCATGCCGATTATTTTGCTTTATAGTATAATACTTTTAATCAAAAGTAAACACTTAATAAAAAGTATTATACCAATCTTCTGTTTTTAATTCAGCTCAAAACTTTTCCAACAACCAATTTTGCACATTTTTATTACTTATTTTACCTAAAGCGTCATCTGTATGCGCCTTAATCAAAATTTGCCGTGCTTCTGCCATATTAATACCGCGCGCCTGCATATAAAATAATTGTTCGGCATCTAAATCTCCGCAAGTGTTACCATGCGCACATTGCACATCATCGGCAAAAATTTCCAGCTCCGGCTTGGCATCTATTTCAGCTTCATCGCTTAAAAGCAAGGCTTTATGTTGTTGATAACCTTCGCATTGTTGGGCATTAGGAGCAATATGGATTTTTCCTTGAAAGACAGCTTTAGCTGAACCATCGGCCACACCTTTAACTAATTGGTGTGAATTGGTATGCTCGTCTAAGTGGCAAACATTGGTCGTTATGTCGCTTTTGCCGTTTTCAGACAAACGATATACGCCGTTTACTTCGGCCGCTGCACCTTTTTGCAAAAGCTCAATATAGGTTTCGTGGCGGCATAAAGCGCATTCGCTTTGTGCCACAAATGCTTCATAATATCCGTTTTGCCGAATTTGCACGGAATTTAAGGCAATATGGCGCGCAACTTTAGCTTCTTTATTCCAAATATAATGATTTAGTCGTGCGCTATCAGCAATAAAAACTTCGTTGACAACATTTTGCAAATAGGGCTGTTCAGCAGAACCTTCATAATATTCAACCACAGTTGCTTTAGCTCCTTTTTCGGCAATAATCAAATTACGGATATTATATAAATTTGCCGCCTGAGCGTGTTGATGATAGTAAATAAAAATCGGTAAATCAAGTTTAGTTCCGCGTTCAATTACCAACATCAAGCCGTTTTCAATAAGCGCAGTATTTAAAGCCGCAAACGGAAATTTTGCCATATCAAAAGATTTATTTAAATATTTTTTTGCTTCGCCGCCAAACAATGCTTCCACCAAAGGTTTTACTGACACTCCTGCCGGTAAATCAAAATCTTCAGTGGCTAATTTCCCGTTGCAGAACTTAATGCCGTAAGCCGCAAACGGCGTTGCTGTTTTTTCATGGCAATGACAATGACCGTTACAATCACAATGATGCGGTGTGTTATCAATGTGCAGAGCTTCAAATTCCTTCTTGTTGAAATAACTATATTTCCAAGCCTCGGTTTTAGCATTCGGCCAGCCATATTGTTTGAAAGCAGCACGGCCTTTTTCACGCAATCCGCATAGCCACGGAATGTTATCTCCCCAAAGTTCGATATTTGCTGTATCTATTGCCATAACTTATGCTTCCACAAAAGATTTGTAGCCGGATTGTTCCAATTTTTCCGCCAATTCTTTACCGCCCGATTGCACAATATGCCCGTCATAATAAATATGTACAGCATCAGGTTTAATCAAATTAAGCAAATCTAAATGGTGCGTAATAATCAGCAAAGAATTTTCAGAAGTGTGCAATTTGTTAACACCTTCGGCGACAATGCGTAAAGCATCAATATCCAAACCGGAATCGGTTTCATCTAAAATAGCTAATTTTGGCTGTAGAAGCTGCATTTGCAACATTTCCATACGTTTTTTTTCACCGCCGGAAAAACCGACATTAAGTTCGCGCTTGAGCATTTCAGTTGTTACGCCTAACTCTTGAGCAGAAGCGCGCAAAAGTTTTAAAAACTCAGCCGCATCAAGCTCCGGTAAATTCATATATTTGCGTTTAGCATTAACCGCGTGCTTCAAAAAATTATTGGTTGATACTCCCGGAATTGCTACCGGATATTGCATGCTTAAAAACAGACCGGCATTGGCGCGTTCATCGGGTTTTAAGGATAATAAATTTTGCCCTGCAAACGTTACATTTCCGCTTGTTGCAGCATAATCTGCTTTGCCGGCCAATAAATAGGCTAAAGTCGATTTTCCGGCACCGTTAGGCCCCATTAAGGCATGAACTTCACCGGCATTGATGGTTAAATTCAAGCCTTTTATAATTTCTTTTCCGCTCTCAGCCACTCCGGCATATAAGTCTTTTATTTCAAGCAACTTCTTTTCCATTGCCGTTTTCCTTTTTTTCCCAATCATTAAGGCGTTTTTCAATCAATTTCAGTTTTTCGGCTTTATAGGCGCTGATTTCATCGGCGATATTATAACAGCATTTAAGCTGGCCGAGCATAATTTCAACATCGGCGGCTTCTTCTATAATTTCCGCCACATTATCTTTTTTGCGATTTATATTTTTCAGAATTTCTTTGATTAATTCGCTCATTTCTTCAATAACTTGCAGCATTTGAGGTTCTTTTCCCCAAACTTTTACAGCTCGTTGATATAATTGTTCTTCATTAATTTCAGTCATTTTTATCCCACACTTCCTTCTAAGCTTATATTTATTAATTTTGTTGCTTCAATAGCAAATTCCATCGGCAATTTTTGCATCACTTCTTTGCAAAATCCATTAACAATCAATCCTACGGCATCTTCTTCTTTAATGCCGCGCTGCTGACAATAAAACAATTGCTCATCACTGATTTTTGAGGTTGTTGCCTCGTGTTCCAACACTGCCGATTTATTGCGATTGCATATATACGGAACAGTATGCGACCCGCAATTTGAACCAATGAGCAAACTGTCACACTGTGAATAGTTGCGCGCGCCCGTGGCGCTTTTATTAACGTCAACCAAACCGCGATATGTTTGATTAGAATTTCCGGCCGAAATGCCTTTTGAAATAATTTTAGAACGCGTGTTTTTGCCTATATGAATCATCTTTGTTCCGGTGTCTGCTTGCTGATAATGGTGAGTTAATGCTACCGAATAAAATTCACCCACCGAATTGTCGCCTTGTAAAATACAAGACGGATATTTCCAAGTTATAGCCGAACCGGTTTCCACCTGCGTCCACGAAATTTTGGCATTAACACCGCGGCATGCTGCTCTTTTAGTTACAAAGTTATAAACACCGCCGTTGCCGTATTCATCGCCGGGATACCAGTTTTGCACAGTAGAATATTTAACTTCGGCGTTGTTCAGCACCACAATTTCCACAATTGCCGCATGCAGTTGGTTTTCATCGCGCTGCGGTGCCGTGCATCCTTCTAAATATGAAACATAGCTTTCATCTTCTGCCACAATTAGTGTGCGCTCAAATTGTCCGGTATTCTGTGCATTAATCCTAAAATAGGTTGAAAGTTCCATTGGGCAATGTACGCCTTTGGGAATATAAACAAATGAGCCGTCAGTAAACACGGCTGAATTTAAGCAGGCATAAAAATTATCACTATACGGCACAACCGAACCAAGGTATTTTTGCACCAACTCCGGATGCTCTTTAATAGCCTCGGAAATTGAGCAAAAAATAATGCCTTTTTCTGCTAATTGCGCCCGATAGGTTGTTGCCACCGAAACGCTGTCAAAAACTGCATCAACCGCCACTACGCCGGCAAGTGCTTCCTGCTCTTTCAGCGGAATTCCCAATTTGTTATATGTTTCAAGCAATGTGGCATCAACTTCATCTAAACTTTTCGGTTTAACTTTTTGCTTTGGTGCGGCATAATAAAACAGATTTTGATAGTTTATCGGCTCAAATTTCAGTTTTGCCCATGTTGGCTCGTTCATCGTCAGCCAGTGTCTATATGCTTTCAAACGCCATTCCAAAAGCCATTGAGGCTCGTTTTTTTTAGAAGAAATCAGGCGAATAATATCTTCATTTAGGCCGCGCGGCGCCACATCGGCTTCAATATCCGTGATAAAGCCGTATTTATATTTTTGTGTTTCTAACTCTTTTAGTAGTTCATTTTGCGTTGTCATCTTTTACTTACCGCTAATCATCTAAAGTTTTTCTTTAATTTCCGGCAAAATTCGGGTTGGCCGATGAGTTTCTAAACTTAAAAAAATCAATTTTACTTCAATTTGAGCCAACACGTCATTTTCACGGCAAATTTGTTGTTTTATCACTGCATAGGCGCTTCCCGTTTCTGCCACTTCGCACGACACTGTTAAAGCATCATCCAAAACTGCTGATTGTAAATATTCAATATGGCATGAACGCACCACAAAACCAACTTTTTGCTGAGCCAAAATTTTCTGCTGATTAATTCCCAAAGCGCGTAGAAACTCGCTACGCGCCCGCTCGGCAAATTTGAGATAATTGGCATAATAAACAATGCCGCCGGCATCGGTGTCTTCATAATATACGCGCACCGGATAATAAAAAATTTTATCTTGCAATAAGCCTTCTGCCGGCAGAATTTTTACCATAATCAGTTTTCCTCCAAAACCTCAAGCAATTCATATTGTTTCACTTGTTTTGCCGGCATTTGCATGCCTAAATATTTATACCCTTGCTGCGAAATAATACGTCCGCGCGGAGTTCGCTGCAAAAAACCAAGTTTGAGCAAAAACGGCTCCACAACTTCTTCAATTGTATCGCGTTCTTCCGACAATGCCGCAGCCAATGTATCTGCTCCCACCGGACCTCCTCCATAATTTTTTGCAATGCATTTTAAATAGCGTCGGTCAAAATTATCTAAGCCGAAATCATCAACATCTAATCTTTTCAGTGCCATATCCGAAATTTGCGAATCAATTGTTTTTTGAGCCGAAACTGCGTCAAAATCGCGCACTCTTCGCAGCAATCTTCCGGCGATTCGCGGAGTGCCGCGGCTGCGTTTGGCAATTTCCATTGCTCCGTCATCAGAAATTTCAATATTCAGCAATTTAGCCCCGCGCAGTACAATTTTTTTAAGTTCGTCATCGGTATAAAAATCTAAGCGCATCGGAATTCCAAAACGGTCTCGCAGCGGATTCGATAAAAGTCCGGAACGAGTGGTTGCTCCTATCAGCGTAAACGGTTGCAAGTCAATGCGAACCGAGCGTGCCGATGGGCCTTCGCCGATAATTAAATCCAGTTGAAAATCTTCCATTGCTGAATATAAAACTTCTTCTATTGCCGGATTTAAGCGGTGTATTTCATCAATAAACAGCACATCATTGCGTTCTAAATTGGTTAAAATTGCCGCCAAATCGCCTGATTTTGAAATCATAGGGGCTGAAGTTGCCCGAAAACCGACACCCAGTTCTTTAGCAACAATAGATGATAATGTTGTTTTACCTAATCCCGGAGGGCCGAAAAACAATACATGGTCTAAAGCCTCGCCGCGCTGTTTTGCTGCTTCAATAAAAACCTTTAAATTTTCGCAAACTTCGCGTTGTCCCACAAATTCATCTAGCGAATTCGGTCGTAAATTTACCGGATTGCTGCCAACTGCATTGTCTTCCGGCTGTGCTTGCGGGCTTATTATGCGTGCATCTTCTTTCATGGTTACAAGTCCTTATTCACAAATTCTTTGAGCGCCAAACGAATCAGTGTCGGCACGGCGGCATCTTGATTTTCAGCCATAACTTTATTGACGGCGCGATAGGCTTCCAAGCGCTGGTAGCCTAAATTAACCAATGCCGATATAACATCTTCGCTTTTAGAATAATCAGTTTCGGAAGGGGCAGGGATTACCATTGGTGTAGGAGTGTCGCTAAGCACCTCAGTGCTATTATTGCCAACGGGAATAGTGACAATTTTATCTTTTAGCTCAGTTACGATTCTCGCCGCTAATTTCGGCCCAACACCGGAAGCTCGGCAAAACGAACTTTTATCTTGTGCACCGATGGCTTGTGCCAGCTGTGCTGGTGTTAAAATCGATAAAATACTCAAACAAACCTTGGCCCCAACACCTTGAACTTTAGTCAACGTATTAAACCACTCTTTCTCCCATGCATCGGCAAAACCAAACAGCGAAATACTGTCTTCGCGCACAATCATTTCCGTTAGCAAGGCTGCCTCTGCTCCCACATTCAGCTTTCCTAAAGTTTTTGCCGAAGCAGCAACCAAATACCCTACGCCATTCACATCAATAATGCAATAATCTTCACCCAGAGTATCTATTATACCTTTTAACTTTGCTATCATTATTTTCAAATCCTTTTGGTTTAAAATATATATTTTACCTCATTTATGCAAGCATTTTATCTGTTTTATCGTCATTATATTAGAATATTTAAATTTTAGCTTTTGCAGGTGCTTATTTTTTATAAAAAGAAAGCGTCCCTTGGAAACAAGGGACGCATCGCAAGAAAAATTCTGCAATATTATCTTGAGTAGTATTCCACCACCAAGTTCGGTTCCATAACGGCAGCATACGGAATGTCTTGGAATTTCGGCACAAATGTATATTTAGCCGTTAATTTCTTCGTATCTACTTCCAAATATTCCGGACAATCGCGAGTTTGTGACTCAACAGCGGCTAAAACGCACGCTAATTTTTTCGACTTTTCACGAACTTCAATAACATCACCAACTTTTACCATATAAGAAGGAATGTTAACTTTTTTGCCGTTAACCGTAACGTGACCATGGTTTACAAACTGGCGAGCCGCAAACACGGTTGAAGCAAACTTAGATTTATATACTAAGTTGTCCAAACGCGACTCCAGCAAACCAACTAAGTTTTCAGCGCTATCACCTGTGCGGCGAATAGCTTCAGCATAATATTTATGAAATTGCTTTTCTGAAATATTACCGTAATAAACTTTCAACTTTTGCTTAGCAATCAATTGTTGACCATAGTCGGTAATCTTGGCTTTTCTTTGGCCGTGTTGTCCCGGACGATATGATCTTTTATTATACGGGCTATTTGCTTCACCCCATAAGTTGTCGCCATAGCGACGGCTGTTTTTCTTTTTAGCAGCTACAATACTTTTCATTTTAATATATCCTTTTTTTAATTTTAACTTTATTGTCCCGATAGTTTACGACCTTGAAACCGCAAACGAGATTGCCGCACAAAAGCATAGAGCAACAATCTGCCTCCTCGGAAGTGAAGTCAAACTATATCAGTTTTTTATAAAATGCAACCATTTTTTTTGCTTTGCTGCTTTTTTTTGTATGCTCTTATTATGTGTTTTGAAAAAATAAACAAATTAGGCAGATTTTTTCATATGCCCTTTAATCATTTTCGGCTTTGCGTTTTCGGTTACAACTTTTTCATCAATCACCAACTCTGTTACATCTTTTTTATCCGGAAGTTCATACATCCATTCCATCAAAATTTCTTCCATAATGGCGCGTAAGCCTCGGGCACCGGTTTTGCGTTTTATTGCCAACTTGGCAATGGCTTGCATTGCTTCCGGCAAAATTGTGAGCTTAACATCGTCCATATCAAACAGCGAAATATATTGGCTGACGAGCGCATTTTTCGGTTCGGTCAAAACTTTTATTAGAGCTGTTTCATCAAGCTCATCGAGCGTTGCAATCACCGGCATACGGCCGGTAAATTCCGGAATTAAACCAAACTTTACTAAATCTTCCGGCCGAACGTCCTTTAAAATTTGCCCGATAGTTTTATCTTCCTTATCAACTTTAGCACCGAAACCGATTGAATTATTGTTTTCAGAGCCGTGTTTTTCAATAATCTTTTCTAAGCCGGCAAAAGCGCCGCCGCAAATAAATAAAATATTTGTGGTGTCAACGTGTAAAAACTCTTGTTGCGGGTGCTTGCGTCCTCCTTGCGGCGGCACATTAGCAACTGTTCCTTCCACAATTTTTAGCAACGCTTGCTGCACTCCTTCACCGGAAACATCTCGCGTAATTGAAGGACCATCGGTTTTGCGTGAAATTTTATCTATTTCATCAATATAGATAATGCCGCGTTGTGCTTTTTCGATATCATAATCGGCATTTTGCACTAATTTCAGAATGATGTTTTCCACGTCTTCGCCAACATATCCAGCTTCGGTTAAAGTTGTGGCATCGGCAATGGCAAACGGCACATTCAAAATGCGCGCCAAAGTTTGCGCTAAAAGTGTTTTCCCCGAGCCGGTGGAGCCAATTAAAATTACGTTAGATTTTGTAATATCAACTTCATTTTTTTTAGGGTTATTTAAGCGTTTATAGTGGTTATAAACCGCCACCGAAAGAACCTTTTTAGCATAATCCTGCCCAATTACATATTCATCAAGAAAAGACTTAATTTTAGACGGAGTCGGCAATTCATTCAAAAATGGCATTTCACCGGATGCTGTCTTTGCCTCTGCCTCGGCTTCATTAATTTCTTCTTCCATAATGGTATGGCAAACATCAATACATTCGTCGCAAATATAAACTCCGCGTCCGGCAATCAGTTTTTTCACTTCATTCTGACTTTTTCCGCAAAACGAGCAATGCAAAATTTCATCTTCTTTTTTATTGTCATCTTTATCTTTTTTACTCATAATGCCTCCTTATTTCATCTCGTCGCGGTTGGTAATAATATGGTCTATCAAGCCAAAATCAAGTGCTTCTTGCGGTGTCATAAAATTATCGCGGTCCATGGCTTTTTCAATTACCGAAAGTTTTTGACCGGTATTTTGGGCATATATGGCATTCAAACGCTTGCGCAAATCCAAAATCAATTTTGCCTGAATTTCAATATCGGCAGCTTGTCCTTTAGCACCGCCTGACGGTTGGTGAATCATAATTTGTGAGTTTGGTAGCGAATAGCGCTTGCCTTTTGTGCCGCCCGCCAGCAAAAATGAGCCCATTGAGCATGCTTGCCCCACACAAATTGTTGCCACATCGCAGGAAATATATTGCATAGTGTCATACATTGCAAAGCCGGAAGTAACCACGCCGCCCGGTGAGTTAATATATAGCGAAATATCTTTTTTGGGGTTTTCTGCTTCCAAAAACAGTAATTGCGCACAAACAAGCGCCGAAACCTCGTCATTAACTTCACCTGTTAAGAAAATAATTCGCTCTTTTAACAAACGCGAAAAAATATCAAATGAACGCTCGCCTTTAGGAGTTTGTTCCACCACCATCGGCACCAAAGAATTGGCCATAATTTCCGCCATTATCGTATCCTTTCTTTATATAAACACACCTGCCAAAGCTTAGTACAATATAATTAATATTTTCTAAAAGTAAAACTTTTTTTCATTTTACTGCTGGTTAAGCAACGATTTAATTTGTTCATTGGCAGCATAATCGGCAGCGGTTTTGCCGCTGTTGTCTTGTGCCTTAATGTTAGCACCGGCGGCAATAAGCAATTTAATCACTTCGACATTTTGATTAAGTGCCGCAGCATACATTAACACAGTATGTCCTTTATTATCAACGGCTGAAACATCTGCGCCATATTTCAGCAGCATCTTAATAACCTGCGCCGAAGCATCGGTTCGGCAAACATTCAACAATAAAGTGCGACCTTTTTTATCACGAGCGTTAATGTCATGAGTTTCGGTTGCTGTAGCTTGCAAAATTTGTTCAGAATTTCTTCCTAAAACAGAAAGGGCTTTTTGAGCCATTTGCAAGATAGCCTCATTGTTGTTAACATCAGAATTTTGCTCATTAGTTATGACTGATAAAATATTTTCCAAACCAAATGAATCTTCCGATTGTGCTTGTTTAGTAGGTGCTAAAGAAAAAGATTTGCCCATATTTTGCATGGCATAATTAAGAGCTTTTTGCCCAATTTCCTGTCGGTGTTGATAAGCATAATAGCCGCCGCAAGCCAATGCAGCCAACAAAATAATCATTAAAACGCCTAAAAAAACGAGTAATTTTCTGAACATATTTTTTCCTTTATTTCATATAAGTTAATGCATCTAAAGCGCCTTGCAAAATATATGCGGCGGCAGAAGCATCTAAAACTTTTTGGCGCTTTTGCCGTGATAAATCTACTTCCTTAATTAAAAACTTTTCCATTGCCGAAGATGACAAACGTTCGTCCCAAAAAACATAAGGTAAATCAATTTCCTCAGATAATTTTAAAGCAAATGCGCGAACTTCCTTAGCTATATCTCCCTCAGCACCGTTCATTAGCAAAGGCAGACCATAGACAATGCCGCCGATTTCTTTTTGGCCTATAATTTGCTTTAATTCCGACACATCTTTTTTCCAAGTTGTGCGATAGATAATTTTGTGCGCAGTAGCAATGCCGCGCAGCAAATCAGACACGGCAACGCCCATACGCTTGCTGCCATAGTCTATTCCAAGCAAGGCCTTATATGGCGGTAATATATTTTTAAATTCCGAAAGTTCCATTTTTTCTCCGTTGAACGCATTTTTAAACTCTTATACGGCTAAAGTCAAATAAAATCATAAATAAGACTGTTCCAGTTCAGAAACTTTTATAAAAAAAATATTGATTAAATTAAGCCCCCGCTAAAAAAATAAATATTTTTCAAAAACAGGTTGACAAAAGGCAAAATTTTTGCTAGCTTAAACTTAAGCAAGGTGAAAAGGACTTGCCTGAGGTGTGGAAACCTCTTTGAGAGCGTCAATGCAAGACGTTAAATTTTGCAGGCCCGATGGTTATCTTTTATATGATGATCGGTGGGCGGCAAAATAAGCCGTTTTACATAGACATCATATAAATATTCTAGACAAATATATAGCTGTTTAGGCCAATATGTCGCACTATTCTCTCAAATAGTTTCCAACCGCCGGTCGCTTTTCATTAAGCGACTTGTTTTATTTTTAGCGGATAAGGAGAAAAGAGATGAGAGATATTGAAGAAATAAAGAAATTGATTGAAGAGCATAAGAAATATCAGGCAGAGGGTAATGAACACTTTTTATATTACACACAAGGAGATTTAGATAAGGCTCTTGTTAATGCTAAATCAATTGAAGAAACAAAACTCTTACTAAGTGGAGGGGCAAATCCAAACAAAAGAAATATTCTTGGTGAAAATGAGGCATTTACTCATGCTCAATCTATTGAACAAATGCAAGCATTGGTAGATGCAGGTGCAGAAATTACGAAAGAGGATTTTGTGAACTGTATGTGGAATAATCGGGGAGGTGACTGGAAAGAAAAATGTCACTTTCTTTTGAGCCACCAAGTGGATAAAGATCAACCTATTCCTACATGGAATTCTATGTTTGATTATGTTAATAACCCTATTAATGTCAATCCTGATGTTTGGTATGCTAGAGACTTAGAAAGTCGTTGGAAAAAATTAGCAACAATAGAGGGACGCGAACGTGATAAAATGAGACGCCAAGGGGAACAAATCAAAAATGAAGCGTGTTTATCATTAGGTATTGATGTAAAAGATGTCCGTTATTGTAAGCGTATAGGCGATGTTGTTCAGATTGATTATCATACAAACCATACGGATGGACATATATGCCTTGCAACTGTGTATGATAATAAATTTACTAAAATTGGTGAATGCGAGACTCCTAGCGGATATGGACCTATAGAAGATTTTTATATGCTAGACCATTTGGGAAAAAATTTATATAGAACTTTCACAGGTGTGCATGATGGTCTTTTGAACAGTGGAGAAATTTCTTATATTGGGGCAAAAAAAGTATTTTTAACAATTGATTCCAAAGGTGTAAAAGATGGTGTCACAAAGGATAATGAAAAAGAGGCTATTTCTTATGTGAATAATTACCATGATGGTGAACTAAAAAAATATTTGCTTCAATGGCGTCCTGAGATAATGCTAAGAAATGCTGATTTTTTGGATTTGGGCGTAGAAGACATTTTGGATTGTGTAAAACAAGTTAATGACACTGATAGTCGTGCTATAGGATTACAGGCATATATTAATAAATATCAAAAAAATAAAGAAATCTATAAAACATATCAAACTACCGAAGATCGAAATTTCTTTATAAGTTTAATTAACACTGAGAACAAGGGAAAAATCGAAGTTGATGAACATCGCTTATTCGATTTGAAAGGTGTTTCTATTAAAGATTTAGCTGATGGTTATTCTGAAACTGCATTGCTTGCTGCTAAAGCTTATGATTGTTCTCACTTATCAGGATTATTACAAGTTGCGATTGAAGCACCAAACACTCCGGCATTTGATTTAATTTCTGCACGATATCGCGAACAATATGGGAATGAAGTTGTTAACGCTATTACTGAACGTGCTGACGAAATAATTAAATTGCCATACAAAAAAATGTTTTTTGAGACAATTACCAAAGATAATTCTAATGCACCGGAAGCGAATTTTTTAGATGCATTTACTGATAAAATCCGTGATTTAGCGATGCAAAAATATGGTCAGGAGGATTGGTATACAAGTATTTCTGAAGCGGCAAAAGACCCTAAATTTATGGAAGATGCCAATCAAGTTTGGGATAAGATGTTTGCGGAAGCTGATAAATATGCGACCTATAGACCTAATGAACATAATAATGCTTATATTCGTCAGATGTTTCCTGAAAAAACAGCTCAGTTGCATGAGTTTGTAACGACACAAAAAATGGGTGATTTTGTGGAGGTCTTAGACGATGCAATTAAATATCATCAGCAAGTAGGCAAAATGATGGCTGCCATTAGAGAATATAGTAAAGACAATGAAGTTTCATTCAACGGTAATTTACATTTTGACTTAGTTGATGCCGGCATCGAAACTAAAAAAGAGGCTAAACGTTGTTTGGATATTTGGCAATCTGCAAATGAACGTCCCGACCGATATGGTTCACCTTATAATGAATATTCGGTTCGCCAAATTGCTCAAATTGCCAAATCTGATGTGATGCAAGATTGGATGTATCCGGTAATGATGGACGCAATTAAAAAAGGCGGTTTAACCATGTCGGAAGGGCGTATGCCAAGCGAACGCACATTGTTTGATTGTTGTAAAGCGTGGAAAATCAATCCGGCGATGCCGCAAAGATTGGCAAAATTTGTGGGCACGCACAGCTTAAAGGGGCGCATGCTAGCCGGTGCTATTTTTGATAAAATGGTTACAGATGGTAAAACAACACCTGAGGAATGGCGCGATAATAAAGTTTTGCACAAAAATTTTATGAAGAATTGGCTCGTGCCGAAACAATGCCGCGCGAAAAAGCTCTTAAACAATATATTCCGAATACGCCGATTAATCGCAAACGCGTGATCGGTATGGGTATGGAAGAAAAAGGCATTGAAAATACGCCGGAAAACTTCAAATCCTTATATCGCCAAATGCGTGAGCAAGGTGTATTTGAAAAAATGTTAGCTAAACCGGAAGAAGCCAGAACAACGTTTTCTTCAAGACTTTTGGTTGAAACGGCACGAAGAAGGGCTGGCCGGGAATAACTAAAATTTATTCTCAAAAGTATAAATAAAAACGCACCGAGCAAAAATCGGTGCGTTTTGCAATGCTATGTTAGCGGCAGTGTAAAGTTTTTTTCAATACATCACCTTATTCAAATACAATCCGCAGGCAGGGGCGGAAATGCCGGCTTTAGTGCGGTCTTTGGCTTCTAAAATGCGCTTTACATCTTCCGGAGCAAATTTTTTGCTGCCCACCTGTGACAATGTGCCGACCATATTACGCACCTGATGATAGATAAACGAGCGTGCCTCAACCGTGAATACAATTTCATCGCCAACTATATCAATATCTAATTTATCCAGCGTTTTAACCGGTGAAAGTGCCTGACAGCCTGCTCCGCGGAACGATGAAAAATCGTGATTGCCGAGCAAATATTTTGCGCCTTGCCGCATTGCCGCAATATCAAGTGCCGGAAAAGGCAAATGCCACACCCGATTGAGCCGCAGCGGCGTAGCTCCACGGCGATTAAGCAGCCGATAAATATAGCCACGTTCTTTGGCTGAAAAGCGTGCATGAAAGCTGTCGTCAACAATTTCGGTATTAATAACTGCTACCGGTGCTTGCAGTTCACGCAGCAAGGCATTCAAACTTTCTTGCATTTTAAAGGCATTTAAGGGTGAATCTAAATCAAAATGTGCCACTTGTCCTAAAGCATGCACACCGGCATCGGTGCGTCCGGCACCATAAACTTCGGTTGTTTGATGTGAAAAGCCGTAAATTGCCCGCTCCAAAAAATCTTGCACGCTTGGTCCGTCTTTTTGCTTTTGCCAACCGACTAAATTTGTGCCGTCATATTCTACCATAATTTTATAGCGCATTTTTTTATTTTACCTCAACATCTTCAATAATTATAAAATCAGCACTTATGGCTGAAATATCTACATCATTGTCTTCAATTTGTGCCGCACTCTGAATTAAGAACAACTCGTTATACCATTGCAGTAGTTCTTTTGTTTGTTCCAACCCTTCCTGCCAAACTTTAAACGCCACAAAATCAGGCTCACATTCGCTCACCAGCATTGCTTCGTGCCGGCGATTGCGGCTAATAACACCGATAATAGCTTGCGGATTTTGCGCTTGCAATTTTTTGATAAGTTTTTGCGGTGCCGATTCTTTAGATGTATCAACCATAAAGCCGTCTAAATTGTTTTTTTGGTAAAAAGACACAGCTTTTTCTCCCGATGCCAAGACCAGTTTATCGGCTGCATGGGCTTTTTGCACAAACTCAGCGGCAAATTCAACCGATGTTGAATCCGGCAAAATAAAACAGCGGCATTGCTGATTTTCTATTATATTAAAATTTTTTTGAGTAATTCTGATGATAAAGTTTTGCATTTTGATTATCTTTATGTTATCTCTAAAATTAAATTAAGAGAATTATATAACAATTTTAGATAAAAGGAAGTTTTTTATTATGGATATGCAAAATTTACCGAAAAGCGAAAGCTCTGTTGCGCGTTTAAGCACTGTTGTGGAAGAATTAATTGCGGTTGTGCAAAAACAACGGGCAGATTTATCAGCAGCATTAGAAGCTGAAAAAAATAAAACGGCAGCTTCTGTTGCGCAAATAAATGCTTTAGAAGAACAAAACAAACAACTTAGCGAAGAATTAAATGCGGCTAAAAACAATACAGCGGCAGAAACTAAAATTAAAGAACTTGAAGATTTAGCCGAAAACCGCAATAATAAAATCAGCGGTTTGCAAACCGAAGTGCAAAATTTAAACACGGCGCTTGCAAATCGCAAGGCTCAACTGGAAGAAGTTGAACAAAAAAATGCCGAATTAGTGCAGAAGTTGGCGCAAATGCAACAAACAATTGCTCAAACAACAGAAAATATTGATGATGTTGTGGCAAAATTAGAAAAGGTATTAAACGAAAATGGGGCAAGTAACAATAACAATTGATAAACGCGAATATGCCATTGTTTGTGAAGACGGACAAGAGGCGCATATTGTGGCATTATCAAAAATTTTAGATGAACGAGCCAAACAGGTTACGGGAGGCTCGCGTTCAATTAATGAAAATATGATGCTGGCATTGGTTGCCTTAACCTTGGCTGACGAGCTGCAAGACATTAAAGACGGACTGTTTTGTGTGCGGCCGGAAGATATTGCCAAAGCCGATGGTGTTTTATCCGAAAAAATCAGCGCACAGTCTGATAAATTAGAATCGTTAATTCAGCAAATTAAATAAATACAAACGAAGACTATGAACGTATTTTTAGTTATTTTATGAGTTCTGCGTTGGGCTACGGCGCAGAGCTTTGCTTTTGATAAAATCCTTTTTTTAGGATTATATTAATATTCTTGCCATATTTTAGATGATGAAAAGATTATTTTTATGATTAAATATATAGCGGATTTTTAAAATGGCAGAACAAGAAGAAAATATAGGATATATAACGGCAATTAACGGCGGCGTGGTTGAAATTGAATTTTTGCAAAACTTGCCGCATGTTAATAATGCGCTTAAAATCGGCACACTTACCGCTGAAGTTCAAGGATATATTGATAGCAAAACCGTGAGAGCTTTGGTGATGGGGCCAACCGGCGGTTTAGCGCGGCATATGGCGGTGGTTGATACCGGAAAGCCGATTAGTGTACCGGTAGGAGATAAAATTCTCGGGCGTATGTTTAATATTTTCGGCCAACCGATTGATGGCGGTGCAGCGCTTACATACACACCGATAAAATCTATTCATGCAGAAGCCGTGCCGCTAAAAGAGCGCGAGCCTAGCGCCGAAATATTTATTTCCGGCATTAAGGCCATTGATTTATTAGCGCCAATGGAGCGCGGCGGCAAAGCCGGTTTGTTTGGGGGTGCCGGTGTGGGAAAAACAGTGTTGATTACCGAACTGATTAATAATATGGTCGGGCGCTATGACGGTGCCAGCATTTTTTGCGGTGTTGGAGAACGTTCGCGCGAAGGAGAACAGCTGTATCGCGAGATGAAAGATGCCGGTGTTTTAGATAAAACGGTGATGGTATTCGGGCAAATGAATGAAGCTCCTGGCGTGCGTTTTCGTGTGCCGTTAACCGGTTTGACGATGGCCGAATATTTTCGCGATTATGAAAAAAAAGATGTTTTACTGCTGATAGATAACATTTTCCGCTTTGTGCAGGCAGGTTCAGAAGTTTCTGTTCTTTTGGGGCAAATGCCTTCACGCGTAGGCTATCAGCCGACACTCGGAACCGATATTGCCGATTTAGAGGAACGCATTTCATCAACTGCCGATGCGGCAATTACCTCCATTCAGGCGGTTTATGTTCCGGCCGATGATTTTACCGACCCATCGGCAGTGCATACATTTGCGCATTTATCCGCCAGCATTGTGCTTTCACGCGCACGGGCAGCGCAAGGTTTATATCCGGCAGTTGACCCGCTTAATTCAAGCTCCAATATGCTCACACCTCAAGTTGTGGGTGAGCGGCACTATAATGCGGCGGTGGCGGTGCGTAAATGTTTGGCAGAATATGAAGAACTTAAAGACATTATTGCCATGCTTGGTTTTGATGAACTGCCAGAACATGATCAACACACGGTTTTAACGGCGCGCAAGTTGGAACGCTTTTTAACGCAGCCGTTTTTTACTACCCATCAATTTACCGGCATGGAAGGCCGCTCGGTTGACTTAGAAAAAACAATTGAGGGCTGTGAAAGAATTTTAGCTGGTGAATTTGATGATTTATCAGAAGATGATTTTTATATGGTTGGTGATGTTGATGAAGTTTTGGCGCGCGTCAAAAAGAAAAAAAATAAGGAGGCTGCGGCTTAATGAAATTGGTTATTGCAACACCGGAAGGCATTTTGTTAAATACGCAAATCAACAAGGTTACTTTTGAAACCGCCACTGGATATTATACTTTGCTACCGCATCATGTGGATTTTGTGGCATCGCTGACCGCCGGAATTACCGCCTATGTTCCTGAAAACGAAACCGAAAAATATGCCGCTTGCCACCAAGGAATTGTGGTTAAAAAAGGTGATGTTGTTACCATTTCAGTGCAAGGGGCGGTTTTGGGACCGACTTTATCGGAATTGCAAGATTTAATTAAAAAAGAATTTAAGCAAAATGAGGAAAAACGCAAAGAATTGAACACGGCAATGGCGCGCTTAGAATTAGGTATAATGCGTGGGTTTAGACAGCTTAAAGGTGAAATTGATGGCGGATAGTAATATATCATCGGAAGAACAAAATATTGAAGAAACGCTCCTTCGTAAAGCCGAACAAATAGAACAGCGTCCATATCGGCATTGGCACGCTAATTTTGGGCTGATTGCTTCATTAGGCGGTGTGATTATTGTGCCGATTTTATTGGGTGTTATAGGCGGTGGCTGGCTTGATGAAAACTATCCGCAAACATTTTCTTGGCGCTTGTCGGGCTTATTTTTAGGTTTTATGTGGGGTTTAATGAACGCTTATTTTTGGCTTAATATTGAAAATAAGAAAATTGAAAAAATGAATTTTGCACAGAAAGGGAATGACCATGAACAGTATTAATTTATGGCAGATTATGTGGCAACAGGCAGAATATTGGCGGTTAGGTTTGGCCATATTAAGCGGTATTTTTGTGGGAATTATATATTTTGAAAGTTTACGTTGGAGTGTTAACCATATTCATAATTTCAAACATAAATGGTCTGTTTTCAGCGGAATTGCCCTGTTGCGCATTGCTCTGTTTTTTGGGACAATGATTTTGGTGGCCGGTAAAAATATTGTTTTGCTGTTGTTTTATTTGGCTGCATTTTTTATTACCAAGCTGTTTATCATTTGGTATGAAAAACACGGTTTAATTGTTGATAAGAGCAGGAGCGCTGATGATTAGTGTTGATTTCAGCCAATGGTTAGATTTGCCGCAAAAAGGCCGTGTAATCGGACTTAACAGTTTTGACGGCATTCATATTTTCCAATATGGCGATTGGTACATTAATGCCACAATTTTCAACAGTTGGTTAGTAATGCTGCTAATTACGCTGATTGCATGGCTGACAACGCGAAAACTATCAACGGCCAAACACGTTTCCAAATGGCAAACGGCGTTGGAAGCATTGGTGCTGTGGCTGCAGCGAGAGTCTAATGAAACCAGCGGCTCACGCACCAATCAATATTTAGGCATGGCTATGGGATTGTTTTGTTTTATTTTGGTATGCAATTTGCTGACATTTATTCCGTGGTTTCGACCGCCGACAGCATCGCTGAGCACCACGATGGCTTTGGCTGCGGTGGTGTTTTTGGCCATTCCTTATTTTGCGGTTAAAAATGCCGGTATTAAAGGTTATTTGAGAAAATTTATTGAGCCGGTTCCTTTGATGCTGCCAATGAATATTTTCAGCGAATTTTTTTCAGTGTTTGCCATGGGGCTTCGTTTGTTCGGCAATATGCTCAGCGGAGTAATGTTTGCCAGCATTTTGAGCGCTTTTGTGCCTTTTATTGCACCGCTGACCATGCAAACACTCGGTTTATTAACAGGTTCAATTCAGGCATATATTTTTGCTTTGCTGGCAGTGGTATATTCTTCCAGCGTTAAAGAAGAAGTTGTGCCGGAAATTATAACAACTTAACGAGAAGGAGAAAACTATGGATTCATATGCAATTATCGGAGCTGTATCGGTTTTAGGCGCATGTATATGTATGGGCATCGGTAGTATCGGTTCAGCACTGGGCGAAGGACAGGCAGCAGCGGCGGCTTTGCAGGCAATGGCGCAGCAGCCTGATGAGGCTAACCGCATACGCTCAACCATGTTTGTAACGCTTGCAATGCTTGAGACAACAGCGCTATATGCTATGCTTATTGCATTTTTAACCTTATATGCAAATCCGTTTTGGAACTATGCAATCAGCCAATAGGACTTAGTTGATGGAAATAGATTGGTGGACATTTGCGGCACAGATTATTAATTTAATCATTTTGCTTTTTCTGCTGCGCAGGTTTTTATATATTCCGGTTTTAAAAGCCGTATCGGCGCGGCAAAAACTGATTGCCGATGAACTTAAAAAAGCAGAATCGGCACGTCAAGAAGCGCAAAAAATTACTGCAGAATGTGAACGTCGTTTGGCGCAAATTGAAGTGCAAAAGCAAGAAATTTTGAAGCAAACAAATGTTACGGCAGAACAATTTGCCGCAAATTTAAGGCAAGAAGCAGAAGTTCAATATAAATTAGCAGTAGCAAATTGGCAAAATAAGGTCATTGGTGAAAAACAAGCTTTTACTTTGGCAATGCAGAATTTAATTGCTGAATATTTTGCGCGATTTGCCGATTCGGCATTAGCACAAATGGCTGATGTTCATTTAAATGATTTGGTGCTTGCCAAGTTTATGGAAAAATTACAGCAACAGACAAAGGTTTTGCCGGATCTGTTTGCCGAACAGAAAAATTTTATTATACATACGGCCCAACCGCTTAACGATGACAATGTTCGGCAAATTAAGAAATTTTTGCAAGAAAAATCTGCTGTTTCCAACGCGGCTGAGTTTGTGGTAAAAATAAATCCGGCGCTGATTTGCGGTGTGGCTATTGAAGCCGGCGGTCAGCAAATTTCATGGCATTTGGCCGATTATATGCAGCAATTTCAGCAGTCATTACAAAATGAAATGATGCAGCTGCTGAAAAGGAGTTAAAAAAATGATAGATACCGAAAAAACATTTGCAGCCATTGATAAAAGCATCAAAAAAACAAATGCAAAAATTCAGCAAGAAGAAATAAGCTTGGTGCAATCGGTGGCGGCCGGAACGGCTTTGGTCGGCGGTTTAGAAAATGCACAAATGGATGAGCTTTTAATTTTTCCGCACAATGTGCAAGGTGTGGTGCAAATCCTTGATAAAGACAGCGTCGGGGTAGTGTTTTTGGATAATGCCGATACTATCCGTGCCGGCGATAAAGTGAAACGCAGCGGCCGTGTGATTGATGTTGCGGTTGGTTTTGAATTATTGGGACGTGTTATAAATCCACTTGGTGCTCCGCTTGATGATAAAGGGCCGATTATCAGTTCCAATCGGCGGCCGATTGAAGTTGAAGCACGGGCAATTATGGACCGTGCGCCGGTAGATGTGCCTTTGCAGACCGGTATTAAAGCCGTTGATGCGTTTACCCCCATCGGCCGCGGTCAGCGTGAACTGATTTTAGGCGACAGGCAAACCGGTAAAACCGCTATTGCTCTTGATATGATGCTCAACCAAAAAGACAGCGGGGTAATTTGCATTTATTGCGCAATAGGACAGCGCACTGCGGCTGTGGCACAGGTTATTGCCGATTTAGAAAAATATGGTGTTTTGGCGCAAACAGTTGTGGTGGTTGCCGCCGGTAATGATACGGCAGGTATGCAGTATGTTGCACCGTATGCCGCTACCTCTATCGGCGAATATTTCATGGAACAGGGACGTGATGTGCTGATTGTTTATGATGATTTGACCAACCATGCGCGGGCTTATCGGCAAATGTCGCTGTTGTTGCGCCGACCACCTGGGCGTGAGGCTTTTCCGGGCGATGTATTTTATATTCATTCACGCTTACTGGAGCGCTCAACCCGCTTGAAGCCGGAATTTGGCGGCGGTTCGCTGACGGCAATTCCGATTGTGGCAACGGAAGCCGGCAACATTTCAGCTTATATTCCAACCAACATCATTTCTATTACTGATGGGCAGATATATCTTTCAGCACCGTTGTTTCAAAAAGGGCTTATGCCTGCCATAGATACCGGTCGCTCGGTTTCGCGTGTGGGCGGTGATGCACAGCTGCCGGCCTATAAACAACTGGTCGGACCGCTTAAATTGTTTTATTCTCAATTTGAGGAATTGGAGGCATTTACAAAGTTCGGCACGCAGCTTGATGCGGCAACTCAGGCACGAATTAAGCGCGGACAAGCCATTCGCCAAGTTCTTACTCAACAGCAATATCATACGATGTCTGCTGCCGATCAAATTGCCGTATTTATGGCAACCAATGCCGGATTGTTTGATGGTTTTGATGCCAAACAATGCGATAAAGCGCAAAAAATCATCTTAGAAATTTGGCATGCCGGTTTTGGTGATGTCATAAATAACATCAATCACAAGCAAAAAATTGCAGCGGAAAAAAGTGCGGAAATTATTGCAGCTTTTGCTCAAGCATTGAAAAATGAAGGATTGAGCTAGAATGACCTTGGAAAGCCTGCAACGTCAAATTAAAACCACCGAAGATTTGCGTGATATTGTGCGCACCATGAAAATGCTTTCGTCGGTGAGCATTTTGCAATATGAACAAGCAAATGCTTCTTTAAAGTTTTATCGGCAAAATTTGCAAGATGCGTTTCAGGCTTTGGTGCAAAAATTCGGTTTACCGCAAGCGGTGCAGAATAAAAATCAACAGGAAAAGTTTTTATATATTTTGCTCGGTTCGGATAACGGAATGGTCGGTAGGTTTAATCGTGAGATTATGCTTACAGCCGAAAAAGACTTGCAGCACCTTAACTTGAAACCGAGTCAGGTATTATTTTTAACTGTCGGCAAACGTTTATCGGCCATGGCCGAAGCCAAAAAATGGCCGCTTTCGGCCCATTATGCCAACGCTAATTCGGTTAAAGCGGTGCATATTTTGGCTGAAAGTTTGATTATGAATTTAGATAAAATTATCAGCCGCGAAAAAATCAGCCATGTTACGGTATATTTCCAGCAACACGGTAAAGGCACAGCGGTAAAAGTGGTCAAACAGCAAATTATGCCTTTTGATACAAATGCACTGCAAAAGCTGAAAGATAAGCCATGGCCAACAAATAATATTCCGTTGATTGTGCAAAAAAAAGAGCAGCTGTTTTCGGCGTTAGTGCGTGAAAGTTTACTCATTAAACTTATCAGCCAATTAAACCAGTCGTTGGCGGCCGAGCATTTTACACGTATGACTAATATGCAAAATGCCGAGCAAAATATTGATAAAAATTTAGCCGAGCTTAATCAAAGCTATCAGCAGCAGCGGCAAGAACAAATTACCGATGAATTGATTGATGTAATATCAGGTGTTGAAGCTATGAAAAAGAAAAAACCGGCACTAACAGAAAATGTATTGTTATCTGAGTAGTAATAGAAACGAAAGGAAAATATTATGCCCGTCTGTCCTATATGTCCGAAACAATGCAAATTACAAGAAGGCCAAACAGGTTTTTGCCACGCTCGTGCCTGTATTAATGGTGTTATTGTGCCTATAAATTACGGCAAAATTACCTCAATTGCCTTAGATCCCATTGAAAAGAAGCCATTATACCATTTTTTTCCCAAAAGCCATATTTTATCTGTTGGTAGCTTTGGGTGTAATTTGCGTTGTCCTTTCTGCCAAAACTACCAAATTTCAATGGCTAATATGCAAACTGCGGCATATCGAACAATTGCGCCTTATGAATTAGTTGATTTAGCTCTAAAATTAGCGCACCAACCATTAGGAAATATCGGAGTAGCATTCACTTATAACGAACCATTTATCAGTTATGAATATGTGCGTGATTGCGCTATTTTATTGCATCAGGCAGGTTTAAAAACCGTTTTAGTGACAAATGGGCATATTAATTTGCCACCTTTGCAAGATTTATTGCCGCTTATTGATGCAATGAATATTGACTTAAAGGGATTTACACAAGAATATTACGATTACGTCGGCGGTAATTTAGAATGTGTTAAGCAAACTATTGCAGCAGCTTATGATAAGTGTCACGTTGAAGTGACGACTTTAATTGTGCCGACTAAAAACGACAGAGCTGATGATATGGAAAAACAAGCAAAGTGGCTAGCTTCGCTTTCAGCGGAAATTCCATTACACATTAGCCGCTATTTTCCTAGATATAAAAGCACAATTGCTATGACACCAATAGAAAAAATGTATGAATTGCAAATGGTGGCGCAAAAATATTTGCACAATGTTCATTTAGGGAATTGCTGAAAATTGTTTTTATATGCCAATGAGAGATAAATATGTCAACGCACATAAGCAAGAGAAAAATCAGTAGAAACAACTTGACAATCGTCCAAAATTAACTAAGTTATAGCCAACACTTAAGTTTAATTTTATAAGGAGAAAAAAATGAGTGCTATTGTTGATATTCACGCTAGAGAAATTTTAGATTCGCGCGGCACACCGACGGTTGAAGCCGAAGTTGTTTTGCAGTCGGGCGCATTTGGTCGTGCAGCTGTTCCAAGCGGCGCTTCTACCGGTGTGCATGAAGCGGTTGAATTGCGTGACGGTGATAAATCACGCTTTGGAGGTAAGGGAGTTTTGAAGGCTGTAGAAAATGTAAATGAAGCTATTTATGACGCTTTAGCCGGCTATGATGCTGAAGACCAAATTGATATTGATACGAAAATGATTGAACTTGATGGCACAGAAAATAAAGGTAAACTCGGTGCTAATGCCATTTTGTCCGTATCTTTGGCAGTTGCTAAAGCTCAGGCAGAAGAAGCTGGTTTACCGCTTTATCGCTATTTAGGCGGCACAATGGCACGCACATTACCGGTTCCGATGATGAATATTTTGAACGGCGGTAAGCACGCTGATAACCCGATTGATATTCAAGAATTTATGATTATGCCGGTTTCTGCCGATTCGATTAAGGAAGCAATTCGCATGGGTGCGGAAATTTTCCAAACTTTGAAGAAAAATTTGAAAGCTGCCGGTCAAAACACCAATGTTGGTGATGAAGGCGGTTTTGCTCCGAATTTGAAGTCTGCTGATGAAGCATTAACCTTTATTGTTAATGCCATTAAAGATGCCGGATACAAACCGGGAGATGATGTTGTTTTGGCAATTGATGCTGCTTCTTCCGAATTTTATAAAAACGGCAAATATGAAATGGAAGGCGAAGGTAAATCTTATACCAACGCACAAATGGTGGAATATTACAAAGGCTTGTGCGATAAATTCCCGATTTTCTCCATTGAAGACGGTATGGCTGAAGATGATTTTGAAGGTTGGAAATTGTTGACTGACGCTTTGGGCAGCAAAGTTCAATTGGTTGGTGACGACTTGTTTGTGACTAATCCGGCTCGTTTGGCTATGGGTTTTGAAAAAGGCATTGCCAATTCGATTTTGATTAAAGTTAACCAAATCGGCACATTGACGGAAACAATGAAGGCTGTTGATATGGCTCATCGCCATGGCTATACGGCTGTTTTATCGCACCGCTCTGGTGAAACGGAAGATACAACAATTGCCGACATTGCTGTTGCTACCAACTGCGGCCAAATTAAAACCGGTTCAATGTCGCGTACTGACCGTATGGCAAAATATAACCAACTCATTCGCATTGAAGAAGAACTTGGTGATATGGCTGTTTATGCCGGTAAATCTATTTTGAAATAGTATTTATTAACTTTTCAAATAAAACTCCGTAGATAAGCAATTTTCTGCGGAGTTTTTTGTTTTTTACTGATAAAGCTGAATATGTGATACATTAACTATAATAATAGGGCGTTATGATAAAAAATAAAGTTAAAATAATAAAGCTAACGGCACTGATGATGGCCGTTCATAAAATAAACATTAAATAAATCTGCACTTGCAAAAGCGTTTTTTTTGAAATGTTTTTGCAAATTTTGGTTGTTTTTTGCAAAAAACACTTGAATATTTATAAAAAAATAGGCTATAAAAGCGCATAAATTAATATTTTTAAGGAGATTAATAAAATGTCAGGACACTCGCAATTTAAAAACATTATGTATCGCAAAGGTGCGCAAGATGCTAAAAAAGCCCGCGTTTTTGCTAAATTAGCCCGTGAAATTACCGTTGCCGCTAAGAGCGGTTTGCCGGAACCTGATAAGAATCCGCGTTTGCGCTTAGCTATTCAAGCCGCCCGCGCTGAAAGTATGCCGAAAGACAACATTGAACGCGCTATTGCCAAGGCAACAACCGTGGCTGGCGGTGCCGATTTCGTTTCTATGCGTTACGAAGGCTTTTCTGCCAGCAAAGTTGCCGTTATTGTTGAGGCATTGACCGATAATAAAAACCGCACGGCCGGCAATGTGCGCACTATTTTCGGCAAGCGCGGCGGTGCAATGGGCGAAAGCGGCTCGGTGGTGTTTAATTTTGAGCGTATCGGCTATATCCAATATCCGGCAAGTGTGGCTGCTGCCGATGAAATGTTTGAAGCTGCTTTGGAAGCAGGGGCCAATGATGTTGTTAGTGATGATGAAAACCACGAAATTGAAACATTGCCTGATGATTTAGCAGTCGTAACTTCTGCTTTGGAAGCAAAATACGGCACTCCGTCTGCCTCACGCTTAGACTGGAAACCGACAGTTAAGACGGAAATTACCGATTTAGATACAGCCAAAAAGTTTTTGGAATTTATTGATGCGTTAGAAGACGATGAAGACGTTCAACACGTTTATCATAACGCCGATATTTCTGATGAAATTATGGCACAATTGGCCGGCGAAGAATAATGCGTATCTTAGGGCTTGACCCAAGTTTATCTTCCACCGGATGGGGAATTATTGAAGTGAATGGAAGCCGTTTGCAATATATTGCCGACGGCTTTATTCCAACCTTGCCAAAACAGCCGATTGAAGAGCGTCTGAATTGTATTTTCCGAACTTTGTGTGAAGTGATTGAAACATATCGTCCGGAAGAAGCTTCAATTGAAAAAACATTTTTAAATACTAATCCGGAAACTTCATTAAAGCTTAGTATGGCGCGCGGTGTGGTGATTTTGGCGGCCGGTTATAATCAATTGCCGCTCAGCGAATATGATGCAACTAAAATAAAAAAAGCATTAGTTGGTGTTGGACGCGCCGAAAAAACGCAGGTGGAAACTATGGTGAAAGTTTTACTGCCGGGCTGCAAACCGAAAAATAACGATTCTTCAGATGCTTTGGCTATTGCCATTACACATAGCCATTATCGGCAAACATATAAAATGTTGTGTTAAGTTTTAAAGTGAGTGTTTAGTTTGCCAGTAAATTATATAAGCGATTGCCGGCATCATTTAAAATGCGAATAGCTTCTTTGTTTTTGTTGTTACGCATACTCTCGTTGCTCAAATTTTCCATAATTTGTTCAATTTTGCGCTGATATTCGGCATTATCTTCCAAACTTTCAAACTGGTCGGCTAATTTTTTATCGCCCAGTTTATAGCGGGCAACAGCCTCAACAATCATAATGTTTCGTGCTTCTTTTTGTATGCCGAAGCTAAGTAAACGCCCTTTATTTATTTTACGTTTTTCACCGTTACTGTCTTGATTTTCGGTCGTCAAAACATTTTGCGCTGCCTCTTGCGGTGAGGCGACAGCTCCGCGGTAATAAACATTTTGCGGCACAAGCTGCTCATATGTCGGAGCAGCGCCACGTTGACGTTTTAGTGTTTGTGCCTCCATTGCATAATCGGCATTGCCATCGGCGGAAATTTTGCCGACTTGAGCCTGCAATGAAGAAAATATTAAAAGCGTAAATATTGTTGTATAAATAATTAATTTCATTGCGCTTAATCTTTCAAAAAATCTTGCTATGTTTATAGTATAATATATATAATATAAAAAAGTAAAAAAAAGATATAAAGGAAAAAATATGCATAAAACAATTTGGGCCTTATTAGATGATCGCCGCGGCAGTGTTAGTCAGGCAAAGGGGGTATTGCAAGCACTTAATCCTGACGAATTTGAAATTGTTGAAAAAAAAATAGAATATACTAAATGGGCTGCTTTGCCGAATTGGGTGCGCGGGCGTTCTTTGCTAGGGATAAAAGCGGAAAGTATAGCAAATTTGAAAGCTCCATATCCTGATTTTGTGCTTTCTATCAGCCGTCGTACCGCGCCGGTTGCCAGATACATTAAAAGCAAATTTCCGCAGAGTAAATTGATACAGCTTATGCATCCGGGTAATGCTGGACTTGATGATTTTACGGCTATAATTGTACCGGAACATGACCGCAATAAAAAGCGAACTCCCAACATGCACTATATAGTTGGGTGTCCGCATCAAGTGACCGAAAGTTATTTAAACACGGCAAAGGCCGAATGGGAAAAAAATTTTGCTGATTTACCGCGTCCCCTTACAGCGGTTATTGTTGGTGGAGCAATTAAAAAAAGGCCATTTACGGCAGAAAATGCTTTAGCTCTAGCACAAGCAATTAAAAAACTAAAACAACAACTTGGTGGCTCTATTTTGTTAACAACTTCACGCCGCACCGGAGAGCAAGCACAAAAAATTATTGTTGAAGAATTGCAAAATATTCCGCAATATGCATATTTATGGGGAGATACTCGTCCGAATCCATATAGCGGCTTCTTAGCTTGTGCCGACAATATTGTAGTTACCGGAGATTCGGTTTCTATGTGCTGTGAAGCCAGCGGCACCGGAAAGCCAATTTATATTTTTGAGGGTAAAAATTGGTTAACACCTAAGCATAAGCGTTTTGTTGCTTCAATGATAGAAAATAAATGCGCTGCACCTTTAGACGACACCGCATTATTTGATTTTATTCCGCAAAAGGGTAAAAATGCTGCAACTGAAATTGCGGAGCTTATATCTTCGCTATAGATCATAATAAGGCGCCATCGGTCCAAGAATCGGCAAAATCTACAAATAATTGCTCAATTTGTTCCGAAATTTTAATATTTTGAGCCGGAGGCAAAATTTCAGTGTATGTAAAAATTGATATAGAACTCCAAATGCATAAAAAGCGCATAAAACATTTCATATTTTTTCTCCACGAAAAAAATATGCAACAATAAATTGCTTTCAACAGAACAATAGTCTTATAAATTGCTTAAATTTGTTATGTATATAAATCTAGAGTTGTGATAATTTCAAACGCAACGATTTTAATTTTGACACCGCATCGGCAATATTTTGTAAAGATGCTTGATTGGCTATAAATGGCTGAGCGTCCATTTTTTCTTCATCGGGATCGGCAAAAAAATCTTTCTGAATTTCATCAAATCCGAGCAAATTTTTTAAGCCTTTTTCTTTTAATAAGTGTTGTGCACCCTCAATTGTATAGCGCTTAGAATATAAAAGGTTTTTAATTAGTTTTAGAATTTCCACATCATCAGGACGATAATAGCGGCGGCCGCCGGTGGCTTTCATCGGCTTAATTTGGCTGAACTTAGTTTCCCAAAACCGCAAAACATGCGTAGCAACACCCAGCTCTTCTGCAACTTCGGCAATTGTCTTAAACGCAGATTTTGATTTATTGGTAAGCATATTCATTTCTCCAATTAACTGGCCTTAGTTTTACGAGTTTTTACCAAAACTTTGCCGCTGTCGGCTGCTTTGCGTAAGGTTTGTGAAGGCTTAAAAGAAATTACCGTGCGCGGAGTAATAGTTTTTTCTTCTCCAGTTTTCGGGTTACGACCAATGCGAGCGTTTTTTTTGCGTAAACTGAAAGTGCCAAATGAAGAAATTTTGACATCATTGCCTTTAACCAATTCACGGCGAATCTCTTCAATAACCATATCTAATACGTCGCCAGAATCTTTGCGCGACAAACCTATTTCTTCATAAATTGCTTCCGTAATATTTACACGGGTAATTGTTTTCATTTCCTTTTTCCTAAAAAAATTATTATTTATTTCAAAATAGTACGATATTATGAAAAACAAAACAGCTTTCCGTAAGAAATTCACAGTTTTTTCATTTTTATTTTACATTTGACATAAAATAATTTATTGGGTGTTGACAAAAGATAAATTAAGGCGTATATCATAGCTACTTTCATATAATTAACTTGAATTATTAACCTAAAAAAACTAAAAGCTTATGAAGAAGATTTTAGCAAATGGCGTGACTTTGGTTGGTCATGCAAGTGATGAAGCAGGTTTTGAGGTCAGTTTGACCTTTGGTGGTGGACATCAGACAGAGCCTAAGCTAGGTTTGGCGGCAACGTATGAGAACATTGTCAGCAGGCAGGCCAGGGGTGAGCTGCAAGCTGTTTACGGCGGCAACATTACCTCGTTTATCACCAGTGGGAACAAGAACCAACTGAACAAGAAGCTCAACGAGCTGTGGCTGGCTTGTGTGCACCCCACCATCGAGGACTATGAGGTGGAGTTGGCAACAAGCGACATCGTGCAGCACACCTACGATTTGGCCGGCGTGCCGATGCGCCAGTGCAAGCTTGCATACAAGCACACGGCTTTTGGTCAAGACAAGGTGGTCTGGGATACTTCTGAGTATATGAAGAAGGTTTCGGAGCTAACGGCTGAGGATGTGCAGGGCTACATTGACAGGGCGCTGGTCGGCAAGAACATTATTCTGAGCTTTGTCGGTTCGGAGGTTGGTTTTTCCAAGTTTGAGAAGCTGGCTGACAAGTTGTTTGGCTCTTTGCCTGCCGGTGAGCGGACTCCGCTGAAGAACTATCTCTATACCGGAGGGTATCAGGAGATTGAGGGTAATGGTATGCTCAATGTGGCGATGTTTGGTTGGAACGTTTCGCGCTCGGGCAACTTTGCCGAGACCAACGTGCTGATGAGTATGCTTTCAGCTCGTTTGGAACGTTCGTTGGCCCCGCTGGCCGTGGCAACTGAGGTGAAGATTGCCGGATATTTCGGCTTCCGCACGCTGCGCATTTGTGTGAGCTGTGTGAACAACGAGAACTTTGCCAAGGCCGTTGACATTGTCTGCGACAACGTGCGGCGCATTACTTATGATGATGCGTCTGACCGCAGGCTCGAAACCTCAAAGCAGCGCGCAATGAGTGAGAGGCTCGCCATCAGTAACGAGGCTCTGCCGCGTTCGGTGCAGGCTGCTTGGCTTTTGCTCAAGCGCGGCATTGAATATGACAACAACAAGTGCATTGCCAACATTTGGCGCACCACGGCCGGAGATGTCCGCGACAAAGCGCTTGACATCTTCACCAGTGAGATGACCTGCGTCATTTACGGCAACTACCATTCTTCCAAAGAGGAAATTCTGAGGAAGATGGAACTTGCTTGACTTTTCAAAAGGAAACTGTATGATGCAGTTTCCTTTTTTTGATTTTAAAATTGAGGTACATAAATGGATTTACTGGATATTTTAGCAGATACACTGATTGATAATTTGAAATTGTTTGTATTTTTGCTAATAACCTATTTATTTTTGGAATATATGGAACAAAAAATGTCGGAACGCACAGCCGCTTGGGTGAAAAAGGCCGGTGCAGGCGGCCCGTTTATTGGTAGTTTGTGCGGAACATTGCCGCAATGCGGTTTTGCCGCCGCCGCTTCAAACTTTTATGCGGCACGGCTCATTAGCATCGGCACACTAATTGCCATTTATTTATCTACATCTGACGAAATGTTGCCGATTCTTATTTCCGGCGGTATTTCATATGTTTTATTAGCGCAAATTATCGGGTATAAATTTGTTTGCGGCGTGATTTTCGGTTATGTTATTGATTATTTTTGGCGCAAAAAACATGCGCAGCCCGTTGTTAACATTGAGCAATTATGCGAAGATGAGCATTGCCATTGTGACGGCGATGAGGGAATTTGGCGGCCGGCATTTGTGCATGCTTTTCATATTACAATGTTTATTTTTGCGGTGACATTGGCTTTGAATGTTTTGTTTTTTTATATTCACCCTAAAGCATTAACTCATTGGCTGCAAATTCCGGTTTTAAGCGAAATAATAAGCGGAATTTTCGGTTTACTGCCAAATTGCTCGGCATCGGTTATTTTGACTCAGCTTTATTTGGAAAATATATTAACGTTAAGTGCGCTGTTCAGCGGTTCACTTGTTAACGGCGGAGTAGGGCTTTTGGTTTTGTTTCGGGTTAACCGGAATATGAAAGAAAATTTGCTGATTTTGGCGCTTTTATATATTTGCGGCATTAGCGGTGGATTGCTGAGCCGGCTTGTTTTTTAATGAGATAATGATGGCTTATTTTTTGACATTTATTGCATTGTTTTTAGCTTTTATCGGCACCTTAATAATTGTAATTTTAGGCAGTATCGGCACATATTTAATTTTTGCCGGAAAGTTTATGCGTTTTTCGCCGCCGGTGCCGTCATCGGGGCGCACTAAAAAAGCGCTGTTGCAAGATGCCGCTGCGTTTTTGGAAGCTCGGCAAAACTTGACGGTTGTTGATTTAGGCAGCGGTTGGGGAACATTATTATTGCCGCTGGCAAAAAAATTTCCGCAGCATAGGTTTGTTGGTTATGAATTAACGAAGCTGCCATATTTTATCAGCCGATGGCGGGGGCGAAAATTAGCAAATTTGCAATTTAAGCGGCAAGACTTTTTTGCTGCAGATTTAAGTGAAGCAAATGTTGTGTTTTGTTTTTTATTGCCGGCAGCAATGCAAAAGTGTCAGGAAAAAATTGTGCCGCGGTTGCAAAATGGAGCGGTGCTTTATGCCAATCGCTTTGCTTTGCCGAATGTGGCACCAACCCGCAGCGAATCGCTTGGTTCGGCATATGAAACATACTATGTTTATTACATTGAAAATAAAGTTTAAAGTATAGCTGATTGATAGCGATATGCTACCGCTTTTAAAATTGGTAATATTTCCGGCGGTAAAACAAAATTTTGCGGATAAACGTTATCAATAAGTTTGCGAATATCTTCTTCAAATGTAACAGCATATGGTGCAAAGTGCCGACAAAAAGCATATGCGCTTGCAGCTGAATTTGCAGTGTTATAACCAATTATGTTTAATAATTTTTCGGCATTATTTTCTGCTATTTTCTCTGCGTCATTTATATCATACCACAAGCCGATTCCGTTTGCTGCCAACCAAGCCCAAGGAAAAGCTTTACCGGGGTCTACCTTGCGTGTTGGCGCTATATCGGAGTGTGCAACAATATTTTGCGGTAAAATTGTCGAATTACGTTTTATTATATCTTGGCAGAGCTGTAGCAAACTTTGCATTTGCGTTTTAGAATATGTTTTTTGCCCCATAGAAGGGGAGCTAAGTTCAATACCAATCGAACGATGATTCAAATTTTCCTGACCGCGCCAATAACTTATACCGGCGTGCCAAGCACGCTTTTCTTCGGGAACAAGTTGCCATATTTCTCCGTTTGTACCGATTATATAGTGAGAGCTGAGTTTTTCTTCTGTTAAGATGCAAACCATATCATTTGGCTCATGTGCGCTGCAATGCAAAACAATAGTATCAATACTTTGCGGTCTTTCATTCCAAAAAATCAGCGGATGTTGAATAATTTCCATTGTTTACAACCTTATACAAGAAAATTGTGTAGGATAATCTTTCGGCACATCAATCAGATTCAAATGACAATAGCGGCGATAGCTGAAATATTCATCTGTCGAAGTGTATGTGTCAATAGCCGAATTGCTCACATTTTCAACGCCAATAGTATGAAGTTTATCCATAATATATGCCGGTAAATCAAAAAAATATGTAATATTATCGACAGTTGTAAAATATTTATCGTTTTGCGGTGATTGTTCTAAAAAAACTTGGCGCATATCATTTTTTACCTCAAAAGATTTTTGCTGCATACAAGGTCCGATAGCGGCAGAAATATCTTGTTTCTTAGCACCTTTATCAAGCATTAGCTGCACCACGTTTTCTACCACGCCTTTAACGGTGCCGCGCCACCCTGCATGAGCTGCGCCGATAATTCCCTGACGATAATCAGCCAGCAAAACAGGTGCGCAATCGGCAGTTTCAATGCATAATAAAATATCTTCACGGTTGGTTGCCGCGCCATCGGCAGTAATGGTAAATCGGGAAGGCTTTTCTGCCCACACCACGTTAGCGGAAACACTTTGCCGCATAGTAAACATTTGTGCTTTTTGCAAATTAAAATGCCTGGCGATAATTGCAAAATTATGCTCAATATTAGTCACAGAATCCTGACTGCTCAAATTAGTGTTAAGCGAGGCATATTTACCACCGGAAACGCCGCCGCTGCAACCGAAAAAGCAGTGCTTTGATTTTAGTATATTATCTGCAAAATATGTCATTTGTTTCCTCTTGGTTTATTTTTATGCAAACAGATTAATTTTTTGATAACGGCGGCAATATTTACGATTTATCAATGATTATCTGCTATAAAATCAAACAGAATATAGTTAGAGGATTAGAAAATGAGCAATATTGATGAAATTATTCCGGTTGCAAAAACTGTTTTAGAAAGTTTGAAAAAAATTGTTGCTTTATTCGTTAAAGGACACTATGTGGGAGCAATTAAGGAAACATTCAATCTTTTTAAGGTTGCTTATATTAATCATCTTAAAGGTAAATATATTACGCTGAAGGGCAAAAAAATTCCGCTGGCTGCCGTTGTTGGTGTGGCGGTTATCGGTTTATATACGCTTTATCCGGCCGCAGAAAAACCTACAGTTGAAGCAGAAAAGCCGAAAATATCGGAAGCGGAAATGGTGGCACAGATGAATTATTATCATTATGATGATATAATAATTGATAAAATGTATAAATGCCAAGATGCCGCTTGCGGTAAATTAGAAAATACCAAAGATGAGACAATTGCCGAAGTGGTCATTCCGGTTGCTTTTTTTAACAAAGAAGGCATTTTGGTTTATGAGGGCAGTGTAAGAGCTTCAAATGTTCCGGCATTAGAAACAATTGATTTTAAGGTTCCGGCTCAAGTTCCGTTTGAATATTTCAAACTCGGGGTAGTTAGTGTGCTGTAAGCGGACAAGTTCGCAAAGGTTTTGATTGTAAATGTATCGGTGTAAACGAAAATCCAACTCTGGATTCTAACGGGAACTACCAGTGTGTGAGCGGTTATAAGTTTAATTACTCAAGCCAACAGTGCGAAGTTATTAGTTCACATTTGTTGGAATGTTATCTTGATGTCACAGTAAGGGGGGTATCCTCCGCTTTTTTGCTGGCAATATTGCTGCAAATAATTGCAAACTATTGCAGATATTGATGATATTGTTCGTTGATAATAATTCCTGACAACGGCATATTTTCGGCAGAAGTATCTTCGACTTTTTCGCCGGCGGCCTTAAAAACTTCTTCGGCAAAAGCCTTTTTGGCCAGATATACCAAAAACAGCGGCCGCTCCAGTTTCAGCTTCCCCATAACTTCTTCCAAGGCCTCGAAACTGTCGTAAATTGTGGTGGCAAAAAACAGATTGTCTTCCAAATTAACTTGTTCGCTTTTTTTTATTTGACGCATATTCATCTTCCTCATAATTAAATAATTTACGATATTGAACATATAAGCATCAAACGGCTTTTATAAATATGCAAACAAGGATATATTGACAGACGTATAAGCCTGTTTTTGCAGAGTCGCCGCTATATTTTTTTACATTAGCGTATATTTTTTATGTTTTTCGCGGCGAAAGTTTAAAATATCTTGAGGTATAACATATATCTTTTTATCCCAACCATCGACAATATCACTGATAATGCGCCGATTAAGAGTGTAGCTGTATGGAACTTTATGCTGTTGTTCCAAATCTAAAACAATGTAGTTGACAATTTTGTTTTCCTGCATTTTTTACCTCCACTAAATATATAGACGATAAATCAAATATTTAAATGAAAATAAAACTAAAGTATAGATTAATAAGCGCAAAAAATGCTTGACGCAAATTTAGCGGCTTTCTCTTTTTTGCTTTTCTAAAATATTTGCAAGATGAGTGTTTATTTGCGTCGACATGGAAATTGCAGCACGTGAAAGAAGTTTACGAATCAGCGTGTCGGCAACTTGCTGCTCATCTTTATCGGTTGTAAACAAAATGAAATGATTTTGCTGCTCGGATATTAGCGGTAAATCGTTATCATTTGCGGCCACAGCGTTAAGAAGCAGCCTGATTTGCATTTTGCGATTATTGGCATCTATGCCCTCAACATGCGCTGTTTCAACAAACGACTCAAGCACATAGTCGGCCATAGAACGGTCATTTGTAATATAAAAATATTCACTTTCCGGTAGTTGCTCTTGCAAAAGCTGCCGATAGTTGGCAGTTTTAAGACCATTCCAAAATTGCAATTCGTCAATATAAAGCAATTTTTTCTCGGCTAATGATTGCGGCTTAAATTGCGTTTCTTGCTGCACATCTTCGGCAATTTGCGCCGCTTCATTATGATTTATCGGAGCGCTTGCCTTATATTCGGCAACCAAAACATGCAAATCTTCCGGCGACATTTCTAAACCGGCCGTTATATGCACGCAAACTCGTTTTTCATCGTCAAGAGTAACTTGATGTTTTAAATCAAATAAATATTCATCAATAATACGATATGAAATTAAATTAAGCGCCATATCGCTCAAATTTTCGTAGTAGCCTTGAATTAAACCGGAAGTTTTAACTGCCGCTAAACTGGCTTTATCAACAGCTCGATTTTCGGCAGTTTGCAAATCGTCATCAGCTAAACGTTCATCACATGCATCGGCTTCAATTTGCCGCGCAAGCACGTCTTCATCGGCTTTTGCCGTGCCGATTAAAGCAATAAAAGTTGCCGCAATGCCAAGTGCAAAAGATTTTACCACCAACTTCTATCTCCGGCAGCTTGGTGAATAATTTCACTCCATTCGCCGATTAAGCGTCCGTTATTGCTTTTCAAAAATATATCATACTTAATTGCCGGAACTTTTTTTGTGGCCGTATCAAACCAATCAACACGGCTATCCACCACATATTGCGCTTCTGCCGGATTTTCTACAACAATTACATTACTAATATCAGAAAAGCGTTTTTTCAGCGTTTTTGTGCCTTGCTCCACACCGCCCGGTAAATCATTTGCCTTGAGTTCTGCTGAACCGATGTATACATTCATTGTTCCTGCTTGCTCATAAAAAGGAGCTGCTTCTTTAAGCATGGAATTTACGGTGCGATTAGCGGAAATTACATAAATTTCCGGCGCGTCAGGAACATATACCTGCAAATTTCCGAAACTTGGCTCATCATTGCAACACGGACGCTTTGCCGGCTGACCGACAACCTCTAACACTCGCGGACGCAAAATCAGCGGCTCTAATTTTTGCACGCAAGGACTATTCGGCATACAAGAATATGAGCAAGGCATAGCGCTTTCCATGGTGCTTTCCACAACTTCTTGAGCCGGTTCAGTTTGCGGTGAACTTTGACAAGCGGCCAAAAATCCGCAAATACAAATAAGAATTGTTTTTTTCATCTTAAAACTCCTGACAGTCATACATATTACGTTTTTTACACATTTTCCCTTAAAAATAGATTAATATTTATTGAAAATGGCACAAAAAATTGCTACGCTGAATGCATATTTGAGGATTGAATAAATGCTAATAACTTTTTTGATTATAATTTGCCCGTTTTTGGTGCTGGTGCCACCGTTGCAACGCAATAAGTTTTTTATTTTTTATTTTGCTCTAATGATGCTGAGCGCCTATGTTACGGAAAACTATTTTTTTAAAACTTCCGTGTTGTCACCAAAAACCATATTGCTGTTTGTAGTATACCATTTGGCATGTATTAATATTGCCACTTTTTTTGCATATGGAGCCGATAAAAAAGCCGCAATGCGCGGAGATTGGCGCATTCCGGAAGCACATTTGCACGCTTTGGAATTTTTAGGCGGGTGGATTGGCGCTTTTACGGCACAAAAGTTTTTTCATCATAAAAGTAAAAAACGCAGCTATCAAATTATGTTTTGGCTGATGTTGGTTTTGCAAACCGCAGCTATATATATTATCTTAAAATATTTGCAATTAATTTAGGAGATTTACTATGCTTAAATATTTTCTGCCATTGGGTTTTGCTATTTGGAGTGCTGTTTCTGCGCAAGCACAAACAGTGGTTTTACCGAATACCGGCAATAATGTTAGCGTTAGCATTTATAACCAAAATTTATCTTTGGTGAAAGATATGCGGCAAGCAGAGCTCAAATCCGGACTTAATGAAGTTGTGTTTGACGGTGTGGCACAGCGCATTCAGCCGGAAACAGCGGTTATTTATGGTGATGAAATGAAAATTATTGAGCAAAATTATAACTATAATCTGCTCTCGTATCAAAATTTTATTGAGCGTAACATTGGTAAAGAAGTTAACACTGTGCGCATCAATCCGAAAGACGGTGAAAATATTTATGAGCGTGCAGTGCTCATTGGCTCAGCTAACGGACAGCCGATTTTGCGTTTTAATTATGGAATTGATGCCGAATTTGACGGAAGGGTAGTGTTTAAAGATATTCCGAACGGATTAAGCAATAAGCCGACATTAACAGCTAAAATAAATGCTAAAAACAGCGGCTATAAAACTTTGCGCTTGGCCTATTTAACCGATGGTTTGAGTTGGAAAACAGATTATGTGGCAAATGTAATCAACAAAGATAAACTTAATTTAACCGGCTGGGTGACGATAAATAACGAATCCGGAATTGACTATGAAAATGCAAAAATTCAACTGATAGCCGGCGATGTAAATGTGGTGCGCAATGCCGTGCCGCGTATGGCAAAAGGTGTAATGCTTATGGCTTCAGCCTCGTATGATATGGCATCTAATGATAGCATTGAACCGCAAAATTTGAACAGTTATGAGCTTTATACTTTGCCAACAACAACTACCATTAAAAATCAGCAAACCAAACAAGTAGCCTTAATTGAAAAAACGGAAGTTAAATATAAAAAAGAATTTAATTTGCAAACACCTTTTTATTTCAATAGCAACGGAGATGAATTTGAAAAATATCATCCCTCAATTACCTATGTCATAAACAACACAGCCGATGATAACTTGGGGATTTCACTACCATCAGGAACAATGCGCTTTTATGAAAATGATAAAAACGGTAATTTGCAATTTATCGGTTCGGCGCATATTAACAATACCGCTAAAGAAGATACTTTGCGTTTGTATTTAGGTGAGGCATTTAATATTTCTGTAAGCGGAAAAACAAAGAAAATTTCTGAGCAAGAATTGACACGGCAAAAGCAAAACAAATGCACTGATATTAAAAAACGTTTGACCTACGAAACGGAAGTTACAATTAACAATGCCGAAGATGGTGATAATAATGTTATTATAAGTCAGCACTTTAACAATGAATATAAAATTATAAAAGAAAGTGTTGTCAGCACTGAAAAAAATGCGACAACACGTGAATGGATTGTGCCGGCAAAAGCAAAACAAAAAACAGTGCTTACATACACGGCAGAAATTATCGCAACAAATAAAGAGTGCAATTAATAAAACGGTAATTTTTTCTAACTAGTGTGCCAATAAGCGTGCTTTTTCGCGATTCCAATCGCGTTCTTTCATGGTTTCGCGTTTATCATAAAGCTTTTTGCCCATACCGAGGCCTATTTCTAATTTAGCGCGTCCGTGCTTATCAAAATAGAGCTTAATTGCCACTAAAGTAGCTCCTTTACGGTTAAGGGCAGATGTAATTTTAATAATTTCCCTATGGTGCAACAATAATTTGCGATTACGCCGCTCTGCGTGTCCTGAATATCCCTGATTATCATAAGCGGAAATAAACATATTGCTCATATATAATTCATCTGCCTCAATAATGCCATATGCTTCATTAATGTTTGCATGACCTTGACGCAACGATTTTACCTCAGTACCGGTAAGCACTAATCCGGCCTCAAATTTTTCATTGATGCTATAGTCAAAATGAGCCCGACGGTTTTGCGCTATTAAACCGGTGCTGATATAATCTGAATTTTTTTTGTTTTTTGCCATATTAAAAATTTCCTTTATTGAAGCATATACGCTTTTTATGTATTGTTGTCAATGCACAAAACTACGGCGCGGACATTTAAATTTGTAATTGCAAACTGCAATAAAAGTAGTATGATAAAGCTGTAAGAAAAAGTTCAGGATACTAAAATGGATTATACAATATTAGTTAATAAGCAGCATTTATTAGCAGAAGATTATGTTCCGGAAAATATGGTAGAAATACACGAACCAACCGGTTCCAAACTTGATAAAACATATATAAACAGACTTAATGAAACGGCGTATAAGGCTTTTAAAACAATGCAGAAAGCGGCATTAAATTCCGGTTATGAAATATTTATAGATTCGTCATATCGCACTTATGAATATCAAAAAATGCTTTTCAATAGTTGCGTTGCAGAAAAGGGGCGGGAATATGCCATAAAATTTGTGGCTGTTGCCGGAGCAAGTGAACATCAAACCGGTTTGGCCATAGATGTTATCTTTCGCAGAAATAATGAAATGATTGAAGAACAAAATGAAAGTGATGCGGAAATAAAATGGTTGTTTACAAATGCGCATAAATACGGTTTTATTTTAAGATACCCGAAAGCAAAAGAAAGTATTACCGGTTTTAATTTTGAGCCTTGGCATTTTCGATATGTTGGTGAAAAAGCTGCTGCAGAAATTTATGCACTGGGTTTAACACTGGAAGAATATGTTGCCGGCAAAACTCAATAAACACGTTGGAAAGTTCCTTGATTATATAAATAGATTGTATATTTTTCATTGCTTTTAGGCGTGCCGGCATTGAAAATAAAACGACCAAGTGGGGTGTGAATTTTGTTACCGTTCATTTTCTTTATGATTTTTGCATAGTCAAAAGTTCCGGTTTGTTGTGCCAAATTTTCCCATATTTTAACGGCGGTGTAGCCATAAAGAGCCAAACCTTCGGTTTCTAATCCGCTAAGGCGCAACGAAACCATGGTTTCAGCAAATTCCGGATCATCATTTTGTCCGCTGAGCGACATAAAATATGTTCCGTTGGCATCATCACCCAAATATTTCAGATATTCTTTAGTGGCTATGTATTTATCTGCAAAAATCATAAATTCGCTCCATTCACTTTTCAAATAGCGCGCTATTTTTTTTATGTCAGCGGTAGTTCCGGTTATAAAGGCAATTTTGGAACCTTCGGCAACAATTTGCGCAGCTAAAGCTTCATAATCTTTGTTCGTTTGCTGATATGTATAATTTTTAAGCAATGCCGATTTTCCGTGCTTTTGAAATTGTTCATAAACTGCAGTAGCAATATTTGTGCTGTTAGAATTTTTGCTATTACTGATAATTGCAACTTGCGAGCCGGCTAAATGCATATTGTAATAAGCAAAAAAGTCTTCAGCTTGCTGTGTATTGTATCCCAGCATTTTGATTAGCCCTTTTTGCTTGGTTTCTTTATATGAAGCGCTGATTGTATTAGGCACAATTTGTGGAATTTTGGCATTAGAATAGATTTCAGCAACCGATGTAAAAGCGTTTGCACAATAAGGACCTATTACCAAAGCAACTTTTTTTTGCTTTTGCAACGCAAGCATTTGTGCAGTAGAAACGGCAATGTTATCATTACATTGGTCATCAACCGGTAAAATGTGAATTTTTTGTTTGAGCAAACCGCCGGCTTCGTTAATTTCTTCAACGGCTTTTTGCGCACCGGCAGAAATTTCAGCACCTTCGGCAGAAAAAGCTCCGGCCTTCGGAGTTATAACCGCTATGGTAATAGAGGCTTGAGTCACTACCGGAAACAGCAAACAAAAAACCAAAAATATGTTCATCACTTTTTGCCACATATTGCTACTTTAGCAAAAAAAATGTTTTTTGCAATAAATTGTTGCCAAGAAGGTGGAAATAGTATATATACTGTTTCAATTTGCGGAGAGAAAAATGGCGGAAAGTAAATATATTGAAATTAAAGGTGCCAGACAGCACAATTTAAAAAATATTAATGTTAATATACCAAAAAACAAAATGACGGTGATTACCGGCATGTCAGGCAGCGGAAAATCATCATTGGCATTTGATACCATATATGCCGAAGGTCAGCGCCGCTATGTGGAAAGTTTGTCGGTATATGCGCGGCAGTTTCTTGATTTGATGAATAAACCTGATGTCGATTCGATTGAAGGTTTATCTCCGGCCATTTCCATTGAACAGAAAACAATTTCACACAATCCGCGCTCTACGGTTGGAACAGTTACGGAAATATATGATTATATGCGTCTTTTATGGGCGCGTGCCGGAACACCATATTCACCGGTAACGGGATTACCGATTGAAGCGCAGTCATCAACGCAAATGGTAGATAAAATTTTAACCTATCCGGAAGGAACAAAAATAATTTTGCTATCCCCTATAGCCCGCGGTAAAAAAGGCGAGTTTAAAAAAGAGTTTGCCGAACTGCAGAAAAAAGGGTTTCAACGCTTGGAAATTGATGGTGAAATTTATAATATTGATGAGCTGCCAAGTTTAAATAAAACGCAAAAACACAATATTGAAGTGGTGATTGACCGGCTGATTATTAAAGAAGGCATTGCCACCCGTTTGGCACAATCAGTGGAAACAGCGCTGAAATTGAGCGACGGGTTGCTATATGTGGAAAATATGACAGATAAAACGCGCGTTACATTTTCTTCAAAATTTGCCTGTCCGGTTTCCGGTTTTACAATTGAAGAAATTGAGCCGCGGCTGTTTTCGTTCAATAACCCACAGGGTGCGTGTCCTCATTGCGGCGGATTAGGCGCCAGTTTATATATGGATCCTGAGCTGGTTGTGCCAAATGAAAATTTAAGTTTAGTCAATGGCGCAATTGCACCATGGTCAGTGAGCAGTCATTCGATTTTTTATCGGCAAACATTAAACAGCTTATGCGAATATTTAGGCATTTCTAACAAAACACCGTGGAAAGATTTACCGGCTTATGCGCAAGAAACTATTTTATACGGTTCTGGTAACCATTGTGTGCCGATGGTATATTCTAAATGGGTATCTGATAAGCCGTTTGAAGGCGTTATTCCTAATATGGAGCGTCGCTTTTTGGAAACAGATTCAGCGGTGGTGCGCGATGAGTTGGCGCAATATCAATCGGCAGCGCCGTGCGAAGTTTGCCATGGTAAAAGACTTAAGCAAGAAGCGCTGGCGGTTAAAATTTGCGGTAAAGATATTATTGAAGCGGCAAATGTTTCAATTAAACAAGCATTGGTTTGGTTTTCTGGTATAGAAGAACAGCTTTCGCCGCAAAAAAGGGAAATTGCCCATAAAATTGTTAAAGAAATTACAGAACGGTTGAAGTTTTTGAATAATGTTGGGTTAGACTATTTATCGCTGATGCGGCAATCAGGCACACTTTCCGGCGGCGAGGCACAGCGAATTCGCTTAGCTTCGCAAATCGGTACCGGCTTAACCGGTGTGATGTATGTTTTAGATGAGCCGTCAATTGGTTTGCACCAACGCGATAATGATAAATTGCTCGACAGTTTAACACGGCTGCGTGACATTGGTAATACGGTCATTGTGGTTGAGCATGATGAAGATGCCATGCGTGCTGCTGATTATTTGATAGATATGGGGCCAAAAGCCGGTTCTTTAGGCGGAGAAATTATGGCCGCCGGAACGGTTGACGAAGTGTTAAAAAATAAAAACAGCTTAACGGCACAATATTTGAACGGCGAAAAACAAATTAAGGTGCCGGCAAAACGGCGTAAAGGCAATGGTAAATTTTTAGAATTGACCGGCGCAAAAACGAACAACTTGAAAAATGTAAATGTTAAAATTCCGCTCGGCACTTTAACTTGTGTCACCGGTATTTCCGGCAGCGGAAAATCTTCGCTGATTTTGGAAACGCTGTTCAAAGCGGTAGATAAAGAATTGAACGGCAGCCGTGTGCCGCCGGGGAGTTATGACAAACTTAAAGGCCTAGAAAATATTGATAAAGTAATTGATATTGATCAATCGCCGATTGGACGCACACCGCGCTCTAATCCGGCAACATATACCGGCGTTTTTACTAATATCCGCGATTGGTTTGCCAATTTACCTGAAGCTAAAGCACGCGGTTATACTTCAGGATATTTTTCGTTCAACGTTGCCGGCGGACGCTGCGAAGCCTGCAAAGGCGACGGGGTAATGAAAATTGAAATGAATTTTCTGCCTGATGTTTATGTGCCTTGCGATGCTTGCCACGGAACACGTTATAACCGCGAAACATTGGAAGTTAAATATAAGGATAAATCTATTGCCGATGTTTTGGATATGACAATTGATGACGCTTATATGTTTTTTGAAAATATTCCTGCCATTAAAAGGCGCTTAGATGTGCTGCGTAAGGTTGGTTTAGGCTACATTAAGCTCGGACAGCCGGCACCAACACTTTCCGGCGGTGAGGCTCAACGCATTAAACTGACCAAAGAATTAAGCAAAAAAGCCACCGGTCGCACACTCTATATTTTAGACGAGCCAACCACCGGTCTGCATTTTGAAGACATTAAAAACCTGATGAATGTACTGGAAATTTTGGTGGAAGAAGGAAATACGGTGATTATTATCGAACATAATCTCGACGTGATTAAAATGGCCGATTATATAATTGACGTGGGGCCGGAAGGCGGCGACGGCGGCGGTGAAATTATTGCAACTGGAATGCCTGAAGATGTGGTTAAAAACAAGCGTAGCTGGACTGGAAAATATTTGAAAGGAAAATTAGGATAGCTTGGCGTTTTTGCAAGCAAAAACGAGGGATGACGGTATTATTTTTGAAGGGATGACGTTTAAAAGAAAATGTCATCGCTCGCCGAGCGTAGCGAGTGCAAAAAATGTCATTCCTTGCGCGGCGCTGTGCGTCCGTGCATCAAGGAATCTGGTCTTCCGACGCGAAAGCGGCGCTTCCTTATTCCTTAATTCGTAGATCCCTTGACCAAACCTGCGGTTTGGAGGGATGACATTCTTTATTTTATCTACGGTTTGGAGGGATGACAGTAAAAACAATAAATGTCATTCCTTGCGCGGCGCTGTGCGTCCATTTTATGTCATCGCTCGATTCCGTAGGAATCGTCCAGCGATCTTCGGATTAATTAAGCGGTAGATCCCTTGACGTTTTTGCAAGCAAAAACGAGGGATGACGGTATTATTTGCCTATGGTTTGGAGCGATGACATTCTTTATTTTGCGTCAGCGTTGCTTCCATACTTAAAATGAATGATGTTTGTTCTCCTTTGCCGCTATCACTATAACTTTTAGAAAAACACATTAAAAATCAACCACTTAATACTATTACTTTGGTAGCAAAACCCCAATTTTAACCAAAAATTAACTATCTAAAGTTATATATCTGTTTTATATCTTTCTTGATATTGCAAAAGCCAAAAATTTTAGGTAAACTAAACTTAGAAAATGAGGAAAAATACTTTTATAAAGGAGATTGAAAAATGACTGATACAAAACAAACACAAGCCGGTCGTTCGATGATTGAAATGTTGGGCGTGCTGGCAATTATCGGGGTGCTGTCGGTAGGTGGTATCGCCGGATATTCTAAAGCAATGATGAAATTTAAGATTAATAAAACTGTAGATGAAATTATGCAAATTACCACCAACATCCGCACTCTTTTTGGTGGGCAACGTAATTATAGTTCTTTAAGTAATACGGTCTTAACCGGAGCTAAGTTAATTCCAGATGAAATGGTTGTAACAACAGGGACAGGACAGAACCAAACAACAACGTTTACAAGTGCGTGGGGCACTACAGTTACAGTTGCGAAATCAAATAAGGTTACAGCTTCTACTACTTCAGATGATAAAGCATTTTTAATTACGATTGCAAACGTACCAACTGAAGCATGTGTTGAATTATCAGTTATCGATTGGGGTGCTTCAGCTGGTTCTGGTTTAGTGGCAATGGGAACAGCAGATGCCGTTACAACATCTCAAACCACGAGCTGCACTACAGGCAATGGATTATCTTGTCCAAATGGGATGATGGATCCTGCGCAAGCAATTAATGGATGCTCTGACGCATCAGGTCTTAAAACCATGTACTGGAAATTCTACTAATTCATTATGGCGGGATAACGCACATAATACATAACATAAACAATATAAAAAAACCACCGAGGATGTTTTCCATCGGTGTTTTTTTTACTGTCATCCCTCTTTTTTATTTTTACTGTCATCCCTCGTTTTTGCTTGCAAAAACGTCAAGGGATCTACCGCTTAATTAATCCGA
>JAFUBQ010000001.1 GCA_017460085.1 Alphaproteobacteria bacterium
AAAATAATACTGTCATCCCTCGTTTTTGCTTGCAAAATAAAGAATGTCATCCCTCGTTTTTGCTTGCAAAAACGTCAAGGGATCTACCGCTTAATTAATCCGAAGATCGCTAAACGATTCCTGCGGAATCGAGCGATGACATTTTCTTTTAAACGTCATCCCTCCAAAAATAATACTGTCATCCCTCGTTTTTGCTTGCAAAATAAAGAATGTCATCCCTCGTTTTTGCTTGCAAAAACGTCAAGGGATCTACCGCTTAATTAATTCGAAGATCGCTGGACGATTGCTACGGAATCGAGCGATGACATAAAATGGACGCACAGCGCCGCGCAAGGGATGACATTTTTTCCTTAATAGTGAAATGCCAATGTAAAGCGTTTTTTCTTTGAGCAGCTTGTTTAAATGTTATAAGCAGTTATTTTCCTTCCAAAATAGCCTTAAACAGCTCATGAACCGTTGGAATATGATTATGCGCATACATCGGGTCTTGCCCAAAGCGATAAACATTATGACCGGCAAAGGCTAAATTGTTTTCAATATCTCCTCCGTGGCCGATATCCATTAAAGTGTGATGAATGCAATATGTCCGTGGGTCCGGAATTTTTCCGGTAGAGCCTGTTGCGCGTGACCAGCCGGAAAATTGGCATTGTGACAAGCAACCAACACATTCGGCGCGTTCTTTTTGAATTTCCAGCCATTCATTTGGCGTTAAAAATACCAATGTCGAATCCGGTGTTTCTTTAATCATAGAATATCCCAAATGGCGCTGTTCTTCAACTTTTGCTTTATCATTCGGGTTAATATATACGGCTTTCAGCGGCGAAATAGGCAATAACAAAGTCATTTCGTCGGTTGCCGTATCGCTATAATTAATTTCGGCTTTTTTGCGGCGCATCAAGTTGCTTAAAAATTTATTTTTAATGGCAGAAGAAAAGAAACCGGTCGGGCTGAATTTTTGTAAAATAACATCACCCTTTTTAGCGTGCAACATTAACATTTTCCAAGCGTCACTGATGGGGCTTTCTTTGGTAATCATCGGCCGTGTTCCAAACTGAAACGCTACATTTCCTATTTCCGGATTATCAATATATTCTTGCCAATCGCTTAGGCTCCACACGCCGCCGGCAATAATTATCGGCAACTCAGGCAAACCAATATCTTTTAAGGTTTGGCGCAAAGCAATCAACCGTTCATACGGGCGCTGTGGTTCCAATGGATTTTCGGCGTTTGATAAACCATTATGCCCACCGGCCAGCCATGGGTCTTCATAAACCACACCGCCTAAATATTCGGCATAATCTTTAAAAGCCCGCTTCCATAAAATACTCATGGCACGCGCTGATGAAATAATCGGGTAATAATAAACACTATGTGCGGCGGCAATAGCGCCTAAATTATAAGGCAACCCTGCGCCGCAGGTTACACCATGAATTAGCCCTTTAGCGCCTTCTAAAACCCGCGTGATTACCTCTTGAGAATCTGCCATTTCCCACAGCATATTTATATGAATACGTCCGTTTCCGCTTGCAACATCGTGCGCAACTTGCGCTTGGCTAATGCCTCCGCGTACGGCATATTCTACCATTTCACGATGTCTTAATTCGCGAATTTTTTCGTGGAAAATTTCCGGAATAATGCTTCCCTCCAGCGATAGTTCTGTTGGGCTGACCATAGAAATTGTTCCGACACCGCCTTCTTTTGCCCAAGCTCCTGAGCTTTTACCGTCGGTACCGTTAATGCCTTTTCCGCCCTCAATCAGCGGATATACCATTGCGCCGGAAATATTTAATTTATTTAACGTTTTCATTTTCAAACCCCATTAAAAAATTGCGTTATTTTATTATATATAACTTTTTTTCAGTTTGAAAAGTAGGCACTTTAGGGTGATATAGTTTCCCTATAGAAACTATTGAGCTAAAATAAAGACATCAAAAGAAAAGCCATTAGTCCCTATAAAAGTTAAAAACAGACATATCAGAGCATATATTCTCAGCATACTGCTTAAATTTTGATTTTTCAGCAATGGCAAAGTTTTTTGCAACTGCAATAAGAGACAATGGATACTTAAGATAAGCAACAATACAAAAATAAGCTGCGCAAAAATACCGACTTGCTGCAAAGCGTTTCGCCATGGCATTATTATTTTATAAAATAAAGCAAAAAAAATAAAATAAAATGCCAAAAATGCATATCCGCCATATGTTAAAATATGGTCGCGATGCACCTTGTCCTGTTGCTTTTGCGGTATATCTTCCGTTTCTAAAGTTTTTAAGTTCATACCGCGCACTGTTTGCGGTTCTTCCTGCTGTTTTTTATAGTCTTCAAGTCTGGTCTTAACTTTTTCGTTAATCATACATAAACCGCAGCCTTTAGAAGTGAAATAAGCGTGATTATGGTCTTTTTTGCACTGCTTCATATTCTTCAAAATTATCTCAAGTTGATTTTGCCATTCTAATGCAGTCGGCCGCATATTTCCCTTGGTAAAAGCTCGTTCAAACATATTCATTGTTGTTTTATCAAAATAGTCATGAATGCTGTATGGGTGCGGCGCTTGATAGGAATCCGGCCAAATACCGTATGCATAGTGATAAGCAGCAATTCTCTCCTGAATGGAAAGCATTTCATTGCCTTTGCGCGGCATACCTGAAAATGGGTGAATTCCCTCATTTAACAGCTTAAAAATAATCACCGCCAAAGCAAATTTATCCTGTTCTTCGCCCATTTGCTGGCAAGTTTGTTGCATTCCTTCCGGATATATATATTCTTCGCTCACATATTCTGCCGGATAGCGAGCATTTTGCTCTCCGCAAATTGAAAAACCGTCACAATCAAACAATGCAACCAATTTTGTATTTTTATAAATAGATACATTAGTTGGTTTCAAATCTACAATATAGTGTCCGCATGCATGCAATGCCGCCACCACAGATGTTACGTTATATGCCGCAAAAACGCGGTCGATATAGCGTTCCGAGAGGCCAAGTTTTTGCCGTACGGCTTTTTGCATTAGGTGGTCAAGCGAAATAGCTTCTTTAGTTTCAATTTCCGGCATTAAATAACCCACGCAATAGCCTTGCGAATCTTCCAGCAATGCCGTAGGCCAAGCAATTTGAATATATTCTTTATTTTTATATTTAATGGTCGGAATATTCGGCCTGTTTTGCAGCATTGCTTCTAATTTTTTACGGTTTGTTTCGCTTTTTTCGCGCTCATGATAAATTTTTGCCACACTTTTGATATGTGTTGCATCACGATAAATTTTGCCGGCAGCCCCACCTTTGTTAAGCAGCTCGCCCAAAGAAATTTCTTCGTGATGGCCGTCAGCATATAGAGCCAAATATTTTTTTGGATTTAATTCATTCATGATAATTTTGCCCATAAAATAGTTTTATCATCGGCATTTAGGCGTTGAGCGCGCTTGTCTTCCAGTGTGTTGCGCAATGCTTGTTCAGCATAACTTTTGTGTGGCTCTTGTTCTAAATACTCGACAATAGGGACTAAAAATTTTGGTCTGATTTGATAAAAATCATCTGAAAAAACAAAACCGGTAACACCATCAGTCATCAATATCAGACGATTTTTATCGCAAAACGGTGTAAAACGCAAACAATTTTGCCAATCTGCCATAGTATAAAAATATGTTTCACACGAAAAAGCTCCGTTTGCCGGCTCGGAAATAACAAAATCGGCATAATCACCTTGCCTAAAAGCCAAACCGGCGCCATCGCCAATATGAAAAAAAATTCCTTGTTCGTTTTGGTAGAAAGCTCCGACCAATGTGGCAGAAAAATCAACTAAATGTTCAGCTGATTTGCTGCGGTTATGGCGGTGAAAGGTTAATTTTTCGCGGGCTATTTGAATTGCCTCAATAACACTGCTGCGAATATTTTTCATATCGGCATTAACCAGTAAATCACACAAAGTTTCGCAAATTATTTTAGCACCGATTTTGCCATAGCGTGCCGAGCCGGCACCATCAGAAACAACCGCTACAAATTTATCTTTTTTAGTTTTTGTTTGGCAATAGTCCTGACAAGGCAAATTTTTAGCTTTATGCCATATTCCGGCAATTGAAGTTTGCACTGTGTGTATGTTGTGTTTTGCAGCCATGATTATTGTTTTTCGTTCCAGTCGGTAATATCATCAAAATATTGGTTAGCATTTGGAGCAGCCTTAGACACACAAGAAACACTGCGGCTGAGCCATAAGAAAAATTCTGTAAACTTTAAGCCGGTTAAACGCTTTGGCGGCAACAGCGAAAATTTAGCCAATTTATCTAAATTTGCCCCTTGTGTACCAATGGCGTGAATTACCACTTTTTTGTTTTTTTGCGCATAGCGACAAATTTCAGCCGAATCTTCCCAACCATAATCAGTCGGTTCGCCATCGCTGATTAAAAATATCCATGGTCGCTTAGAAGTAATACCGCAGCTATCATATAAACATTTTTGTTCCTCAATTTTTTTCAATGCGCGTTCCATAGCCTTGCCGAGTGGAGTTAAACCGCCGGCTTCCATTGTCGGTGCCGTAAAATTCATAGCATCGGTCCATTCAGAAACAATCTTCACTTCATCTTTGCCGGAAGCTTGAATAATTAAAATCTGCACACGTGAGCTAGCATCAATATCTTCCTTTAATTCTTTTTCTAAGGCTTGCAGACCGGCATTAAGCTGTTTAATTGGTTCACCGCGCATAGAGCCTGAACAGTCAAGCACCAAAACACAAGGCGTGCGTTCATTGGCATTATCAGCAAATTCTACATATGGAATTCTTTCTATTTTACTCTTTTCTGCCATTTTTTATCTCCTACTCGTGCGGATAGTTATGCGGAAAACCGCTTTCCGGCACTGGATCTGGTGTTGCATATCGTCCGCATGCCGTTAATGTTAAGCACAAAACACATATTCCTAAAATTATTTGCAAATTTTTCATTTGTTAACCTTTTTTTTGATGTCTATCAGATATATTTGTTAAATATAATTTTTGATTGAACCTAACTATAACAGAAAGATGTTAATGAATGAATAAAATTTTGCAAATTATACCGGTTTTATTTTTGGCCTTAATAATTTTTGTTTGCGAAGCATCGGCAAAAATAAATATCTTTCCGCAAGCGCGATATATTCCGGAATTAAGTTTTTACGGTGACAGCGGAAAGGCGTATAAACTTAAAGACTTTCACAATAATGAATTATTAATGGCAGTGCTGTGGTCACGCACTTGCGGACCATGCATTAATGATATGAAAAAACTTGATAAATTTGCTCATAGAACCAAGGATAAAGGCATTCAGGTAATTTTAATTTCACCGGAGAAAGAATTTCGCACCGGCGAAGAACGTTACAATTTTTTGCGCAAAATCGGCGCTCCGCATTTAGTCAGTTATGTTGACCGCAAGGCTAATTTTGTGAATGGTATGGGGGTTTTTGTAACTCCGGCGGTTATTCTAGTAAATAAAGATAATGAAGAAGTCGGACAAATTACCGGCGATGTTGATTGGGACGATGATGATGTTATTGACTATATGCTCAAACTTAAAAACGATGTATCAAAAAAGCTTGAGGAGAAGAAAGCCGCCAATCAGCAAAACGAGGAACAAAACTGACAACCAGTCCAAATTTTTTTCAATAAAATCACGCATTTTTTCACCGTAGGCTTTCAACAGCCATGCAATTAAGAAAAAGCGCAAACCGCGGGCAATAATTGAAGCAACGGTAAACACTGCCAAGTTCAAATGCACAACACCGCTGGCAATAGTAATAATTTTATACGGAAACGGCGTAATTCCGGCACCAAAAACAATCCATGCCCCCCATTGTTCATACAAATGTTTGAACTCGTTAAACTTTGCCAGATAACCGTAAAAATTTAACAAAGGTTCGGCGATGAGTTCAAAAAAATAAAAACCGATTGCATAGCCTAAATATGCACCGATAACGCTGGCAAGTGTGCAAACACCGGCAATGCGCCAAGCTTTTTGCGGCGTTGCCAAAACCATCGGAATTAGCATAATATCCGGCGGAATCGGAAAAAAAGAGCTTTCAACAAAAGAAATGACAAACAACCAACCTAAAGCATTTTTGCCGCCTGAAAGGCTGATTGTTTTATTATAAACAGAGTGCACTAAGCTCTTAAAAGACATATTGAGTTCCGTTAAAAGTTTTTAATCAACTTTTCTTTTAGTGCAAAAATTTTTCAATTTCAGTAATATCTTGCTCTCTATCCACATAAAATATACGACTGTGTTGCAAAGTATGCCGTGCCGGAATGAAGGCCGGCACATATTCCACCTCGACAATGCGCGGTTTGTTGCGCATTAGGTATTGTCGCGCTGCCTCAATATTATGCACTTCAAATATTGAATATCCTTTATTATATAGTGCCTCTTTTAATGGACAAACCTTTGGACTATATGCATCAACCAGCAAAACATCGTGCGTTTTACCACCAATGCTATAGCTTTCTACTATATCTAAAATTTCACGTTCGTTTTCAGCGGCAACATAATGAGCAATTTGCGAATATGGAGGAATTTTAAAATTTCGCGGAGCTGTTACAATCAAAGGAATATCACCGGCAAAATTTGCCATTGCTGTTTGTAAATCGGCCAACGATTTTTCGTTGCTTATATTAAAAATTAAAACTTGAGGCGTAATTTTTTGTGCGTATTGGTGCAGTTGATATATATTATCGGTGCTGAACGTATTAAAATCAAAAAAATCGCTCAATTGCTCAATGCCAAAATTTTTTTGCATATTTCCGTTATATATAAAAATCTGTTCCGAACGCGCTTGTATCATCAGTTGCTCCTTTGTTTAATGTTTTTAAAATATAAACATTCTTGCTCATTTTTTAAGAGGTGAAATATTAAAATAAAATTCCGCAGATTGTAGATTAAAATTTGCATAACGTTTTTGCTTGCTATTTATAAAAAACAGATATACCTTTAATCCAAGTTCAATTTGATAAAAGGGGTAAAAAAATGGAAGCAGTTGCCGTTGCACTTTTAGTTTTGGTTATAGGTATTGTATTGAAATCTGTCGTGATTGTGCGTCAGGGGTTTGAATATACCGTGGAAAATTTCGGAAAATATACCCGCTCGCTTAAACCGGGATTTCATATTTTAATTCCGGTGTTTGAAAGTATCGGGGCTAAAATAAATCGAAAAGAGCAAGTGCTGCAGGTTTCGTCACAAGAGGTTATTACTAAAGATAATGCCATGGTAACAGTTAACGGCGTTTTGTTTTATCAAATCCAAGATGCGGTTAATGCCGCTTATCAGGTAGAAAATTTAGACTATGCCATTATGAATTTGGTAATGACCAACATTCGTACAGTTATTGGCAGTATGGAAATTGATGAACTTTTATCACAACGCAATGAAATCAATCAAAAGTTGCTTTCTGTGGTTGACGTTGCCACAATTCCTTGGGGCGTTAAAGTTACGCGTGTGGAAATTAAAGATATTACTCCGCCGAAAGACTTAATAGATGCCATGGCACGCCAGATGAAGGCCGAGCGAAATAAGCGTGCCGATATTTTGGAAGCTGAAGGTCAGCGTCAATCCGAAATTTTGCAGGCAGAGGGTTCAAAACAAGCGGCAATTTTAGAAGCCGAAGGTAAAAAAGAAGCTGCTTTCCGTGAGGCTGAAGCTCGTGAACGTTCTGCTGAGGCCGAAGCAAAAGCAACATATATGGTGTCAGAGGCAATTGCCAAAGGCGACCCGAAAGCGCTTAATTATTTCTTGGGGCAAAAATATATTGAAGCATTGCAGGGTATTGTCACTTCTCCTAATCAAAAGCTGTTAATGTTGCCGATGGATACATCTCAAGTTATGAGTACTGTTGCCGGAATTGCCGAGTTGGTAAAAGATGTTGCGGCAAATACTCCTAAGAAAGGAGCTTAGCACATGTGGTCTTGGTCCCTGCCTTTTATGTTTGAGTCTGATGTTACCAATTGGGTGGTTATAGGCTTGGTGTTGTCACTGCTGGAATTAGTTGTTCCGGGGGTATATTTGATATGGTTCGGTTTTGCCGCATTTGCCATGAGTGTTTTGGTGTGGTTCAGTCCGCTTGTTTTAACCACGCAACTGATATGGTTTGCTGTTTTTTCAGCTGTTTTTGCGCTTATCGGGCTTTATGCCTACGGATATATTTTCAAAAAAGCGAAAGCGCCGGAAGGATATAGCCATTTGAACGATTCTGCCGCGCAATATGTGGGTTTAACCGTAACTGTTGCGGAAGATGTTGCGGATAATCAAACCAAAGTAAAAATCGGCGATACGGTTTGGCTGGCAACAACCGCAAAAAATTTAAAAAAGGGTGATACGGCAAAAGTTACCGACGTTAAAAATAATTTGATTTTGGTAATCGAATAGTTTTGCTTCAAAATTTATACGCAATGCCAAAGAAAAAGTCGTTATTATTTGTTGCCGAAGCATAGTGTGCATAATTGGCAAATATGTCCGTGCCATCTGCGATTCTATATCCGAGGTAAAAACTGAATTTTTCGTTAAATCCTCTGTTATTTCTGCAGCTGTTCAGATAATGCTCATAAGAAGACATTATTTTGATTTTATCGCTGATATTGGCAATTATTCCAATTTCCGGCGCCAGATAAATATTACTTATATGATTATAGCGAAATCCGGCTTTCGGCAGAATGTAAAATGCTAACGTTTTGGCGTATGAGCCGTATCCAAGCCCAAACTCCACAGTTGGTTTTAAATTTGTTTTCGTTTGAGCATAATTATTTTCAAAAGCAAATTTGAAGTGTTTTGAATATTCTCCGGATATGGGATAATCTAAAACTGAACGCATTTTTAAAATATTTATATTTTGAATAAACGCTTTATCCAATCTGTTGTCATATCCGATGCTTATTTCTGCTATTTTGCTTTCCATTTCATCAAAATAAGCGTTATTAACATCGTGAATATCCTGATAAACCGGAGATAAATAGAGCAAAGTATAATCTTTATTTGTATGCTGGCTTATTTCTATGCGGCTTGATTTGTTGGCATTTAGAACATTTCTAACACCATTTTTTTTAATTTTCTCACGCACATAATCAGTCGGTTCAAGAGAAATATTGTTTATATATTCACTATTATAAAGTTTTTTGGCATATTCCATTGGCGTAACAAAAGGCTTAACATTCTCACTTTCTAAATTTGAATTAGCAGTTTTCAAAATGCTGATAACCGCTGTGCCGCAATTATGTGATATTAGAGAATAGCGAATATTACTGCCTTTTAATTCCCATAAATGCATTTTAAGCCGTTCAATTTCCAATGGTGACAATTTTAGCTCAAATTCCCAAAGCGAGCGTTTTTCTTTATAAAGATATTCCGCCGATTTTTCAGAATATGGGGAGAGAATATAGGCGCCATCTAAACCGGTTGTTATAATATCTAAATAAAATTTCAGGTCAATTTTATTTAAGGCAGCAAAATAGCTGAACGAATGTTCATGCCGTCCGCTTTTATTGTTTCCGCCAAGTTTTAAAAATGTGTGCCCCATCATTGAAGATGGGCTGAAATTATTTTCTGCGGCAAAAAGAACAGAAACCGTATCTATCGGAACCTTTTGCCGATATTCTTGATATTCTGAACATTTTGGCTTTGGAAAGTACGATTTTCTTAAATTTAGTGACCGAACAATATAATCAAATCTTGCCGGATATCGGCAAATTGCATGATTATTTGCTTTGGATATATCGTCATCGGCAAAAGCTCTTAATGTTGCAAAATATTCGGATTTTGGGTTTTTGTATCCATCAGGCGACAAGAAAAAGTCGCTATCTGCGTTGATAACGCTTTTCTTGCCGCTGTAGTGGAGCAGATTTTTCCAATAATCATGTTGCCAAATATGTGTATTCAGCTCTTGAGCAACTGCTTGACTGCCTAAGCATAAACTTAATAAAAATAAACTAATTTTTAGCACAGGTTTCTTTATGATATACTGGAACGACAATACTATCATCATAATCCCACATTGCACCGCTTAATGCATCGGTTGTTGTTCCTGTAAGTCCGAATACCCATAAGAAAATGTTACCGAATGTCCATATCTGTACTTTTTCATTTGCAACTGTTGTTGTCGGACGATTGCATCTTGTTTCTTTAACGGTAATTGTTATTGCTCTATTATCTTTTTTAACATTCACAACAGATGGTATAATAACTGTTTTTGTACCGGAAGCAGAAACAATATCAACCTCTGCTTCTTCGCCAGTGTTGGTCATAAAATTTATGTCCTTAGATTGTCCTTTAATAATGGAGGCGCAGCCTGACATAAATGCTGTTATTGCTAACACTGTGATAATTTTTTTCATGATTTAGTTCTCCAAAAAGTTCGAGTTAAAAAGAAAACCACCATAAAGGTGGTCTGGAGAGTTCATAAATCATGTGAGTTTAAATGATCCTTTCAGCCTTTAGAACGGCACAACCAAAAAACACGTACTCATTCTTGGACATTCGCTAAAAGCTCCCAGACCACAACAAGCAGTCTGGGATAAATAGCCGTTGGAAAATAATTTTTCCATATAGCTTAACGGTGTTATCCCTAACACCGAAACTCACAAGAGCTTATGAAGGCTCCGAGCCATCTCTGGTTCTAAATGTGCATTTTCAGCACATCTTGTTTTATGATATATTATGTTTTTACTTTATGCAACAAAAAGATTAGAAATGCGCAATTTTTTTATTCATCAACACCGATAACGGCGCGGCGGCCGACTCTATCCGGCGAAGTGACGATTCCTTCGTCTTCCATGCGCTCAATTAACATTGCCGCACGATTATAACCTAAACGCAATTTTCGCTGAATGTAGCTGGTTGAGGCTTTTTTATCGGTGCGCACAATTTCAACGGCTTGGCGATAAAGTTCATCATCACTGCCGCCACCGGCACTCATTTCACCTTTATCAAACACCGGCGTATCTTTTGTATTCAATTCACCTTCGGTAACGGTTGTCACATATTGCGGTTCGCCTTGTGATTTTACAAATTCTACTACACCCTCAACTTCTTCATCTTTTACAAAACAACCATGAACGCGCACCGGCCGCATGCCAGACGGCATATAAAGCATATCACCCATACCCAAAAGCTGCTCTGCGCCTTGTTCGCCTAAAATGGTGCGACTGTCAATTTTGGTGGTTACATGGAAGCTGATGCGGCTCGGAAAATTTGACTTAATAGTGCCGGTAATGACATCAACTGACGGACGCTGTGTTGACATAATCAGGTGAATACCTGCCGCACGCGCCATTTGTGCCAAACGCTGAATTGCCGCTTCAACTTCTTTGCCGGCAACCAACATTAAATCTGCCATTTCATCAACCACAATCACAATGTAAGGCATTGGCGAAGTATCGATAATTTGCTCCTCATAAATCGGCTGTCCGGTATCTTTATCAAAACCGGTCTGTATGGTCTTCTTCATTTCTTTGCCCGATTTTGCCATATCTGCCACTTTTTGGTTGTAACCGGCAATATTGCGCACATTTATCAGCGCCATGGCACGATAGCGGTCTTCCATTTCACGCACTGCCCATTTCAAACCAACTACCGCTTTAGCAGGGTCTGTAATTACCGGAGTTAGTAAATGTGGAATTCCGTTATACATTGAAAATTCCAGTTGTTTCGGGTCAATCATAATAAATTTACACTGTTCAGGGGTCATACGATACAATAGCGATAAAATCATTGAATTAACGCCGACAGATTTACCGGAACCGGTTGTACCTGCCACCAACAAGTGCGGCATTTTTGCCAAATCGGCATAAACATGCTGACCGCCAATATCCTTACCCAACGCCACATTTAAAATATTTTTGCTGTTTTTGAATGTATCATCTTCAAACAGTTCACGCAGCCATACGGTTTCACGTTTTTCATTAGGTAATTCAATGCCGATGGTATTAGCACCGCTAACCACCGCCATGCGCACAGAAGCAACAGCCATAGAGCGTGCGATGTCATCAGAAAGACCGATAACACGAGCCGTGCGTGTTCCCGGTGCTGGTTCCAGTTCATAAAGTGTTACCACCGGTCCGGGGCGAACTTTAACAATTTTTCCGTGAATACCGAAATCATTCAAAACAGTTTCAAGTTTTGCCGCATTGGCCTTCAGTGTTTCTTCATCATATACAACGGCTTTATTCTGAGGTATGGTTAACAAATTAATATCAGGCAAAACATAAGAATCTTGTTTAGCTTTTGGTTTTATTGGTTTATTGACAGCGGTGTCAGATATAGAGTTTTCATCAGCCACATTTTTTGCCGGCGCAGCGGTGATATTTTGGGCTGCGGACTTGTTTAAAGAAACAACTTTACCGCCTTCGGTTTGATAAATTTCTTCAGGAGTAATTTTTTTGCTTGGTTTTTTAGAATTTTTGTTGGCTAAATCGCCTTCTGCCATAAAATCAAAAGTTGGATTATATGAGGTACTTTGCACATTGAGCGCAGTATCTATATTTGCGGTAGTAGGAATTTCAACAAGCGGCTTATTGTTTTGCGAAACGGTGATAATCGGCAAATTATCAGCAGTTTCCGTTAACTGAGCTGATTTATCGGTTAAGTTTTGAGCAAAAGCAGGCTCACGCCGCACTTTCAGCTTGGTAACATTATTCATTTTAGACTGCAGATAAGCAGGGTTAAGTTCTTTAAATTCGGCAAAGTTATGAATTTTTGCCAGTTTTTTACCGCCATAAAGCAGAAGATTTGTTGTTTTTTTGCCTAAATAAAAAAATCCCTTCCCTAAATTTGCCCAAAATTTTGTGGTTATTCCGGCAGCAAAATTAAAAGCAAAAAATGCCATAAACAAAACAATTCCTTCAAGTATTAATTTGTTATATGGCACCCGAAGCTGACCTATTGCCGTATTAAGAGGGCGGCTTAGTGCGCGTGACCACTCTCCGGCTAAATTCGGTAAATCAAATCCGCCTAAATAACTACGGCAGGTTAAATCTAAAAAGCAGGCCAAACATAATGTTCCAACCACCCAAGCAAAAACTCGCGACTTCCACTCGGCAAATGTGTGATAGCGTAGCAGCACAATTCCCCAAAACAAAGGAACGATTAGGAAAATTATTAAGGCCAGCCCGAAAGATTGAAAAATAAAATCAGCGCTATATGAGCCAAATTTACCCAAAATATTTTGTGCTTCAGCATCTGTTACCTTATTGTACGACGGGTCATTGGGATTGTAGTCAAATATACCTATATACAACAAAACAGGCAGCAAAATAAAACATAAACCTAAGCAAATGCATAATGTCTTTTGCCACAACATTTTTTGCTTTTCTTTTTTAATTTTTTTCTTTGCCATGTCGTCCTCTGCAAATTTTTACTTTAAGTGAGAAAATCATAAACGAAAATATTCAAAAATTTATTAATTTAAAAATAAAAAGTTGAAATTTGCGAGAAAATAATTTATACTCCGACCAGTTTAAATTCGAAGTAAAATTCGAAGCATTAAAATTATTGCGTGAATATGGCTGAGTTGGCGCAAATGCCGGTGGTTGCGGCCATATTTGTAAAGAAATGAACTTAAGTTTAACCTTCTGCTGACGGGATTGAATTTTTTCATAAGAATTGTCGCAGAATCAATGCATTAGAAGGAAAAAAGCACATGACACAGTCTTATACGGGCAAGAAGCGTGTAAGAAAAAATTTTGGCCGAATCGATACAAAGCATGAAATGCCAAATTTAATTGCCGTGCAAACTGACTCTTATAACAGTTTCATCAATAATAAATACAGTAATGGTGAACAATGTGAGTTTGGTTTGGAAGGCGTTTTCAAATCTATTTTCCCAATTCAAGATTTTTCCGGCAACGGGGAACTCGAGTTTGTGGATTATGTTTTAGAAGAACCAAAATATGATGAAGAAGAATGCATCAGACGTGATATGACTTACGCCGCACCGATTAAGGCGACTTTGCGCTTAGTGGTGTTTGATGTTGATGAAACAACCGGCGCAAAATCGGTACACGATGTTAAAGAACAATCGGTATACATGGGCGATATTCCGTTGATGACCGATAAAGGTACATTTATTTTTAATGGTACTGAGCGTGTGGTGGTTTCACAAATGCATCGTTCACCGGGGGTGTTTTATGACAGTGACGGCGGCAAAACCATTTCATCGGGTAAAAAGCTGTTTTCTGCCCGAATTATTCCATATCGTGGTTCGTGGCTTGATTTTGAATTTGATGCCAAAGATATGCTCTATGCACGTATAGACCGCCGTCGTAAATTACCGATTACATCTGTTTTATATGCTTTATATTCTAAAGAAACGGAAGAAAAATTGCAAAAAGGCGAATCTGTTACTTTAGAAGATGTTAAAGGTATGGATAAAGAAGAAATATTGAATTACTTCTATGATACCGAAATATATTTGGCAGATAAGAAAAATTGGAAAATGAAATTTGAGCCGAGCCGCATGAACGGTGTTAAATATTCATTTGCCTTGGTTAATGCCGCTACCGGTGAAACGGTATGGGATGCCGGTAAAAAATTAACCTTACGTTCGGCGCAAAAATTGGCTGATGCAGGCTTAGAATATTTTGTGATTTCTAAAGACCAAATGTATGGCAAATTTTTAGCTAAAAACGTTGTTATGCCGAAAACCGGTGAAGTTTTAGCTGAAGCCGGCGATGAAATTAATGAAGAAATGATGGATAAGTTTGCGGCAGCAAAATTAAAAGCAGTAGAAGTGTTGTATATTGACAATTTGAATGTTGGTCCATATTTGCGTAACACTTTGGCTGCCGACCGCAATAATAATCGTCAGGAAGCTTTGCTTGACATATATCGTGTAATGCGTCCGGGTGAACCGGCAACATATGAAGCAGCCGATGCTTTGTTCAAGCAATTATTCTTTGACTCTGAACGCTATGATTTGTCGGCAGTTGGCCGTGTGAAGATGAATGCTTCGCTGGATATTTCGCTTTCTGAAGTTCCTGACACTGTACGGGTTTTGCGCAAAGATGATATTTTGAAAATTATCAAAAAATTGATTAATATTCGTGATGGTAAAGGAACGGTTGACGATATTGACCACTTAGGTAACCGCCGTGTACGCTCTGTTGGCGAATTGATGGAAAATCAATATCGTATGGGCTTACTCAGAATGGAACGTGCCATTAGAGAAAAAATGAGTGCTGAAGTTTTGAACAATGTTAAACCGCAAGACTTGATTAATGCGAAACCGATTGCTTCCGTCATTCGTGAGTTTTTCGGTTCATCGCAATTATCACAATTTATGGACCAGAACAACCCGCTGTCAGAAATTACGCATAAGCGCCGTTTATCGGCATTAGGTCCTGGCGGTTTAAGCCGTGACCGTGCCGGCTTTGAAGTGCGCGACGTGCACCCAACGCACTATGGTCGTATTTGTCCGATTGAATCACCGGAAGGTCCGAACATTGGTTTGATTAACTCGCTTTCTACATATGCCCGCGTTAATAAATACGGCTTCATTGAATGTCCGTACCGTAAAGTTGTCAACGGTGTTGTAACCGACGAAGTTGTATATTTGTCGGCTGATGATGAAGGCAAGGTGGTTATTGCTGAAGCAAATGCCAAAGTTAAAGATGACGGACATTTTGAAAATGATTTAATTACTTGCCGCCGCGGTGGTGAAGTTGAATTTGATAAACCTGAAGACATTAACTATATTGACGTTTCGCCGAAACAGTTGGTTTCGGTAGCTGCGGCATTAATTCCGTTTTTGGAAAACGACGATGCTAACCGTGCGCTGATGGGTTCAAACATGCAGCGTCAAGGTGTGCCGTTGCTTCGTTCGGAAGCTCCGTTGGTTGGTACCGGTATTGAAGCAACTGTTGCTAAAGATTCCGGTGCAACATTGGTGGCAAAATATGACGGTGTGGTTAATGCGGTTGATGCTAACCGAATCGTTATTCGCTCGGATAGCGATGAAGCGCACAACGTTGGTGTGGAAATTTATAAACTTTCTAAATTCCGTCGTTCTAACCAAAACACTTGTATTAACCAAGTTCCGCTCGTAAAAGTTGGCGACCACATTAAAAAAGGCGATATTATTGCTGATGGTCCTTGCACAAACTTGGGTGAGTTAGCTTTGGGTAAAAACCTTTTGGTGGCATTTATGCCTTGGAACGGTTTGAACTACGAAGATGCTATTTTGCTTTCAGAACACATTTCGCGTGATGATGTATTAACATCTTTGCACATTGAAGAATTTGAAGTAATGGCTCGTGATACCAAACTTGGACAAGAAGAAATTACGCGCGACATTCCGAACGTTGGTGAAGATGCTTTGCGCAACCTTGATGAAGCAGGTATTGTTTATGTTGGTGCACACGTTAAAGCCGGTGATATTTTGGTGGGTAAAGTAACACCGAAGGGTGAATCGCCGGTAACTCCGGAAGAAAAATTGCTGCGTGCAATTTTCGGTGAAAAAGCCAGCGATGTTCGTGATACTTCAATGCGTGCTCAACCTGGTGTTGACGGTATTGTGGTTGATGTTCGAATTTTCTCGCGCCGCGGGGTGGAAAAAGATGAACGTGCTCTAGCTATTGAACAGGAAGAAATTTCGGCATTAGCTAAAGACCGTGACGATGAAATTGCCATTATTCGCCGCAGTTATGAATATCGTTTGCAAGAATTGCTCAATGGTCAGAAGGTTGTTGATGCGCCGCAAATTGCCAAGAATACGGTAATTACACCGGAAGTTTTAGCAACTATTCCGGCATCACAATGGGCTAAAATTGTGGTGAAAAACGAAGATGTAATGGCTAAAATTGAAAGCTTTACCGCTGCTTTTGAGGCTCGCATTGATAATATTAAAAAGCACTATGCCAACAAAGTTGAAAAAGTTCAGCGTGGTGATGATTTATTACCGGGCGTTTTGAAGCTTGTGAAAGTGTTTATTGCTACCAAGAGAAAAATGCAAACCGGTGATAAAATGGCCGGACGCCATGGTAACAAGGGTACGGTTTCACGCGTGTTGCCGCTTGCCGATATGCCGTATATGGAAGACGGAACGCCGGTTGATGTAGTGTTAAACCCGCTTGGTGTGCCAAGCCGTATGAACGTGGGGCAAATTTTGGAAACTCACCTCGGTTGGGCTGCAAAAGAATTGGGAGCGCAATTAAATGAAATGTGCGAACAATATAAACGCGGCGAAAAGACTATTAAAGAACTTAATGATGAACTGAAGGCCATTTATGGTGAAAAACAGTATAAGAATGAAGTATCAAAATTGACCGATGAAGAAAAGGTTGAAATGATTTCTAACTTGAAGAATGGTGTGCCGATGGCAACTCCGGTATTCGACGGTGCAACAGGTGATGATATTAACTCTATGCTGTCGTTGGCAGGTTTGCCTACTTCAGGACAAATTGACTTGTATGATGGTCGCACGGGTGAAAAATTTGACCGCAAAGTTACGGTTGGTGTGATGTATATGATTAAATTGCACCACATTGTTGATGAAAAAATGCACGCTCGTTCGGTTGGCCCGTATGGTTTGGTAACGCAACAACCGCTTGGCGGTAAGGCACAATTCGGCGGTCAACGTTTCGGTGAAATGGAAGTGTGGGCTTTGCAGGCATATGGTGCAGCTTATACATTGCAAGAAATGCTGACAATTAAGTCTGATGACGTGGCCGGCAGAACCAAAGTTTATGAAGCGATTGTTCGCGGCGAAGACAGCTTTGATACCGGTATTCCGGAATCCTTTAACGTTTTAGTTAAAGAAATTAAGTCATTGTGCTTAAATGTTGAAATGATGAACGAAGAATAAGTTTGAGGAGAAAACAGCAATGAGTAATGAAATAATGAATATGTTTAATCAGCAGCAAGTTGCGGTTGAAGATTTTGATGCAATCAAAATTTCAATTGCTTCTCCTGAGCAAATTCGTTCTTGGTCTTATGGTGAAGTTAAAAAGCCGGAAACCATTAACTATAGAACATTTAAGCCGGAAAAAGACGGTTTGTTCTGTGCGCGCATTTTTGGTCCGACTAAGGATTATGAGTGCTTGTGTGGTAAATATAAACGCATGAAATATCGCGGCATTGTGTGCGAAAAGTGCGGTGTTGAAGTTACGCTTTCCAAAGTTCGCCGTGAACGCATGGGGCATATTGAATTGGCTGCACCGGTGGCGCATATTTGGTTTTTAAAATCGCTGCCGTCACGCATTGCAACATTGACCGATATTTCGGAAAAATCTTTGGAACGCGTTTTATATTTTGAAAGCTATATTGTAATTGAACCGGGCTTGACTGATTTGAAAATCAATCAGCTTTTAAGCGAAGATGAATATCAAGATGCGGTAGATAAATATGGCGAAGATTCATTCAGAGCCGGTATTGGTGCTGAGGCATTGCGCGAAATTTTAAGCAATATTGATTTGGAAGCTGAAAAAACAGCAATGCGTGCTGAATTAAAAGAAACCACCTCTGAAGCTAAACGCAAAAAATTAGTAAAACGCTTAAAATTAGTTGAAGCATTTATTGCTTCCAATGCTAAGCCGGAATGGATGGTCTTAACCGTATTGCCGGTAATTCCGCCTGATTTGCGTCCGTTAGTGCCGTTAGACGGCGGTCGTTTTGCAACCTCGGATTTGAACGATTTATATCGTCGTGTGATTAACCGTAACAATCGCTTGAAACGCTTAATTGAATTGCATGCACCGGAAATTATTATCCGCAATGAAAAGCGCATGTTGCAAGAATCGGTTGATGCATTGTTTGATAATGGTCGACGCGGCCGTGCAATTACCGGTACAAACAAGCGCCCGTTGAAGTCTTTGGCCGATATGCTTAAAGGTAAGCAGGGTCGTTTCCGTCAAAACTTATTGGGTAAACGTGTGGATTATTCCGGTCGTTCAGTGATTACGGTTGGTCCGGAGCTGAAAATGCAGCAATGCGGTTTGCCGAAGAAAATGGCTTTAGAATTGTTTAAACCGTTTGTTTATGCTAAGCTTGAAATGTATGGTATGGCCACAACATTAAAAGCCGCAAAACGTATGGTTGAAAAAGAGCGTCCGGAAGTTTGGGATATTTTGGAAGAAGTTATTCGTGAGCATCCGGTGTTGTTGAACCGTGCGCCGACTTTGCACCGTTTGGGTATTCAAGCCTATGAACCGGTGTTGGTTGAAGGTAAGGCAATTCACTTGCACCCGTTGGCTTGTACGGCTTTCAACGCTGACTTCGATGGTGACCAAATGGCCGTTCACGTTCCGCTTTCTATTGAAGCACAATTGGAAGCACGCGTTTTGATGATGTCTTCAAACAACGTTTTATCACCGGCTTCTGGTAAGCCGATTATTGTGCCGTCACAAGATATGGTTTTGGGTATTTATTACTTAACCTACGATGCTGAAGGTATGACCGGTGAGGGCAGTATATATTCTTCTCCGGAAGAATGTATGTTGGCTTTGAATGCTAAAGCAGTAGATTTGCACGCTAAAATTAAATGCCGCATGGAATATGTGGGCGATGACGGCAAATGGACTAAAGGTATTGTTGAAACAACACCTGGTCGTTTGATTGTGTCGGAAGTTTTGCCGAAGCATGAGGGAGTTCCGTTTGCTCTTGTCAATCGCTTGGTAAAGAAAAAACAAATTTCGCAAATTATTGATGAAGTATATCGTGTTTGCGGCGGCAAAGAAACGTGTATTATGGCCGACAGAATTATGAGTTTGGGTTATAAATATGCTTGCTTATCCGGAATTTCATTCGGTAAAGACGACTTAATTGTTCCGGCTGCTAAGCAAAAATTGATTGAAGAAACTTCAGCTCAAGTTAAAGAATTTGAACAACAGTATCAAAACGGCTTAATTACTAAGGGTGAAAAATATAACAAAGTGGTTGATATTTGGGCATCTTGCACTGATAAAGTGGCAGATGAGATGATGAAAAACATTTCTAAGCCGGACCACGGTGTTTTGAACTCGGTATTTATGATGGCTGACTCCGGCGCCCGCGGTAGTGCGGCACAAATGCGCCAATTAGCCGGTATGCGCGGCTTGATGGCAAAACCGTCTGGTGAAATTATTGAACAACCGATTATCTCTAACTTCAAAGAAGGTTTGACGGTGTCGGAATACTTTAACTCCACCCACGGTGCACGTAAAGGTTTGGCCGATACAGCTTTGAAAACAGCTAACGCCGGTTACTTAACACGTCGCTTGGTAGATGTGGGACAAGATGTTGTTATTACAGAAACCGATTGCGGAACCGAACGCGGCATTATTGTTCGTCCGGTGGTTGATGGTGGTAATGTCATTGCTTCTATCGGTGAGCGTATTTTGGGCCGTACGGCACAAGAAGATATTATTCATCCGGAAACAGGTGAAGTTTTGGTTAAGTCAGGTAAGTTAATTGATGAAGCCGATGTTGAAGTGGTTGAAAAAGCAGGTGTTGAACAAGTTAAAATTCGTTCAGTATTAACTTGCGAAAGCGAACATGGCGTTTGCGCTGCTTGCTACGGACGTGACTTAGCGCGCGGAACACCGGTTAGCATTGGTGAAGCAGTTGGTGTAATTGCTGCACAATCTATTGGTGAACCTGGTACGCAATTAACACTTCGAACATTCCACATCGGTGGCGCAGCATCTAAATCTGCCGAACAATCTACAATTGAAGTTCCGTTTGGCGGTATTTTGAAACTTGAAAACGGTCATACGGTTGTTAATGCCGAAGGTAATTTGATTATTTTATCACGTAACTGCGATATTGTAATTCAAGACAATCAAGGCCGTGAAAAATCTCGCCACCACGTTCCTTATGGCGCTAAAGTTTTGGCAAAAGAGGGTGATGAAGTGGCTAAAGGTCAAAAAATTGCCGAGTGGGATCCGTTTATGGTGCCGGTGATTTCAGAAAAAGCAGGTAGGGCAAAACTGGTTGATTTAATCAACAATGTTTCAATGAAAGAAAGTATGGATGAAACAACCGGTATTAGCTCGAAAGTGGTAATTGACTGGCAATCTGGTCCAACGGCAAATTCCGGCTTAAAACCGAGCATTATGCTTGATGATACCAAAGGCAAACCGGTAACCTATGATGAAAATGGTAAAGAAGTTCGTTATTATCTGTCGGTTGATGCCGTGCTTAATGTTGATAACGGTGATGAAATTAAGGTTGGTGACATTATTGCGCGTATTCCGAGAGAAAGCACCAAAACAAAAGATATTACCGGTGGTTTGCCGCGCGTGGCTGAGCTGTTTGAAGCCCGTCGTCCGAAAGATCCGGCAATTATTGCCGATATTGACGGTATGGTGGAATATGGCAAAGACTATAAGGCAAAACAACGTATTACGGTTGTTCCGCAAGAAGGTACACCGGTGGAATATCTCATTCCGAAGGGTCGTCGTTTGGTGGTTCAAGATGGTGACCAAGTTAAGAAGGGCGATTTGTTGGTTGACGGCACACCTGCTCCGCATGATATTTTGCGCGTTTTGGGTGTTGAAAAGCTGGCCGAATATTTGGTTCAGGAAGTTCAAGCCGTATATCGTTTGCAAGGTGTGAACATTAACGATAAGCACATTGAAGTTGTTGTTTCGCAAATGCTCAAAAAGGTTGAAATTACCGCACCTGGCGATACCACATTCTTGGTGGGCGAACAAGTTGACCGCGATGTGTTAGAAGCTGAAAATGCTAAAACCATTAAAGAAGGCGGTGAGCCGGCTTCATTCACACCGATTTTGCTCGGTATTACCAAGGCAAGTTTGCAGACTAAGTCGTTTATTTCAGCAGCTTCATTCCAAGAAACAACTCGTGTGTTAACGGAAGCAGCCGTTGAAGGCAAAGTTGATGATTTGAAAGGCTTGAAGGAAAATGTTATCGTTGGTCGTTTAATTCCGGCCGGTACAGGTAATGTTTTGCGTTCGTTGCGTCGTGTTGCAGCGCAAAATGATAAAGAAATTTTGCAAATGCGTGAACAAGAGGCAACAGCTTTAGAAGCAAAATAATACGGCATAAACACAGCCAATAAGAAAAGGATTTCTCTTTATGCGGAGAAATCCTTTTTTTTCGTGGAAATTATAAGATTATTTTTATTTTTGCAGCACTAATTTGCCATTATTCATTTTGGCTGAACCTAAAAGCGGAATGGTAATAATCGGTGTAGCGTGGCCGTAATCAACATTAGCCAATACCGGTATATTTGCAAGCTCCGGCTTATTATGGATAATAAATTCCAATGTTTTTCTATCTATTTTAGATTCTTTTTGAAAACGCCCGATAACTAAACCTTTGACATTTTTAAAATCCGGCTGGTAGCAAAGTGCTTGCAAATTGCGGTCAAACTCAGCCGCCGAACTGCCGCCATCGTCTTCAATCATTAAAATTGTATTATCGGCAAATACAGGTCGCATATTGGTGCCTAAAAGCAAATTAAACGTGCATAAATTGCCTCCGACAATTGTGCCTTGCGCCGCACCATTATGAATATTCCAAAAACCTTCATTTTTAATAAACTCACGTTTTTCTTGGTCAATAAACCACGCATCATCGCTCCATTCATTTGCCGGTTTTACTTCTACCGGTTCATCGCTGAACAGCATTTTTTGTAAATATTCTAATGTATATTCGCAGCCTTTTTTCATACCAAGCGAGCTATAATGCGGGCCGTAATAGGTTTGCAATCCGGTTTTGGCATTAATGGCACCATGCAGAGCCGTAATATCAGAAAAACCGCAGAATATTTTCGGATTATTGCGGATAATATCATAATCTAGAAGCGGTAAAAGTTGGTTGGAATTAAAACCGCCGAGCACCGTAAAAATAGCTTTTATGGATTTATCAGTAAATGCGGTCATTAAATCATCGGCGCGTGCTTGAGTGTTCCAGCTGCATGCGGCATCAAAATTTTCATCATTGGTATTCGGGGCAAAAACAAGTTCCAATCCCATATCGGCAAAACGTTTTTGCGCAATTTCACGGCAATCTGTGCCAATTAATTTCAGTCCGCGCGAAGGTGCTACTATCATCACCTTATCACCTTGTTGCAATTTATTTGGGATAATTTTCTGCATTATTTTATTCTCCTATTTTAGCTTGCGGTTTACAGCCGCAATATGTTTGATTATACAAGTTCAATTCTTTAATCAGCGAAGCACGCAATTCTTGCATACCATTTTTGCGCCCTTCAATTGATACATAAGGGAAGTCGGTTTGCATTGAAGCAATATGTGCAGCTGCATCTACCTGCGCCAAATTTTTCCAGCGCGAAACGCCCAAAACTGAGCCGACTGCCGTGAAACCGTTAGCTTTAGCATACTCCATGACGCGTTTTAAGCGCATTTCAAAGCATATAGAACAACGCTTGCCGCGCTCCGGTTCATTTTCTAGGCCTTTGGTTAAAGCACACCAACGTTCATTATCATACTCAAGCTCAATAAAATCAATTCCATAGAGTTGGCAAACACGTTTATTTTCATCGCGGCGTTTTAAATATTCCGCATAAGGGCGAATGTTGGGATTATAAAAGACAACGGCGAAGTTTTTTTTCTGCTCGGCTAAAGTTTTAATTACGGCGCAAGAACATGGCGCGCAGCATGAAAGCAGCAAAATCCTTTCATTATCAGCAGCTTTCAGCACACTGTTTTCAAAAACAAATTCAAACACCGAACCATTAGGAACTTGCTGAATATAATTACCAACAGACCAGTTTAAATAGCGCACAATGGCACTATGGGCCACAATGAGAATATTTTCCGCCGTTTCCAAAGCACAAATTTCCGCTAATGCTGCCAAAACACGCTCACGAATTTGCCGTTTGCTTTCGCCCTTTTCATAATGCACATCATCATATTTTGCATCAGGGTTAATCCACAGCGGATATGTTGGCCATGTGCGCACAATATTCATTGAAGTCCCGTCGGCAACACCGAAATTTCCTTCAATTAATTTGGAGTGAGTTTTAATAGGCAGGTTCAAGTTTTGGCCGATAATTTCCGCAGTTTCACGCGCTCGCTTCAGCGGACTGCTATAAATGGCACCGATGTTTTTATCATCAAGTGCCAACGCTAATTTCTGCGCCTGTGTTTTTCCGCGTTCATTAATACCGACATCGAGCAACTGCCCTTGGCAAATTCCGCGAGCATTATATTCTGTTTCACCGTGTCGCACTAAAAAAATTCGTTTCATCATAATTTGAACATATAAAAAATAACGCAAAATGCAAGCCTAAATTATTAAAATAATATTATAATAAAACTATATATAAAAACTGCTAACAACCGATGCTGTCGTTGGCGATATAAATATGAATATGCGTTTAGGAAAGATAAATCCAATTATTCCGGCGCTTATCAATGCTTATAATATTGGATATATGGGAACGGCTTATTATGATAATTGGCAATAAGCAAAAGACGTAAGTAAAAGGGAATAATATTAGCAACTTTTTATATTTAATATTCTTGAAAATTTTTTTGTTCTTAGTATTATAAGGTAATGAGGAGATAGAAAAATGCGCGAATTGTTTGATGAATTGCTTATTTCTGTTTGCATTTAATAATACAACTATCACCGTAAGAATAAAACCGATATTTTTCAGCAATAGCGTGCTGATAGGCTTTTTGCATGCGTTCAGTTCCGCCGATAGCGCAAATCAGCATAAACAATGTTGATTTTGGTAGATGAAAATTGGTAATAATCATATCTAAAATTTTAAATTTGTAGCCCGGCGTAATAAAAATATTTGTTTCTCCGCAAAACGGCTGCAAAATGCCGTTTTCATCGGCCGCACTTTCCAAAAGCCGCACTGAAGTTGTGCCGACCGCAATAATCCGTCGCCCTTGTTTTTTAGCTTCATTGATTATTGTGCATGTTTCCGGTGAAATTATACCATATTCTGCGTGCATTTTATGATTATCTGTATCATCAGTTTTAACCGGCAAAAATGTTCCGGCACCAACGTGTAATGTTAAAAACACACGCTTAACTCCCATTGCATCAATTTCTTTGAGCAATCGGTCGGTAAAATGCAAACCTGCCGTCGGCGCTGCCACCGCGCCTTCATGTTTTGCATATACAGTTTGATAATCTTCTTTATCATTATACCGATTCCATAAACCGGCTAAAGGTTTATCGCGCTTAATATACGGCGGAAGCGGCATTGAGCCGTATTGTTCCAGCAATTTGCCTAAATTATCTGTTTCACAATTAAAGCGAATTAATACGCCATCTTCTTTGTCTTTTTGCACTACCTCGGCGCTGAAAGTAGATTCTTCGGCACTGATTTCATCAGTATAAAAACGAATAATATCTCCGACATGCAATCGCTTGGAATTTTTAATAAAAGACCACCAACTGATTCCGTCATCCGGATGATAGAGAGTAACTTCAACCAATGCTTCGCCGCGCTTTCCATACAAACGTGCTGGAATTACTTTCGTATCATTAAAAACCATTACATCGCCAGCTTTTAATAACTTCGGCAAATCATAAAAATGTAAATCATTAAGCGCATTTTCATCAGATAAATCCAGCAATCGTGACGTATCACGCGGATTAGCCGGCTGTTTGGCAATAAGCTCTTTATCTAAGGCAAAATCAAAAATATCTACTTTCATTGTCATTCCTTTATTTTTTTATTTCTTTCTTATACTTTGAGATATTAGGCAAAGCAAGTAAAAAAACATTTTTAATTTTTATAAAATATTAACCGCTGGCGGATTATAAAAAAACAAATTAACAATGAAAGGAAAAAAATATGAAAAATGTTTTGTGGCTGATGGCCGTTATGATTATTGCCGGTTGTGCAAATTTAGGTTCAATGCTCTCATCGTCAGGTTCGTCATCTGCCGCCGATTCGTCGGTGCGGGGAAAAATGCAGGCATGTATGTTAACTGAAGCACAAAGCCGTTTTCAAGCCGGAACATTGTTTAATGATACCATTACCAATACGGCGCAAAATTTGGTTTCAACCTGCGCTAAAAAATTGGCTCTTGAGTCTGTGGGTATTAATCAACAGTCGCAATCTGATGCAACCAACATTATTAACAGCTTAAAAAATTTGAGTAATAATTAAAAATAAGGGCAATAATAAAAATATGCCACCGATTCGGCGGCATATTTTTTTGCGCAAAACACTGAAAACTAGTTGCTTTTTGCATTTGTAGCTACATTATCTTCAGACGTGGCAGCGCGTTGTCCGTTTGTATGATTTATATTTATTTTTTTGAATTTTTGTTTTTCCACTGGTGTTTTAGGAATAGAAATGAACAAAGCCCCGTCAACAAATTCGGCACTTGCTTTATCATAATCTAAGTCCCAAGGCAGTGGAATTGTGCGCTTAAACGAACCATACGAAATTTCTGAAAAATAAGCATCTTTTTCCTGATATTCGCTACTGTTTTTCTTTTCGCCGCTCAGTGATAAATAGCCGTCGGAAGAAATTTGCAAATCCAAATTTTGTGCGGCAACGCCCGGCAATTCCGCCGTAACATTAACAGCATCTTTGGTTTCAACAATTTGCATCCGCGGTTCCCACTCAGTTAATGTTGCCGCTGTTTCATTGTTTACGCTTGGCATATCCATATAGTTCCAAAAATAGTTCATTAAAGAACTGAATTCTTGCCCGCGAGCATGTCCGGCTGCATCTTGGCTGAGTGCACGACAACCGTGTGAATGGGTATTTTTCATTTTAGCACTCCTTATTTTGAAGATGAAGATTTTTTACCGGCGGAAGCACTTTTTTCTTCTCCGGAAGAAGAACCTTTACAATTACATCCTTTAGAACTGTTAGAACTTTCGGATTTTGCTGACATTTTTTCTGTAGATTTCATTTTCTTTCTCCTTTTAATATGATTATCTTAACTATGCAGGTTGCATATACAACCAACGCTAATAAAATATTCCGGCAAGAGCAAAATATAAGCTGAACATTGGTTTATTAAAACTTTGCGGTGTTTTGTATTTGAGTTAAAAAGATATTAAGACCAATGTTTTTTAAAATTTGACTTTGCTTAAAATGATATTATGCTAAAATTGTTTTACATAATTTTTCAGGAAAAACAAAAATGAAAAAAGCCAAGCGTAATAAGACTATTGATATAACTGTTGAAGAAGGTAAACAATATTTAGCAAAATGTCTTACAAGCAAAGATGATTTGGCAGATGTAAAAAAAATTATCAATAAAACCATTTGCGGTGATACATTTGATGTTTTATCTGAATTGCCGAGCGGTTTTGTTGATTTGCTGATTGTTGACCCTCCGTATAATTTAAGTAAGAACTATGAAGGTAATAAATTTAGTGCCACCAATGATGAAGTATATCGAAAATATACCATAAAATGGGTTGAAAAACTAAAACCTTTGCTTAAAGAAAATGGCTCAATTTATGTTTGTTGTGACTGGAAAACCAGTTTGATTATCGGAGATGTGCTGAAGAATTATTTTAAAATACAAAATCGCATAACTTGGCAACGAGAAAAAGGCCGCGGAGCAAGTGCAAACTGGAAAAACAGCATGGAAGATATATGGTTTTGCACTAAAAGCGATAAATATACGTTTAATTTAGAAGCGGTAAAAATCAGAAAAAAAGTGATGGCACCGTATAAAGTTAACGGTAAACCTAAAGACTGGGAAGAAACTGCTAATGGAAATTATCGTAATACATGTCCGTCTAATTTTTGGGACGATATTTCAATACCATATTGGAGTATGCCAGAAAACACAGCGCATCCGACTCAAAAGCCGGAAAAACTGATTGCTAAACTTGTTTTAGCAAGTTCCAATGAGGGAGATGTCATTTTTGACCCGTTTTTGGGTTCGGGAACAACATCGGTTGTATGTAAAAAATTAAACAGAAAATATTGCGGCATAGAACAAAACGAAAGATATTGCGTGTGGTGCGAAAAACGCTTGGAAACAGCAGAAACAGATAAGAGCATACAAGGATATGCAAACGGAGTTTTTTGGGCTAGAAATTCGGCGGATATGCCTAAAAAATCAACTGAAAAATAATGAAAAAATTGCTTGCATTTAAAAATTAAGTATGTTAAAAGCGTAGCGAAAAGGTGTTTCTATGTATGAGTGTGATGAACGCAACCGTAGTAGAAACAAGGTTTTACCCGCTTTGCCCATGCAAAGCACAGCGAAAATTAGAAAGGATTTTTAAAATGAGACATGGTGATGCACATCGCAAATTTAATATGCCGACCAGCCAAAGAAGAGCTTTGTTTTCAAATTTAACAAATGCTTTGCTGACGCATGAACAAATTACAATAACTTTAACACGTGCCAAAGAACTTCGTACTTTTGCCGATAATATGATTACATATGCTAAAAAGGGCGATTTGAACAGCCGTCGTCTGGCCGCTGCTTTTTTGCGCGACAATGAAGTTGTTTCTAAATTGTTTTCAACATTGGCAGAACGCTATAAAGACCGCAATGGCGGATATACACGCGTTTTGAAAGCCGGTTTCCGTTATGGTGACTGCGCTCCAATGGCGGTTATTGAATTAGTTGACCGTGATGTTAATGCTAAAGGTGCTAAAGATTTGGCCAGAGTTGCTGCCGAAAAAGCTGCTGCCGAAGCTGCGGCTGCAGAACAAACTGCAGAAACGGCTGAAAAATAGTTTTGAAAAAGTGTTTTAACAATTAGATATGCTGAAAAGAGGTGATTTTAAGTGGTACAAGTTACGGTTATCGGGAATGATGTTAATCAGTCTTTGAAAATTTTGAAAAAGAAGTTGCAAAGAGAAGGTGTTTTCCGTGAAATGAAACTGCGTCGTTGCCATGAGAAGAATTCTGAAAAGAAAGCTCGTCGCAAGGCAGAAGCCATTCGTCGCTCACGTAAGCAAATGCGTAAACGCCTAGATACTGAAGGCTTCTAATTGTTACACCATTAAAGTTTTTATACTGAGGAGATTTTTTTCGATTCGCTGTTTTGAAGCGGTAGAAAAAGTCTCTTTTTTTTTATCTATTGTAGTTCAAATTTTGTTTTTTTAGGTAATAAAAAAATAGCAGTTGCATACACTATAAAAATGTGCTATTCTAAGAGTATGAAATAAAAATTTATAATTATGGAGGTGGCCTATGGAAAAAGCAAAATTAACAGCCGGCCAGCAGTTCTTAAATGACTTGAACGCTTGCCAAAGTAAGGAAGATTTGTTGCATTTAGCAGCTGCATCGATTCGAGTTTCGCACACAAAGAGAGGAGTGGAACAGCGTTTTGAGGAAGGTTTATCGACCGATTCCGCAGTAATTAATATGGTGGCTGCAATGGCGCATCTTAATGCTAAAATAGGTCGTGATTTTGGCGGTACGAACAGTAAATTGGCAATGATTATGTCACGTTACGCCAAGTTTAGTAAAGGTTCACCCAAACATTTTAAGGAAGATTTTAAGGCTGCTTATCCGGAAGAATTTGCAATGCGCAACACAGAACGGAAAAATAATTTTAATTTAGTGCAGATGCGTGCTGCGGCAATGCATAACCGGTAGAGCGCTATTTCACAAAAATTAGTAAAATGATTAAATAGCAGGCAAATGTTAGTGCAAATGTGTATAACACTAGTGTTAAAAGTGTGCCAAGTTTTTGATGTTTTGGAATATTGATTGTCGGTAACTTTATTGTTTCGGCCTTATCTGCCAGAGATTTTATATTTCCTTTGTAGCGAATTAGCAAAAACGCTGCATAAAAAATAAGTGCTGCAAGCAATCCATAACCGATAGGTTCGGCCAGCATTGGTGCTGCGCGCAAAAAATAAGCGGCCACCAAGGCAATGAGTGCTGTTAAGATGAAAGGCCATCCGCGGCGTAAAATCAGCGGATAATACGCTAAAATTAAAAAACCCAATATAATACCTAAAACAATTCTTGCCATCATAGCTTTTCTCCTTAGGTATTATGCGGTAAAAAAAACAAAAAAACAATATAGAAAAAGCAAAATTTATCCTTTACTTATATACATACCTGAACGTATAAAAAAAGTGTTGCATATTTATGTAAAATAATTATATACATACTGTTTAGTATGGATAACTTGTATGAAGGAATGATATATGCGTCGAACTAAAGCAGATGCCGAACAAACCCGAGAAGATATTTTAGCATCGGCAATGGATATATTTTGTGAAAAAGGCTATTCTAAAACTACGTTTGATGAAATTGCTAAACGCATTAACTTAACCAAAGGTGCGGTATATTGGAATTTTCGCAACAAGCCGGATATTGTGGCGGCGCTGATTAATGATTTTGCCGCAAAACATATGATAATGATTAAAAAATTTTTGGATAATCTGCATGATGTTGAATTTCAAGACATTATTGATATGGAATTGCTGATTAATCAAAAAATACGTGAAGATGAAAAATTTGCTAAGTTTTTATTTTTTGTGACATGTCAAATGGAATGGAGTGAAAGTATTATCAGCAAAATTCGGCCATCAATAGAAGAAACTAAAAATGTTGGGCGTAACTTAATTTATAATATGCTTTCAGAATTGCAAAAAAATAAAAAAATTCGCGATGATGTTGATGTTGATATGATTACTGAAGTGTTGATCATGCTTTATGCCGGCACTTTGGAGGGCTATTTTGCCAAACGCTTGGACCATGATTTTGATGAAGTTGTCAGCAACGGCTTTAATTTAATTTTTAATAGTATTAAAACAGAAAGTGAAAAATAATGAAAATAAAATATCCTAATTTAATTGAATTGTCTAAAAAGTTAGCTTTGTTTATTTTATGCGTGTCTATTGGCTGGTATTTGAAAGGTCGCTTGTCACCGGCACCGAATATGATGGGTTATGGCGGAGAAGTATATGTTTTGGCACAGGCAGCGCATGAGAAAGATGTGGCACCGTTTAATGATAAAATTTCATATATTGAATCTATTAACGAAGTTAGCATTTTGCCTCAAGTTACCGGCACGGTGGAAAAAGTTTTGTTTGAAGAAGGCAGTTTAGTTGAAGAAGGGCAGGTTTTGTTTGAAATTGATCCGGTTAAATATCAGGCGGCATATGAGTTAGCCAAAGCAAAACTGGATAGCGCCAAAGCTAATTTTGTGAAAGCTGAACGCGACTATAATCGTCAAGTTAAGTTAAGTCAGGAAAAATTTGCTTCCAAAGCAACTTTTGATACTTCAGAAAGTGCGTATTTGCAAGCAAAGGCCGCCATTGAAGAAGCGCAGGCTGGTTTAGATGTGGCGCAAAAAGATTTGGCTGAAACCAAAGTAACAGCGCCTATCAGCGGCAAAATCGGCAAGGCTTTGGTAACCAAGGGCAATTATGTGGTGGCTTCCAGTGTGGTGCTGGCTAAAATTGTGCAGGTTGATCCGGTGCGTATCAGCTTTTCGCTTACTGATAAAGAAGTTGCCTCGCTACAGCAAAAAGATTATGCCGATAAAGATTTAGAAATGCGCATAACTTTGGCCACAGGTGAAACCATCAGCGAAAATGTGGTGAATAAATTTATTGATAATGCGGTTAATACCAACACCGCCACCATTACGGTTTATGCCGATGTTGCCAACAAGGCGGGTCGTTTAATTCCGGGCAATTATGTGCAAACAGCCATTACTGACAACGAGCCTGATATGAAGGTTGTTGTTCCGCAAACGGCGATTAATTATGATAAAGACGGTGCCTATGTTTATGTGGCAAAAATTAATCCGGAAACCAGCAAAGAAAATGATTGGCATGGGGTGGCTGAACAGCGCCGTGTGGTGCTTGGAGATGCAATCAACGGCTCGGAACAGGCAATTATTCAAGGACTTGATAAAGATGAAAAAGTCATTGTTCAAGGTAATGTGAAAATTCAGAACGGCTCGCCGATTAAGGTTGGTATTTTGGCCGATAAATAAGAGGATTAGTGCAAGATGTTTTCTAAGTTTTTTATTGACAGACCGCGTTTTGCCGTGGTGATTGCGATTGTGATGGCTTTGGCCGGTATTGTTTCGGTTATGACGATGCCGATTGGCATGTATCCGGAAATTGCACCGCCGGAAATTATGGTTTCTACCACCTATCCGGGGGCAAGTGCCGAAACAGTGGCAAACAATGTTGGTATTCCGCTTGAAAAAGCAGTTAACGGCATTGAAAATATGCTGTATATGACCTCAAATTCATATAACTCCGGAGCATATCAGCTTTCTGTTGTGTTTGAAACCGGAACCGATCCGGATATTGACCAAGTGAAGGTGCAAAACCGCATTCAGCAAGTGGTGGCAACGTTGCCGACTGAAGTTCAGGATATTGGCGTTACGGTAAGACGGCGTTCGTCGGATATTTTGGCATTTTTACAGGTAACATCGCCAAACGGAACATATGACAGCAACTTTTTAAACAATTACGTTGAAAACAATATTAAAATTGCGCTCAGCCGTGCCTATGGTGTGGGTGAAGTTAATGTGATGGGGTCTGCAACTTCTATGCGGGTATGGATTGATGCAGATAAAGCAGCGGCCTTAAACATTCCGCTTGATACAATTAAAGCAGCCATCAGAAGCCAAAATGTGCAGCCGTCATTGGGTTCTATCGGTTCAGCGCCGGGCGACGGCAAACAAGTACTTGTTTATTCATTGGAAACCAAAGGGCGTCTTAATGACCCGAAAGATTTTGAAAATATTATTGTGCGCACCGCTGAAGAAGGCGGACTTGTGCGCTTGAAAGATATTGCCCGTGTTGAACTTGGTTCGGAAAACTATTTATTAAATTCTACCGTTGACGGCAGACCATCGGTATCTATTATTATTAACAAATCATCGGGCGCAAATGCCGTTAATGCCATGAAAGCAGTGCGGGCTGAATTGGCAAAATTATCACGCTTTTATCCGGAAGATTTGGAAGTTAAAATATTTGTTGATACCACCGATTTTATTTTAGCTTCAATTGAAGAAGTGTTTTTCACACTGTTCTTAACTTTTGGTTTGGTGGTTTTGGTGTGCTATATTTTCTTGCAGGATTGGCGCGCAACATTAGTGCCGTCGATTGCCATTCCGGTATCAATTTTAGCCACGTTTGCTGTGATGAAAGCGCTGGGATTTAACTTGAATATTTTAACCTTGTTCGGTTTGGTGCTGGCCATTGGTTTGGTGGTTGATGACGCAATTGTGGTGGTTGAGCGTTCGCTGTTTTTAATGCAGGAAGAAAAACTTTCACCGAAAGCGGCGGCAACCAAGGCTATGGAACAGGTTTCGAGCGCGGTGGTGGCAACGACTTTGGTTTTGCTGGCTATTTTTGTGCCGATTGCTTTTATGGGCGGCATTACCGGTAAAATTTATCAGCAATTTGCCATTACCATTAGCTTTGCCGTTACGTTTTCTTCCATTAACGCTTTAACCTTATCACCGGCGTTGTCGGCAACATTTTTGCGTCCGTTTGATGAAAAACACAGCGGATTTTTAGGCTGGTTCAACCGTCTGATTAGCGGAACAACCAACAAATATCTAGTTGTTGTCGGCTATTTAGGACGCAAAATCAGCATAATTGCTTTTATTTTAGGATTATTGACTTTATGCATCGGATTTTTCTTAAAAGTTACCGCAACATCATTTTTGCCGAATGAAGACCAAGGCGTAATTATGGTTAATGTACAATTGCCGGAAGGAGCATCTAATGTGCGTACCAAAGCCGTTAATCAGAAAATTTTAGAAGCGGCAAAAACCGAGCCGGCGGTAAAATCGGTGATGAATTTGGAAGGATTCAGTATTATGGCCGGCCAAGGCGAAAATGTGGGCTTTGGTGTGTTAGCCTTGAAAAATTGGGAAGAACGTAAAGATGATAAAGATTTTTCGACCGCAATTTTACAACGCTTGCAAGCCATAACAAGCACATTTTCCGAAGCAAAAGTGCAAATGTTTGAATTGCCGGCACTGCCTGGTTTAGGCTCAACCAATGCTATGGATTTCAAGATTCAATCGGTTGAATCTACCGATATGAACGAATTAGAAACGGTTGTAAACAACTTTACGCGTGCTGCCATGGCATTGCCGCAAATTATGCTGGCTTATTCCACTTATAATGCGCAAACACCGCACGCCTATATTGAAATTGACCGTGAAAAAGCCGAATCACTGGGCGTGGCTATCGGCACAATTTATTCGTCGCTGCAAACATATGTCGGTTCAAGCTATATCAACGATATTAACATCGGCACACAGGTTAATAAGGTGAAAATTCAGGCCGATTGGAAATATCGCAAAGACTTGAACAGTTTGGATAAAATTTATGTTCCGAGCAGTAAAGGTGCAATGGTGCCGCTGGGTAGTTTAATTCGCATTAAAACAGTGTTGCTGCCGCGCGGTATTGAGCGTTATAATCAATATCCGAGTGCTACAGTTAATGCTATGGCAAATCCGGGGTTTAGTACCGGGGAGGCGATGCAGGCGCTGGAAGATTTAGCGGTTAAAACTTTGCCGCACGGATATTCTTATGCGTGGTCGGGGGCCAGTTTGCAGGAAAAAAATAACCAAGGACAAATTTTTTACATTATTGCTTTTGCTATTTTGTTTGCCTATTTGTTTATGGTGGCTCAATATGAAAGCTGGATGATTCCGTTGGCAGTGATGCTTTCGGTGACGGCGGCAATGCTTGGTGCATTAATCGGCTTATTTGTAACCAGAATGTCGCTGAGTATTTATGCGCAATTAGGTTTAGTGCTGCTGGTTGGTTTGGCGGCAAAAAATGCAATTTTAATTGTGGAATTTGCCAACGAGGCACATAAAGGCGGAGCCTCAATTCTACATGCGGCACTTTATGGAACCAAGGAACGTTTTCGTGCCGTTTTAATGACCGCAATGACCTTTATTTTGGGTGTGGCACCGCTTGTGTGGGCCAGCGGAGCTTCGGCAGGAAGCCGTGTGGCGGTTGGTGTTCCGGTGTTTTCGGGTATGATTATCGGAACATTTGCCGGTTTAGTGCTCATTCCGCTGATGTATATTCTCATTCAAACAATAACGGACTATAAGCAAAATAAAAATGCCAAACACCAGAATTAAATGCGCCAAAGCACTGCAGACCGTTTTGGAAGACAAGGTATTTTTTGCCGCCTTAAAAAATGATTTTACGGCTCAAGAATTACCTCTTGCCAATATGCTGATTTTATCAGCACTACGTTATTGGGTTGCCCTAAATAAAATTTTGCAAACATTTTTGCAGAAAAAAATTCCGCATAAACATCGGGCGGCGCAATATTTGTTGTTGCTGGCAATAGCGGAATTATTGCTGATGGAAACGGCATCTTATGCCGTGATTAATGAAACCGTGGCAAATGTGCGGCAGGTTAGTGATAAATTTTTGAGCGGTTTGGCTAATGCGGTGCTGCGGAAAATTATAGCAGATAAAACAATGTGGCAGAAAAAAATGGCAGAATTGAATATATTGCCGCATTCGTTCACGGAGATTTTAGCCGGATATACGCCGGAACAACAGGCAAAAATTGCGGCAGCTGTAGTCCAAATTCCGCCGCTTGATTTAACGGTCAGAAATGATGCGAAACTATGGGCGGAAAAATTAAATGCCGAAATTTTGCCGAATGCGACATTGCGTTTGCATCATACGGTTAAAGTGAAACAATTAGCCGGTTATGACGAAGGTGCATGGTGGGTGCAAGATGTTGCCGCAGCGCTTCCGGTTTTAGCGCTGGGAGATGTTAACGGCTTGAAAATAGCAGATTTATGCGCCGCTCCGGGAGGCAAAACTGCGCAACTTGCGGCGGCCGGTGCTAAAGTGACGGCGGTTGATATTTCGGCTATGCGGCTAGAAAAATTGCAGCAAAATATGCAGCGTTTAGGCTTTGATAATGTATCTGTTTTTGCCGGTGATGCACTTGATTTTTTGCATAATACAACCGAGCAATTTGATGTTTTATTGCTAGATGCGCCATGCTCGGCAACAGGGACTTTTCGCCGCCATCCTGAAGTTTTGCATATTAAAAATAATGCAGATGTTACTGAGCAAAGAGAATTGCAGGAAAAATTATTACACGCCAGTGCGGAAAAGCTGAAAGTAGGTGGAATTCTATTATACAGTGTTTGTTCCATCAGTAGAATTGAAGGCGAGGGACAAATACAAAAATTTTTGAAGGTTCAGCCGAATTTCTCGTTAATACCGATTAAAACAGAAGACATCAGCCGCAATGGACAATGGGCAGAAAATATAATTACTTCAGAAGGATATATCCGAACATTGCCGTATATGTATTTTGCAAAAGGCGGTATGGATTCTTTCTTTATTGCGAAAATGCAAAGAATAATTTAACGATTTTGTGCTATGCTAACTTTTATAATGTAAGAGGAGATAGCAATGAGTTCAATGTTATTAATATTTCTGTTGTTTTTTTTAAGCGGTTTTATTGCAATGTATTTGTGCTTTGCACCATTGGCACGGCAATATTTACGAACTTTGAAATTTAAGCCATATATGTTGCCGCTTTTGTATATTTGGTTATTCTATGCAATCGGCTCAATAGGAATATATTTTGTATCCGATCACAATGACTTTATTGAACCTTTAAGTGCAATGCGTGTTATTTTGCCGCTAGGTTTGGCAGTTATTATTTATGGAGCAAATATACTATGTTCCGGATTTATATTTAATGCAATTTTGGCCGCAGCTGTGGTATGTTTGGTTTTAGCTCAGCCGGCAGGTCCCGGAATACCACTTTATGGAGTTCCTACTTGGTACATTCAGTTAGCGGTAGTTGTTATAGGCTTTGTGTTTTGCCGTTTTTATATTATAATGAACAGCACACTGCAAACAGCTCTCATTCCGCTGTTAATGATTTTGCTGGGTGTTTCTATGTTAAGTGCACTGGGGGCGGCTCCAATGTTCAGCGCTTTGTGCGCAGCAATATTGTTGGGTATTTTAGCCGCATATATGGCAATTAACTATAATGATGTAAAAATAGATTTAGATGATGGTTCTTGCATAAGCATTGCATTTTTGGTTTTCAGCTTGATGGTGTTGCAATTTGGTGAATTCAGCTTTACATCGTGCTTAATGTTCAGCGCAGCATTTTGGGCTGAATTAATAGCTGCAATTTGGTATAGATATGTTGTTATTCATGCCGGAAGTTTAAGCGAAAATACCAATTATTATGTGGCGGCAACTAAATATTCAACTCACATATTATCTATGAATATATTAAAAATCAGTACTATTAGTTTATTTTTAGGCTGGTTTCAGCTTTTTTCAGTTAACAATTATTCATTGCCGTTTATTGCTGTTTTACTTATTTTATGGTTGAACCATTCATTTGCGCGCACTGAAGCCGATGAGCCTCAAAAATTGCGCGATATAAATCGCTCTTTTGTTGAGGACGTAAAACAAAACATTAAAAATGCCAAAGAAGCAATAGAAACAGTTAAGAAAGATAAATAAATGGCTTTAAGTATATTTAAATCATTGCGTGCTAAAGCCGAATCTGTTGCTTTATTTAGGGTTGCGGTTATTGCATTTGAAGATAATTGCAGCATAAATTGCGGCCGGCGGTTTGCCGATTTATTAAAGAAAAATATACAATTTGAAGTATTATTTTTCAATGAACCTTTTTCTAAAACTTTTTTAAATTTACAAGGTCGCAATTTTTTTGATTTTATTGACCGTGGAAATCGTATTTTGTATAATACTCAGGCAGATATTTTGGTATGGGGTTATGAAGAAGAAGGAAATATAAGGCTTAATTTTCAAATAAAAAATCAATATACTATTCCTAATCGGTTGTCATTTTCTTTGTTGGATAGCATTTTTTTGCCGTTAAATTATTTTACTGATACAAGTAATTTTGCGGATTCTATTTTGAAATTAATCAACGGAATTATTCTTGCAGCTATTATACCAACTACCGAGGAGCAAAAAACAGAACGGCAACGATTATTGAAAAAAATCGTAAGCGATTTGGCGCAAAGTTCTGTTCCCAACAATCTTTCACGTGAATTTATGCCATATATTATGCATATGTTGGGTAAAATTTCTTTATATAATGCCGCGCAAAGCATAAATAATGATAATATAAAGGTTATTCAAAATTTGTTTAAAGATGCCTTAAATAATAAGCAATCTATGCGTTTGCCAATTTATTATGGTTGTATTTATAACAGTTTAGGACAATTGTTTGAAACAGCATTTTTACATAATAAAACTGCGTCGTCAGATTATTTAAAACCGGCAATTTCGGCTTATCAACAAGCTCAAAAATGCCTCAATCGCAATTATCCGTATGATTTTGGTATGATTTCTTATCATTTGGCATTGCTACATTTTGAGTTGTGGAAATTTACTCAGGATTTGCAAGCCTTGAGAGATGCCGTTTCAAAATTGCGTGAAGCAGAAAAAGTATATTCTTTAGCGCAATTTCCGCAGTCATGGAGTGCTATAGAAAATTTATTGGGATATTATCTCACCTCACTCGGTTTAAGCACAAAAAGCGCAACAATTATGAATTTGGCGATTGAGTGCTATAAAAACCGACAAAAAATATATGACCAGCCGGAGCATCCGTTTGAGTGGGCGCAAATACAAGAAGAAATCGGAAAAATATATTACCTTTTAGGCAAGCAGGACGAAGACGAAAAATTAATGTCTGAAGCAAAAAATTATTATCTTTCAGCACAAGCAATATATCAGGAACTTAATGCCAAAAAAGCAGCAGTTGAAACACAAAAAATGCTCACAAAAATTGCCGATTATATAGATTAACTTGAAAAAAAATCTATTTTGCATATTTAATGAGCAAAGGAGAAAAAATGTTAAATGATGTTTTAGCACTACGGCGCAGTATTTATGCTTTAGGTAATCAATTACCGATAAGTGATGATGAAGTAATTAAAATTGTTTCGCAGTGTGTTTTGCACGCACCGAGTGCTTTTAATGCACAGTCATCGCGTGTGGTTATCTTACTGGCAAAAAAACATAAAAAATTTTGGAGCACGGTAGTAACAGCGCTTGAAAAAGTGACACCGCCGGAAAAAATTGCATCGGCGCTTAAGCGTGTTGAGGGTTTTGTAGCTGCATATGGCACAATTTTGTTTTTTGAAGATGAAGATATTTTAGCAAAAATGCAAAAGCAATATGCATTGTATGCCGATGCAATGGAAAATTGGCTGCAGCAGGGAAATGCTATTTTGAGCTATATGGTTTGGCAGTGTTTGGCAGAAAAAAATATCGGGGCATCACTTCAGCATTATGGTAATTTGGTGGAAAAAGCAGTAATTTCCGAATTTAATTTACCAAAATCATGGCGTATAGTGGCACAAATGCCGTTCGGAAATATTGTTGCACCAGCAGCGGAAAAAACATTTTTGCCGCTTGAGGATAGAATGATTGTTATTAAATAAATACGGCACAATCGCGTAATTTTATAGCATGTTTTAGGATTTTTGATTGACATATAATAAGATTTTGAGTACATTAACTCCATTGTTAATTTAATTGTTATATAATTATGAAAAAAGTAAGTATTTTAGTGCCATTGACCATTGTAGCATTGGTCGGCGCTGGTTTAGTGATTAAATCTCTGAGAGAGGCTGTACAAAATTTTGTTATAGAGCTTGATAATTGGGATGACTAAAGAGACATAACTCTGAAAGCAAAAGCGTTGCATCTGAACATAGAGGCGACGCTTTTGTTTTTTTTACGCAATTTGCAATAAAAAATAACTTGCAAAAATTTTCAAACGTCCTATATTCGTGGCAGTTTTAATTTATTTTAAGGAGATAAATATGCCATTGGTTTCTATGCGTCAAATTCTTGACCACGCTGCCGAAAATAACTACGGTGTTCCGGCTTTCAATATCAACAATATGGAACAAATTTTAGCGGTTTTGCAAGCTGCAAAAAAAGTTAATGCTCCAGTAATCATTCAAACTTCTACCGGTGCGCGTAAATATGCCGGTGACCCGATGATTCGCCATATGATTGCTGCCGGAATTGAAATGTTTCCTGAACTGCCGATTTGTTTGCACCAAGACCACGGTGCCAGCGTAGATGTTTGCCAATCAGCCATTGTTAACGGCTATTCTTCTGTGATGATGGACGGTTCACTGGAAGCAGATGGCAAAACGCCGTCATCATTTGAATATAATGTTCGCGTTACCCAAGAAGTTGTGGCACGGGCACATGCCGTTGGTGCTTCAGTTGAAGGCGAATTGGGCGTTATCGGTTCACTGGAAACCGGAAAGGCCGACAAAGAAGACGGTCATGGTGCTGAAGGCAAATTGGATAAAAAACGCTTGGTAACAGACCCTGATGAAGCCGCTGAATTTGTGCGCTTAACGCATTTAGACGCTTTGGCTGTTGCTGTGGGCACATCGCATGGTGCGTATAAATTTACCCGTAAGCCGGATGGCGAAATTTTAGCCATTGACGTCATTGAAAAAATTCATGCAAAATTACCGAATACACACTTAGTGATGCATGGTTCGTCTTCAGTGCCGCAAGAATTGCAAGATTTGATTAACGCTTACGGCGGACAAATTCCGCAGACCTATGGTGTTCCGGTTGAAGAAATTGTTCGCGGTATTAAATCCGGTGTGCGTAAGGTTAATGTTGATACCGATTCTCGTATGGCAATGACCGGTGCTATTCGTCGTTTGTATGCTGAACATCCGTCAGAATTTGACCCGCGCAAATACTTAAAGCCGGCAATTGAAGAAATGCAAAAAGTTTGCGAAGACCGCTATATTGCATTCGGCGCTGCCGGACACGCTGACCAAATTAAGGCCATAAAATTATCAGATATGGCAAAACGCTACGCAAATGGCGAAATTTAATATAGTGCTTAGCTAAATCTAAATTTTAATCCCTTGCTAAAAACACATCGCAAGGGATTTTTTTTATTTTATAAAAGCATACAAAATATAGAGGTTGATTTTATATTATAAAAAGAAAGGTCGAGAATATTGAATTCTCGACCATCAAATCAGTATAGTGTGTAGCGCAATTTTACGGCCTTTGTCAAGTTTTATTTATAAAAAAAAAGAAAAAACGCCGAAATTTAGGCGTTTTTTCAATAAATACAATAGAATGTTTTCATTAAACTGCATAAATAAGTATATTTTTGTTGAAACATACCGTTTATCAGCAAAGAAGGCTCATCTATTGCAGCCTTTTCAAGGCGAATCAATTCTTGCTTAACAGCATTTAGTTTTCGGTTGAAATTTTCTGCAATATCGAGCGTTTTGAGGTCGTCTACAAACTCTACGGTATATAGCCATCCTTTTTTATATTGAATAAAATCCGGCAATGAATTATTCAAATCATCTTGCGGAAAACGTTCAATATAAACGTTAGCATAGAGAGGCGTTGTGTGTTGCACATCAATCAGACAGCGCTCGGTAGAATCAATATATATTGGATGATGTTTATGCGCAAATATGTTTTGACATTCATCATCATCTTCATCATCGTTTTCAGCGTCAATATGGGCTTTTAAATTCTCAAAATAAGCAGTTTCCGCTGATAAATGATACGCCACACAAGAAGACAGCAAACAACCCAAAACTTTGGAAGAAATCGGTTGAAGATTTTTCCATTCAAAGGGCGAATAATAAGCTAATGACATGCATTCAGATTCATCAGCGGAAAGTTTTGTTTCCGATGTGCGAGCTTTTTTAAGCAATTCAACCATCTTTTTTATACCGTAGTCTGAAATATATTTTTCTGTCATTTCCCGAAAGCTAAGCCCTGCGTTGTTGCTTTGGTATGAGGGAGTTTGAGTCTCTAAAATCAGCGAAAAGTTGCGGCGCAACAAATCTGTTTTATGTGCAGCATCGGCAAATATTTTTTGATATTTTTTATCCAAATCTGCACACAGTAAAGCCATATTCATATGGTGAATTTGCGCTATGCAATAGGCATCAGCAATTGTTCCAAGCTCGAGCTTTTCCCATTCCAGTCCAAACTTTTGGTTTATTGTTTGCACAAAGTCAAATTGCCATGAAAGAGGACGACAATAGCGTATATCTTCAATGATATTAACCATTTCATCTTCACACAAATCCAGTGCTTGAGCGATATCCCAAAACAGTTCAACATCATCTTCGTTGCGGCATAAAATAACCAACGACGAAAAATCAAAATCATCCTTCATTTTACGCAATTCTGACTTTGATAAACCAAAATGCGCCAAATAAAAGTTTCCGAAAATTCGTTGCCAAAGCCACGTTTTGTGACTTAGGTACTCTTTTATTTTTTTTATATTCATAATTAGATATTTAAAAAATTTATAATTTAGTAAAAAGTACTTTAAAAAATACAATTTGTCAAGATATTGTTCTTTCAGTAAAATAAATTATGAATTTTAGGTCTTACTTTGCTAATTGGGCTATAGTGAAAAACACCGGCAAAATTGCATATTGACCGCTAGTATAGTAGATATATACTGGAATACCATCACGTCCATAAGATGACAATGCCGCATTATAAATATCATTATCTTCGGTTAAATCGGCTTTAAACAGATGAACATTGTTTTGTTTTACAAAGTTTTGAAAATCTTCTGATTGTAACATAAATTTATCATTAAACTGACAGGTTAAACACCATTTTGCGGTAAAATCAATAAAAACATTTTCGCCGTCGGCAGCAAGTGTTTCAACTTTTGTTGCATCATATGTTGTCCATTCTAAAAGCTCAGGATTTTCTTTACTCCAACTTGCATGAAGCTGCGTAGCTAAAACCCATAAAAGCCAAACAGCTGTTAATAATATCGGAATGCTCAGCACAATTTTAACTTTACGCATCCATGCGCCCGGTTTTGGTAAAATGCGGCTTAAGGTTTGCGGATACAGCTCAATTAAAACATAAGGCAAAGCATAGCCTAAGGCTAAAGATGTGAACACGGCAAAAATTTCACAGCTGCTTTGCATAAAAGCATAGCCTACTGCCGCCCCCATAAAAGGACCGGTGCAAGGACTGGCAATCAGCACGGCAAAAAATCCGGTAGTAAAATCATTAAGTCCGGCAAGCTGATGGATAAAATTATTAGTAAAGCACGGAAAACGGATAAGCTCCAGCATTGCTAAAAATAACATAATAAAAATGAGCGCCATTATACCGACAAACCAAGGTGATTGCAGCTGGAACCCCCAGCCGATGGCTTCTCCCTGCTTTTTTAATATAACCAATAATGCGGTTAATAGCATAAATGAAACCCACACACCAAGTGCGTAAAATAAAGCAGGGCGCCAACGTTTTTCAGTATGAGCAACCTGTAAAAGGGCAAATATTTTTAAGCTCAAAATCGGAAATACGCATGGCATGGCATTAAGAATTATGCCGCCTAAAAAAGCCAATAGTAAAATATAAAGCAAAGAAATTTTCTGATTTTCAGTATAAATAATATCGGCGATATAAGCTTTAGTATCTGCCAAAATTAACGCTTGCGATAGACTTTTATTTTCTTCCGTTTGCCACGAAACCAGCCATTTTTTCCCTTTAGGTTCAATATTTAGAGAATCTTCAACAACCACATGGGGTAATGCCGGAATAAATTGCAAATTTCCAGCCAGAATATTTTTTATTACTGTGCTATTGTTACCTGTTTTAGCATATATTTTTATTTTTTCGGGAAAAGTTTGAGCTGCAATTTGTTCAATATTATTCCACTCTTCCAAAGGGGTAGGGGTTAAATTTTTTAAATCAAACTCAAGCATGCGCGGGCGGCAAACGTCGCGGCACTCCGTAAATTCAAAGGTTAAAACCGTGTCAGAAAACGAGGGAATATAGAGTTTATAATAGGCAGTGCTATCATAAAAATATTCGTGCATAATTTCATAGGCAAGGCGGTGCTGCGGAACAGATTGATTGGTAATTTGCGCATTACCTTGCTTAGCGCTGATGTTTGTCGGCTGGCCAATATCACCGGGGTTTTGCCAATATATATGCCAACCTTTATGCGGTGTAATGGCGGCAATCAGCTCATGGCTATTATCACTGTATATGGCAATATCAGTATGAGCTGTGCCAAATATATTTGCGGCAAAAGCAGATAGCGGCATAGTTAATATTGCCGCTAAAATTATGGAACAAAGCAAAAAAAATAATCGCCGCACTTTATTTATTCCTTTTCACATTCTCAATATAGTAATCATAAAAAATAAAAAAACCGTTAGTTTTTCTTTAAAAAACAACTATTTTTTAGGCGATCGAAAAATATTTTACAGGTTATGCAAAATTATTGAAAAATATTTTATTTTTTTATTCTTTATACATCTTATTGTTTTTGCAATATAAAACATATAAAACTCAAATTTGTATGAAGAACAAAAGTTGAACATCTTAAAAAAATCTAAAAATTACCATTGAATCCCATAAAATACCATGCTATACCATTTAAATAGATATTAACCCAAAAAGGAATCTGGCATGAGAAAAGTTTTTCTCTTTATGGATACAGTAATAAACAAGGTAGACGCAAAAGGGCGTGTTTCCTTGCCGTCAGATTATCGTGCAATGGTTAAAGAATTATCAACGGAAATTGTTTGTTATCGCAGTTTGAGCGCACCGTGCATAGAAGGCTGTTTGGAAGAAACGCTGGATAAATTGGCGGCGGAAATAGAAAATGCTACTGATTTCTTTTCAGAAGCACAAGATAATTTAACTAATTTGGTTTTTGGTGATGCAAAACGCTTTAGTTTTGATAGCACCGGCCGTATCTTATTGACCGAAAAGCTACTTAAACATGCACAAATTACCGATTTAGCGGTGTTTGTAGGTAAAGGTCGCAAATTTCAAATTTGGAATCCGGAAAATTGGGCAAAAGAAGAAGCGAGGATTCGTGCCGAAGCCATGAAAAATCGTCCGACATTACGAAAGGACGCGCAATAATGGCTGAAACAAAACAACGGCATATTCCGGTTATGCTTACTGAGGTTTTGCAATATTTAAACCCACAGAAAGGCGATGTTTATGTTGATGCTACGTTTGGCAACGGTAGCTATTCCAAAGCTATTTTAGACGCGGCAGATTGTAAGGTGATAGCGCTTGACCGTGACCCGAATGTTCGTGTGCGTGCCAATGAAATAAAAAATATGTATGGTGAAAGGTTTGAATTTAGAGCCGGTAAGTTTGGTGATTTTTCCGTCTTAGTTCCGGAAAAAATAAATGGTGCGGTTTTTGACATTGGCGTATCTTCAATGCAATTAGATGATGCCGAGCGCGGATTTTCTTTTTCAAAAGAAGCAAAATTAGATATGCGTATGTCGTCTGAGGGACTGAGTGCCGCCGATATTGTTAATACTTATAGTGAAAAAGATTTAGCTGATATAATTTATACATTCGGTGAAGAACGTAAGTCGCGGCAAATTGCTGCGCGAATTGTAGCTCATCGGCAAAAAAAGCCAATAGAAACAACTACTGAATTAGCGCAAATAGTTTATGAAATTATGCATAAGCATGCGGGGGAAACAGATCCGGCAACCCGCACCTTTCAAGCTTTGAGAATTGCGGTGAATAATGAGCTTGAAGAACTGCAAAAGGGCTTAGAACAAGCAACAAATAAGTTGCATGCTAATGGGCGTTTGGTGGTGGTTGATTTTCATTCTTTGGAAGACAGAATTGTTAAAAACTTTATGAAAGAAAACAGCGCTAAAAAAGTGCGGATTTCCAAATATGCACCGGAATTGGCACAAAGCGACAGCATTTTCAGCGAAGTTTCTAAGGCAATAGTTCCGACAGCGGCTGAATGTGCGCAAAATCCGCGGGCACGCTCGGCAAAGCTAAGATATGCAATAAGGAGGTCTTAAATGCGAAGTATCAGAATGGCAATGGTTATTTTGTGGCTCACATTAACACTTACAGTGGCATTCGGTTCATCTGTATTAAAAAACAGGGTGCAGGTTTTAGAGCGCCGATTGGCAGCCATTAATACCAATATTCAGAAAGACATTGAAGGAATTCACGTTTTAAAAGCTGAATGGAGTCATTTTAATACTCCGGAACGTTTGCGTACATTGGCGCAAAATCAATTATCGTTAGAAAGTGCAAAACCTGAACAAATTATTAACTATTCTGCGTTACAATTCAACTATGAAGATTCGCAAAATGTGAACAGAAATGCACTAAAGCATAAAAATTTAACGACATTGGTTAAAGCGGTAAAAAAATAAAATGGGATTTAAAGTAAATTTTTCTAAGAGTAATAAGGAGCGTTTTTATCTTCCGGGACAAGAGATAAAAATTTCGCGCGCAGCCATTTCGCGCAAAAGCTATATGACCGAAAGTGATAATGTTTTAACATGCCGTTTCCGCACAACTTTGGCGCTGTGCGGTTTTGCGTTTATTTACGCTTTATTGTGTTTTAGGGTTAGTTATGTTTGCTTGGGAAAAGGCATTAATATTGATACTGCAATTGTTAATGAACAAATGGCAGACGATGAGGTTATTCGTTTTAAGAATCCGGTTAAACGTGCCGATATTTTAGACCGCAATGGTGAAATTATTGCTACTTCGCTGCCAACGGTTAACTTATATGCTAATACAAAGCAAATTAAAAATGCCGAAGATGTTGCAGAAAAACTTAATTTAATTTTTCCGGAAATATCTTATGAAGATTTATTGCGCAAATTGCAACGCCGCAGTGCTTTTATTTATTTGAAACGCAATCTTTCTCCGGCACAGCAAATGCAAGTAAATAATTTGGGTATTCCCGGGCTTGAGTTTGAAAATTGCGAAAAGCGCATTTATCCGCACAAGAATTTATTTGCACATGTTTTAGGTAATACAAACATAGATAATGTTGGTATTTCCGGTGTGGAAAAAACAATGGACGAGCGTTTGACAACTTCAACCAAACCTTTATCATTATCGCTTGATTTAGGCATTCAAAACACCATTCGTGATGCTTTGGTTGAAGGGGTAAAACAATTTAATGCCGAGGGCGCTGCGGCAATTTTAATGGAAGCTAAAACCGGACAAGTTATCGCCTTAACTTCGGTGCCTGATTTTGACCCTAATGAAAATTTGAAAGTTGAAGACCGAGCTATGTTTAATTTTGCCACTAAAGGTGTATATGAGGCGGGTTCAGTGTTTAAAGTGTTTAATACGGCGCTGTGCTTGGAAAGCGGCAAAGTTAAAGTTACCGACCGTTTTGATACGTCAAAGCCTGTATATTTCGGAAAAGCAAAAGTTACCGACCCGCATGGTTCGCACAAAATGTTGTCGCCGGAAGATATTTTGGTGGAATCTTCAAATATTGGCTCAACACTGGAAATTTTGAAAGTGGGTAAAGATTTTCAGCGCAAGTTTTTACAAAGCATAAATATGGATAAAGAATTGGCAGCATTTGAACTGCCGGAAACGGCTCGTCCGCTGTTTTTAAGCAAACAGCGTTGGAGTAATCATACAATGGCGACCATTAGCTACGGTTACGGCATTTCCACAACACCGCTACATATTATCAGCGCATTTTCGGCAGTTATCAATGGTGGAATGTATCATGAGCCGAGTTTGGTATATAAAAAGCCTCATGAAGGTAAACGTGTCGTTTCAGAAAAAACATCGGAACATATGCGCACACTGCTTCGTGCAGTAGTAACACGCGGCACCGGACGCCGTGCTAATGTTGACGGCTATCAGGTAATGGGCAAGACCGGCACAGCCGATAAACTGGAAAATGGTCATTATAATCATAAGAAAAGTATTTCAACTTTTGTTTCCGGTTTTCCGGAATCTAACCCGCAATATACATTGATTGTGGTGATGGACGACCCGAAAGCCAGCAAAGAAACTTATGGCTACACCACTGCAGGATGGAATGCCGTGCCGATTACGCGTAATATTATTACCGCAGTTGCCCCACAGCTGAATGTGAGTGTTGACTTTGATATTGAAAAACAAAAAAGCATTGTCAATGCCGCCTATAAAAAATAGATATTTTGCTTTGAAAAAGTAACCTTAAAACAAAAATTTTACATGTGTCTATAAATATTTATCTAATTGTTTTATAATAATATTTTCCATTAAATTTGAAAATGGTGTATTTAAAACAACGTTTATTGTCAACACTTTTGTGCATTTTTTTTATTTTTCATAAAATCAGCATCAAAGCCTTATAAATGCAAGCGTTAAAGCATATTACTGCACTTTTTCCGGTTCTATAAATGTTCAAAATTTATCTGTTGACAATAAACGTTGGTTTTGTTACAATTAGACAAATGATAAAATTAAACTTTTAAGAAAGAATATTCTCATGAACAAAAATAATTTACATTTTTTCTTAGGCGGTGCCGACTTAGAAATGGCAACAATTAAGAAACTGCTTGAAAAAGAAGGTGTGGCTTATTCTGATGGTAATCTCAATTGGTGGGATGCAAGTGTAGCGGCATATAAAGATGAAATCGAGAAAGTTGCCAAAAAAGGTAAAACACCTGTTATTGTTGAATTGGCAACTAAGGATAAAGATGGAAAAGACATAATGGTTTTACCTAAAAATACAGAAGTGATTGACCATCACAACGCGTATGCAGGTAAACCTGCTTCTGTTTTGCAGGTTTGCAAGCTTTTGGGAGTTGAGCCGACAGCGCAAATTAAAATGATTGCAGCAAATGATGTCGGATCTGTCGGCGAAATGATAAAATTTGATATGCCGGAATTATCCGCTGAGGAAAAATTATCTCTGATGAAATATGTTCGTTCATTGGATAAAAAAACACAAGGTGTTACGGAAGAACACGAATTATCAGGACAAAAGGCCGCAAAAGAAGCTATTGAGGTGTGTGGAGTTAAAGTAGCTCTACTTAAAGGATATTCAAAATGTGCACCGGTTACGGATGCCTTAGCTTTTAGTCAATTTGAGAAAGATCCACAAGAAGCACAAAAGAATTTTAAGCAGAATGAAGTGATTATTTCAGAAATGCCGGATAAGACATTTGAGGTTAACTATTTCGGACCTGCTGACATTTGTGGCAAAAACAACGAAAATTTTGGTGGTTGGATAGGCTCAGGGAAAGAAACGAATTTTTGGGGAAAAGATAAAATGAGTAAAGATGATATGGTAAAAGTTGTCAGTTTTATCTTAACTCAAAACCAAGAAAAACAAAAAGAAAAGTCAAGCAAGGTTGCTGATGCCGTAATGGCAAAAATCCTGAGCGATTTCAAAGGCAACGGAAAATAAGAAAGTTTATCAAAAAATTATTATGTATAACTTTTATCGTGAGCGTAAATCGGAAGGATTTAAAGGAGTCTGCTCGCTCACGTAAAAAAATATAAATACCGAAAAAAATTATGGCACTAGTATGGAAAAGGGATAGATACGGTCATTCATATACTGAATTTATTCCGGAGCCGGCGCCCAAATGTCCAAGATGCGGGCGTACTATGAATGTAGACTTCTTCTCAGGCAAGGTATCTTGCTCGTGTGGAGAGTATAATAACAAAGAGATTGATTGGTAATAAAATGGAATATGATATTACAACAGAAATAAAAGATATTTTTGAGGAATCAATAGAAGGATATCCGAGATTAACGATTGACGAAAGAGGAAAGTTTGAATCTAATACGGCAACAATTTCCTCTACTATTGGCACGCTCGGAGAATTGTTTTGCGAATATTATTTGTCTGCTCCGTCTGAAATCGGTTCTCTTGAAGAATTTTTACAAAAAGAAAATATTGATAAATTTATTACCAAAGACAATTATGAAAAGTTAATTTGTGGTAAAGCATATCTTCCTTCCGAATCTTTAGAATATTTTAGGCTGAAAATGCCTTTCCCTATATCTCAAAATAAAATGCACAGCTTAAATGCAAAGGTGAGATTACAGAACAGATACGCAGAAATGCTTAATCTTGATATGAATGAATTGCTTAAAGAAACCTCTATAATGCGAAAATCCATAATTGAAGAGCGAGAAAAGCGATATCATGAATATGATGTTCGTTTTGCCAAGGAGCATCGCGAAGAAATTGCTCAAAAAGCAAGAGAAAAGTATCATAGTGATGAGGAATATCGCCAGAAAGTACGAGCAGCATCAAAAGAACGCTATGATGGCTTGTCACCGGAAGCAAAAGAAAAAATGAATGCGCAACAACGTAAAAAATATGCTACTGATGACACATATAGAAAGAAAAAGAATGAAAAAAACCGAAAACGCTATGCTTTATTAAAAGAAAGAATGGCACAAGACCCGGAATATGCAGCATTGGTTCGCAAACAACGCCGCAAAGCAAAGCAAGCACAACGTGCAAAGCAAAAGAAAAATATTGGTAATGAAGTTAACATAATTAAAGGTCCGAATGGTCGTGATGACAGATAAAGGAAAAAATATCATGAATGATATGCAATATAAAAAATCAGGTGCTACAGTGAGCGTTAGTCAAGATGGGAAAACTCAGATTTATAAAATTGAGCGAGGAGGCAAAACATTGGAAATGTCTTTTACGCGCGAGCAAAAAATTGAAAATCTTGCAACGCATGGAGGTTACATGGCTCCTGTACGAACACGAGGTGATTGTGTCGTATCATATGATATTGATGTTAGAATCGGCGATGCTGAAAATAAATTTGCAGCAACATATTCCAAAGAAGTGAGTAAAATAGGAGAGAACGAACAACCAACCTATGATAGCGGTTTTGAAGAAAAAGGCATTCCGGCAGAAGAATATAAAGCCATATCAAAGGCATTAGCCGAGCAAAATACTGCAGTAGCCCAAGTATTCAATGAGTATATTTTGGATGCTGAAGATTTACAAAAGGCGAATAATTTACAACAATCGATATTTAATCAGAAATTGGATGAGTTTTTAAGATAGATAAGAAGAAAACTGATGACGGCCGAGGAATTTACGAAAATCCGCCAAGAGCAGGAAACTATTTGTGAATACAACAAATCACATGGCAAAACCGTTGAAAAATAAGGAGAAAAGTGATGACTGAAGTAAGCGAAGATTTTACGGTGTTCTTAAAGAATATTTTGCAGAAGAACCAACCTTGGTGAAGAAAGAAACGCCTTATCAAAACGGCAAAATCAATGGCGTGGAAAATGTTAAAAAGAAACATTTTTTTATTTAAATTTTACTATTTCTTTTGGCGCTTTAAGCCCCTTGCGGCATTGATGATTATTTATTTTTCACAAATAACACATTCGTATGCCGCAGCGATGATGATTTTTTCCATTTTCAACATATTTTACGCTTTTGCTAAAATTCCTTGTGGTATGCTTTCTGATAAAATCGGCAGAAAACCCATTTTGATTATGGCCAACTTTTTTATGACGATTGCTTTTTTTCTGTTGGCAATTTCCGGACAATATAAAATTGAACAATTTCTCTATATTTTTGCCGTTTTGTGGGCGCTTGGCGAAGCAATGGCAGCAGGAACTGTTGAAGCTTTAATGTATGAAACATCGCAAAGTTTGGGATATTCCGATAAATTTTATTTAATTTATTCAAAATCAATGGTTTTTGACCAACTTGGATGTGCCTTTGGTGCATTTTGGGCAATGACAATTACATATTTTTTGCCGTTGCAATTTGTTGCATGGCTTTCTGTTTTTCCATCTGTTATGCAGCTTATTGTTTCTTATTTTTTTGTTGAACCGGACGTCAAAAAAAATAAAATTTCACTCACATTCAAGGACATTGTTCCGGCATTGCAACAATTTAAGGAAAATAAAAAATTGCTGTTTTATTCGTGTGCTGATATATATTTTAGCACATTGGGAGATGTTTCTCATCGATTTGAAAGTGCCTATTTTAAGCTATTTGCAAGTGATTGGCTTATAAGTTTGGCACGCATGCTTAAACATTTTTGCGGTATGACCGGATTTCTAATCAACCCGTATCGGTTTGCAATTTCAAAAGCACAAGTGTTTTTCGGCTCTATTATCAGCAATATGTTTGTGCGCAGCATTGCTCTCGCTTTTAATAATATATACACCCCATTTATCCATATGTTTATAAACTTTTTTTATGCAACAGCCTCAACCGCTAAAACAGATATAATGCAACAGGAATATCTGCCTCAATATCGTGCCACTTCGCAATCTATTATCCAATTTATAAAAGGCATCTATATGGCCGGTATAATGTATTTAATAGGTTTGTTTGCCGATACATATAGCATTTATGCAGCCATGATTTTATTGGTCTTATTGAGAATTATCGGTTTAGGTTTAATGTATGTTTTTCAGCGATATTTAGTTTATTCAGCGCACTGAATAAAACTATTTCATTTGAGCGTGATAAAGAGCGCCATATATACTGTTTGGATTGTTTATCAGTTCATTATGTGTGCCTGTTTCAGCAATTTTTCCATAGTTTATTACCACAATTTTATCGGCATGACGCACTGTTGAAAGCCTATGCGCAATTACAATAACCGTACGATCTGCCATTAAATTATCTAATGCCTTTTGCACTTCTGCCTCCGATTTATTATCTAAGGCTGAAGTTGCTTCATCTAAAATGACAATCGGCGCATTTTTCAAAAAAGCCCGTGCAATGGCAATTCGCTGTTTTTGCCCGCCGCTAAGCAATGAGCCGCGCTCGCCGATTTGCGTATCTAATCCGTTCGGCAAGTCTTTAACAAAAGCATCAACATATGCATTGTGTACCGCGTTTTGCAGTTCTTCTTCTGTGGCATTTTTTTTCCCAAGCATAATATTTTCGCGAATTGTTCCTGCAAAAATGTAATTGTCCTGAAAAACAATAGACATTTGTTGGCGCAAAGATTGGATGGAATATTGGCGGATATCTTTATTATTAATCAATATTTGTCCTTGTGTAACATCATAAAAACGCGGCAACAAACTGACAAATGTACTTTTACCGCCGCCGGAATTTCCCACTAAAGCAACTGTTTCGCCTTTATTAATTTTCAAATTAATATTTTCTAAAACCTGCTTTTCTCTAGTATAAGAAAATCCGACATTTTTATATTCAATTCCGCCACTGATATTTGTTAACTGTTCAGCATTAGGCGCATCAACAATTTGTGGCACATTGTTCATCAATTCAAACACTCTGTCCATTGCCATCAGCGCAATTTGCACATTATTAAAACTGTTGCCGATGCTCTTTATCGGATTATACAATAAAATTAGTGCTGCTACAAATGAAACAAAATTACCGGCTGTAATTTGATGACTTAAAATCAGCCAACTGCCAACCCAAATTACCAGCGCAATTCCGAGTGAAACAACAAAATGCATTAATGGTGAAAGCATACCTGTACGCTGCACCATTTTCATTCCTAACTTAAACACGCGATGCAGTGTATCATCAAATCGTGCGGTTTGATAGTCGTATAAATTATACGAAGTAATTACTCGATTGCCGCCAAAAGATTCGTTATAGTGAGTTAAAACTTCGGCATTGGTGAAGACTGATTGTTGGTTAATATCTTTAATGCGTTTACGCACTTGCGTTAACGGAAATAATGCAGCAAACAAAATTATTACCGCAATCAGCGCCAACTGCCAAGAATTATAAAACAAAACTCCGAGCAGAGTTACAGAAGAAAAAAAACGCGTTGAAAATTGTTTTATATTGTGTAATAAACCGGCACAAGCGCTGTCAACATCTCTGTTAAAACGCATAACAACATTGCCTGATGTGTTGGTATCAAAATATGAGGTATCAAACTGCAATAATTTTTCAAACAGTTTTATTTTTACATCGCTGGCAATTCGGTTGCCTACCCAAGCATTAGTATAACTTGCCGTAAAAGTTAAAGCGCTCTGTGTTGCGCTGAATATTACTATAAGGACCGGAATCCATAAAGTATTAGTGCTTTTTTCCAGCATTACTACATCCATATATGGCTTTAATGCCCAAGCAATTACGCCGTCTAGCGCTCCTATCGGAATAGTAATAAACACTGCTAACAACGCCACAGGCCAATATGGTCGAATAAATGGCCACATTTGGCGATAATTAACAATAAAATTGGTTTTCTTTAATTTTGCAAACAAATTTTTCAGCATTTTATTCCTTTAGTTTTTTCTTTACTATAAGCTGAAAACCACTATTGTCCATACCTTAGCACAAGATATAAACGAAATTTTATCAACCAATTTACAATACCACTCTTTATTATAGCAAAAATTGCCATATTTTTATACGTGCTGCCAAATAAAAAACAGAACAGCAAAAACGATGAACAAAACAACATACCAAAACATTTTATCCTCCTTTTGATATAGTAAGTTTAGCATCTAAGTAGGCGTTGTCAAGTTTTTTGCAATGTTGGAAATAAAAAACGTACCGTATTTTTTGAAGTTGCTTTTGTTTAAACATTGAACAAAAAGTTCATCAAATCGCCGTCTTGCACCAAATAATCTTTCCCTTCGGAGCGAATTTTCCCTGCATCGCGACAGCCTTGTTCGCCACCGAATTTAACATAGTCGTCATACGAAATTGTTTCAGCTCTAATGAAACCTCGCTCAAAATCAGAGTGAATAATACCGGCGCATTGCGGAGCTTTCATACCCTTTACAAACGTCCAAGCGCGTACTTCTTTCGGGCCGGCGGTAAAATATGTTTGCAAGCAGAGCAAATTGTAGCCGGCATGAATAATTTTTGCCAAGCCGGTTTCTTCCAAACCGAGAGCAGCCAAAAAATCTTTCTTTTCTGCTTCCGATTCGAGTTGAGCAACCTCAGATTCTATTTCAGCAGAAATAATGACGCTTTGTGCGCCTTCAGAAGCCGCCATTTCTGCCACGCGAGCCGAAAATTCGTTGCCTTCGGCTGCCGCATCTTCGTCCACATTGCAAACATACAAAACTGGTTTAGAAGTTAAAAGTTGCAACATTTTATATGCTTTATATGCTTCTTTATCTGCTGCATCAGGTGCTGCCGTTATGGCTGGTTTTCCCTGCTCAAGAGCGGCAATAATCGGTTCAACCACGCGCGCATAAACTGCCGATTCTTTGTCGCCGGCGCGGGCTTTTTTTTGCCATTGTTCAAAGCGCTTAGTTAAAGATTCCAAATCGGCAATCATTAGTTCTGTTTTTACCGTTTCAGCATCACGCACCGGATCAATTGAACCTTCAACATGGGTAATATTATCATTTTCAAAACAACGCAAAACGTGGATAATGGCATCGGTTTCACGGATATTTGCTAAAAATTGGTTACCTAAACCTTCGCCCTTTGATGCACCTTTAACAAGGCCAGCAATATCCACAAATTCCAGCTGAGTCGGTACCACATTTTTCGGCTTTACCATTTCTACCAGCTTATCTAAACGTTTATCCGGAACTGCCACTCTACCTGTATTCGGCTCAATAGTGCAAAACGGAAAATTTGCCGCCTGTGCCGCAATTGTTTGTGTTAAGGCATTAAAAAGTGTTGACTTTCCTACATTCGGTAAACCGACAATTCCGCAATTAAAACCCATTTCAATTTCTCCATATTTTTTTATGTTTTAAACAATTGCGTTGTTTATACTGCATATATAATTATTTATCAAGCATATTTTTTTACTTGTAAAAGACCAAAAAACAAGGTAATTTACGAACATCTTTATCTTATTTTTAATTAATCTTTATAATTATGAGTGAAATAGAATTAGGTGCTCCGATGTTTCGTTCAATGGTTGTTGAGGCACCGCAAGTAGAAAAAGTAAACGGTACACCGACGAAGGTGACTGTGAATGTTCGTCGCCGAGGAAAAAAACACCTCATTGAGGTTAAAGCCGATTGCAATAACCGTTATTTCGGCGAGCTTTTAGGCTTGCGCACCGGTGATGAAATGTTTGCCTCGTATGACGGCGAAGACTTTACCTATGTTAAACGTAACCCATGGTGGAAAAGAATTTGGTTGCGTTGCACGTGGTAGCAAAAACAAAAAAATCCCTCGCAGCATTTTGAGCGGCGAGGAATTTTTTTTAGCTTAAAGTTCGTCATAAGTATCCATAAGATATGCAATAAGGCTATCAACATCAGGGTGACTACCAATATATTTATAATGTTGATTGTCATATGTTCCAATGAAGTGAAAATTTTTAGGGGAATATCCATTAAAAACACATGGATGATGCGTATATAGAACGAATTTTGAATCGCACCAATACAATCCTCTGAAATGTTCTGCATCACCAAGAAGCGGTAAAATCGTTTCATAATGAAAATCATGTATTTTCTGTTCTTCCCACAGATGTGCTTCTTTTAGTTCAGGATATTTTTTAAGAATTTTTCCGAGCTCTTCGCTACACTGTTCAATCTTAGCAGATTGATTCTTATCAATTACAAAATATGAAGTCGGAAATTGAATTACAACAACCCATGTTTCCTGCTTTTGATAAGTTGGAACAATTTCCGCTTGGCATTTCAACGGGCAAACATTTTGCACACGCTCAACCAACATAATAATTTCATCTCTTGTCATACTTGTCATATTAGATAATTAGATAAACATAAATGTACTATACACTACTGCCATTATTTAAATTATGGTTTCTCACTCTTTTAAGTTTAAAATGTTTTCATATGCAATAATATTTTAAGTTAATAATATAGTTAATACAGTAGGTACTATAAATAAAAAATATGTCGGAGTCAAATAAAAAAATCCCTCGCAGCATTTTGAGCGGCGAGGAATTTTTGAATTCTATAAGGTTATTTTTGCGGTGATAAAATCATAGTCATTTGCCGACCTTCCAACTTCATCTCCGAATCGACTTTGCTTATAGTTTCCAAATCTTCAACTAATTTACCTAAAACCTGTTTACCCATATTATTAGCACTTAATTCACGTCCTTTAAAACGCATTGTAAACTTAACTTTATTGCCCTGTTCCAAAAACTTTTTAGCTTGTTTTACTTTAACTTCATAGTCATGTGTGTCTATCATCGGGCGTAATTTTAGTTCTTTAATTTCCACAACCTTTTGATTTTTCTTTGCTTCAGCCTTACGTTTTTGCTGTTCGTAACGATATTTTCCGAAATCTAAAATTTTACAAACTGGCGGATTTGCCTGTGGGGAAATTTCTATTAAATCCAAACCTTCTTCTTCAGCCAAAGCTAAAGCCTCTCTAATTGAAACAATACCTCGATTTTCATTATTTGCATCAATCAATCGTACTTGTTTAGCCGTAATTTTTTCATTAATGCAAACTTCTTCATCATTATGTTGTTCAGTCATATATAAATTTATATACCTCCAAAAAAATTAAATTAATCAGGTATATAATAGCAATCAATTTTCTATTATCAAGTAAAATCGGTGGTTATAAAGCAAAAAATAATGTAATAGATTTATAAAATTAACATATTTTAAAAAATATTGTTGTATTTTGCAAAATATCATCTATGCTGTAGATGGTTGCCGATTTGTTTTAACTGATTTTAAGTGAGAGAATAAAAGACAACAAAATGAAGTTGAACAAATGTGAACGGCAGAAAAGTTAAGGTTAAGATAATAAGACGCGGATTTGTTCCAATAATTAAGAAGAAACAAAATGAGCACGTTCGCGTTTGCTGAAAAAATACATCTGTTCGGCGAGAAATTGCCGTATTTTGGTTTGTTTATAGGGTATGAACCATACCTTAGTTTTGTGTTTTTTTACATTATCCGGCCTCAAATTGATAGCATATAAACTGTTGCAATAACAGTAGTGAAAAGAGGTTTATTATGACAAAGAGAATGTTAATTGATGACACCCAACCGGAAGAAACCAGAGTGGTGATTGTTGATGGAAATAAAGTTGAAGATGTGGAATTTGAATCTTCTTCACGTAAACAAATTAAGGGTAATATCTATACGGCAAAAGTTATCCGCATTGAACCGTCGCTGCAAGCCGCATTTATTGATTACGGCGGTAATAAACACGGTTTTTTGGCGTTTAATGAAATTCACCCTGACTATTATAATGTTAGTGATGAAATATTGCGTGAAGTTGATGCTGAAGTAGATGAAATTATTAACGGGAAAATAAGATATTTGAAAGAACGTGATGCCGAACGTGCGCGTTATAAGGCTGAAAAGGAAGCTAAAGAAACGCAACGTCGTTTAGAGGCGGAACAGGCGCAGGAAATTGAAGAAGCGCAATTAGAGCCTATACAAAATACATTGCCGGAAGATGAAAATGTTGATCTAGAACAATCTGATAAATCAACAGCAGAAGAAATACAAGAGCAAAATGCTGAATTTGAGGAACCAAAAGCTGTAGAAAGCGTTTTTGATAATGTTGCTGAAAATGAGGTTGAAACCACCGTTGAAATCGCTGTTGAAACATCGGAAAACGAAGAAACAACAGAAGCAATTAATGAAAACGATGAAGCAATTTCGGAAGCAGAAGCAAATGTTAGGGTGGGAAGCGCACCGCGCAAGCATCGCCGTGCAACCAGACGCCCACGTGACCGCAAAAAAACACTGAAAACAACTGCGGCTGAAACAGATTTAGAAGAAGAAATTTTGGCTGAAGACATTGGTGAGATAGATGCTGATGACGATGATGAAGAAATTATCGGCAATGAATATAATTTTGACACGCAGCGTAAACTACTTCGTGCACGCAAACTTTTTCATCGCAGTACCATTCAAGATGTTATTAAAGAGGGGCAAACTCTTTTGGTGCAAATTGTTAAAGAAGAGCGAGGTAATAAAGGCGCTGCTTGCACAACATATATTTCATTGGCTGGACGTTATTGTGTTTTAATGCCTAACCGCATTAAAAGCGGCGGAGTGAGCCGTAAAATTACCAATTCAAACGACCGCAAGCGCTTAAAAAGTATATTGAGGGACTTACCGATAAATCAAGATATGTCTTTGATTGTGCGTACTGCCGGAGAAAATAAAACAAAATCGGATATTGTGCGTGACTACAATTATTTAATTCGCACTTGGAATGCTATTCGCTATGGAGCGCTCAAGAACACGGCACCAGCCATTATTTATGAAGAAGGTAATTTAATTAAGCGGGCGTTGCGTGATATGTATACCAAAGACATTGATGAAGTTATTATTGATGGTGATGAAGCATATCAGACAGCTCGTAATTTTGTGAAGGTGCTGTCGCCACATCATCTGAAATATATTAAATGCCGTAAACCGGATGAAGTTCCCGTATTTCAGCGTTTTCAGGTGGAAGCGCAGCTTGATAAATTGCATAATCCGATTGTGCAGTTGGAATCCGGTGGTTATTTGGTAATTAATCCGACGGAAGCTTTGGTTTCAATTGATGTTAACTCAGGTCGTGCAACTAAGGAAAAAGATATTGAAGAAACCGCACTAAAAACCAACTTAGAAGCTGCAGATGAAATTGCAAAGCAGCTTAAAATGCGCGATTTGGCTGGTTTGATAGTAGTTGACTTTATTGATATGTATGAGCCTCAAAATAATGTGGCTGTGGAAAAACGCATGAAAGAAGCTATGAAAGAAGACCGTGCCCGCATTCAAATTGCCAAGATGAGTATTTTCGGCTTATTGGAAATTTCACGCCAGCGTATGCATTCGTCTTTTATGGAAAGCAATTATGAGGCTTGCCCTCATTGTCACGGACGTGGTTTTACCCGCACGGTTGAATCGGGCGCAACGCTGATTTTAAGGGCTATGGAAGCCGAATGTGTGCGTAATCGCAATGTAAAATTAACTGTTGATGTTCCAAGCAATATTGCCACATATTTGCTTAATCAAAAGCGCAAACAAATTTTGGCGCTAGAAGAACAATATAATACTAAAATTATTATTGCCGGTGATGTAGAAATGTTCGATGCTTCAGAGTTTAAAATAAGCCGTGAAAAATTACCGACGCAGAATGTGGCGTGTGTAGATGCAACCACAACCTGCTATGAAGAAGATAATGTGGCTTATGATGAAAATGAAGTTGAGGCGGAAGAAAACGAAGATAAGCATGATGCAGATAATGAAGTTGAAGAAAAAGCAAATAATCGCTATCGCCGCGGTCCGCGCGGTCATCGCTATCGCCGCAACGATATGCGCTCATATGGTGGTGCGCGTGAAGTTAAAAAGCCGCAGACAGAGAGGAAATCGTGGTGGCAAAAATTGTTTGGTTAAACAAGATTATTGCTGCAATTTTAATTGTATGCACACTATTTTGTGCAAACTATAGTGCAGCGTTTGCCGAAAGTAATTTGGTGTTGATTTCTGATGTTGAAACTCAGAATTATCTCACATCTGTGGTTAAGCCTTTATACAATGCTGCCGGAATTAGCTTTAATGCCAACAATATATATATTTTAAATGATAATTCGCTGAATGCTTTTGTCAGCGATGGTAATTATATGTTTGTGCATACAGGAACAATTTTAGCGGCTGATGACACCAACGAGCTATCGGGTATTTTGGCGCATGAAACCGGACATATTATGGGCGGACATATTGTGCGGCAAAAGCTCAAAATGGAAAAAATGCAATATGTTCTGCTCGGTTCAATGATAGCCGCCGGTGCGACGGCACTTTCTACCGGTCGCGGCGATGCAGCTATGGCCGTTGTTTTAGGCGCGCAGAGTTCGGCAATTAATCATCTGTTGCATCATCAGATAGAAGAAGAACGTGTCGCTGATGAAAGTGCGGTAAAATTACTGACTAAAACAAAACAATCAACTGCCGGATTATTGCGTTTTATGCAAAAAGTGCAAAAGCGTAATTTGCAAAGCGGTATTAATGAGAGCGACTATTTTAGCAATCATCCGCTGACAAGCGAGCGCATTGAACATTTTAAGCAAGCGGGAAAAAATAATCATTTCAGTGCAACTTCACCTTTTGATAAAAAATTTTTGTTGGTGCAAGCAAAGCTTTCGGGGTATTTAGAAGATTCTGCCCGCATATGGCGGCGCTATCCAAAAGAAAATGCTTCAGCGGCCGCAAAATATGCTCACAGTATTTTATATTTTCGGCAGAGCAAATTTGCAGATGCACATCGTTTGCTTGATGATTTAATTAAAAATGAACCGAACAATCCTTATTTTTATGAGTTAAAGGGGCAATTTTTATTTGAAAACGGTCGTATCTCCGAAAGTATTGCAATGTATGAAAAAGCGTTGCAACTTTTGCCGGAAACGGCATTGTTGCAGCTTAGTTTAGCCCATGCTTTGTTGGAAAGTTCGGAAGAAAAAAACACTGCCAGCCACGCTATCGGGCTTTTACAAAAGGCTCAGATTAAACAACCTACGCCTTTAGGGTGGCAGCTTTTGGCTCGTGCTTATGATATTGTAGGCAATCGGGCGGCATCGCTTTATGCTGCGGCAGAATTTAGTTATGACATAGGCAATTTATATGCAGCAGAAAAACAACTTAAACAAGCATTGAAGTCGGCAAAAGATAAATCACTCCAACTTAAGATTAATGATTTAAATGAGCGGGTTAGAGAAGAAATTGAGGAAAACTCTAATTTAGAATAAAATATACCTGATTTTAACGTATTGGTAAGAAGTACAGTTTACAATATGGGGGATGAAATTTAAGGTGTTTGGAAAAATAGATGCTTAAAAATTTATGTAAAATTTCTTTTGGTTTGTTATTTGTTTTGTTTTGTATACTGGTAACAGAGCAGACTGCGGTTGCATCTACTTTGGTTCAAGATATGCGTGTGGGTAATCAGCCAGATGGGGCGCGTGTTGTATTTGATATGAACCGGAGCGTAAATTATCGGGTATTTTTGCTTGATTCGCCTAAGCGGGTTGTGGTTGATTTGGCAGATTCGCAGATTGAGCGTTTATATACAAAAACCAAAAATCAAGTTGTTGCCGGAACGCGTGTGGGAAAAATGCAAAACAATGATAAACGCATTGTTATGGATTTAGCTCGTTCTGCGGTGGTTGCAAAGGCATTTATTATTCCGGCTCAGGAGGGTAAACCTTGGCGATTGGTGATTGATATGAAAATGACCAATGATAATCAGTTCAAGGCTAAAATAGGTAATCAATATGCTTTAACCAACAACAAAACTTTTTTGCCGCAGGAAGAATCTGTTCCACAAAAGAAAAAACAATGGTGGCAGTCAGATGATGCTGATTCGGCAGTTGCGGATAAGCAAAAAACAACAAGAAAACGCATTGTTGTGCTTGACCCCGGACATGGGGGTAAAGATCCAGGTGCGATTGGCGCCTATCGTAAAACATATGAAAAAAATATTACATTGGCCATGGGAAAGGAATTGCAGAAAATTTTGCGTAATAAAGGTTATGTGGTGTATTTGACACGTGATACTGATATTTTTATTCCATTGCGGCAACGAATTAAAATTGCTCAAAAATATAAGGCGGATTTGTTTATGTCGCTTCATGCTGACAGTGCGGCTAATCGTAATGCAACCGGTCTTTCGGTTTATACACTTTCAGACACAGCTTCCGATAAAGAAGCGGCAGCATTGGCCGAGCGCGAAAATAAAGCCGATATTATCGGTGGTATAGATTTAGGCGGTAATACCAAAGAAGTTAATGATATTTTGATTTCATTATCACAAACCGATACGCGAAATAAATCTTCTAAATATGCTACATATTTGGTAGGTGAAATGGCTAAATGTGTGAAATTAGTGAAAAATACGCATCGCTTTGCCGGTTTTGCGGTGTTAAAAGCGCCGGATATTCCGTCGGTTTTGTTGGAAATGGGATATTTATCTAATCGAACCGAAGAAGCTAATTTACAGCAACCTTCATATCGCAATAAATTAGCGCAAGCGGCAGCAAAAGCGATTGACCATTATTTTCAAGACCCGGAAATTGCGTCTAACTATTGATAGATTTTTATTGCAATTTTTTCATATTGTAATACATTGCCAGTAATATTAACGATAAATTTGAGAGACTAAATGCTGCGGTTTTTATCATATATGGCCAGTATGGCGCTGTTTTTTTTGATTGTATTGGTTGTGGTCATAACTTATTGTATCACAAAAATCAATATTACTATTCCTGATTATCACCAGTTGGAAAATTATGAACCGCCGGTAACTACCAGATTGTTTGCCGGTGATGGACAAGTGATGATGGAATATGCTGCGGAAAAACGTTTGTTTGTGCCTATTGAGATGATTCCGGATATGGTGAAAAATGCTTTTATTGCCGCTGAAGATAAGCATTTTTACCATCATTCCGGTATTGATTATTTGGGAATTATTCGTGCCGCTATCGGAAATTTGCGCAAAATGGGTTCAGGCAAGCGTCCGGCCGGTGCTTCAACCATTACCCAGCAAGTGGCAAAAAACTTTTTACTCAGTTCAGAGCTTTCATATATTCGCAAATTAAAAGAAGCAATTTTGGCACGCCGCATTAACAAGGCTTTTTCCAAAGAACATGTGTTGGAACTTTATTTAAATGAAATATATTTAGGTAACAGAGCTTATGGTGTGGCGGCTGCGGCAATTAATTATTTTGGTAAATCCCTTGATGAGCTGACGTTGGAAGAAGTTGCTTATTTGGCGGCACTGCCTAAAGGACCGAACAATTATAATCCTAAAACACATTATGAGGCGGCAATTGCACGGCGTAATTGGGTAATTGACAGAATGGTTGAAGACGGTTATGCCGATAAAGAAACGGCAGAAACGGCAAAACAAAAGCCGTTGCAAGTGGTGGAACGTAAAAGCGGATTTTTGAAAGATACGGAATATTACAGTGAAGAGGTGCGTCGTTCAATTAGCAACAATTTTGGCGATGAGGCTCTATATCAGGGTGGTTTAATTGTTCGAACAACGGTTGATCCGAAAATTCAGAGCATTGCTACTAAGGCTTTTCGCAAGGGCTTAATTGCCTATGATAGACGGCACGGCTGGCGTGGAGCAACGGCAAACATTGATATAGATGAAAATTATAAGCAAAGTCTTAAAAATGCAAAATTAACCGCCGGTGCTGAACCAACTTGGCAAAAAGCGGTGGTAATTAAAACAACCAAAGACAAAGCTGAAATTGAAACAGCAGAAGGTGAAGTGGGAACAATATGGCTGAAAGATTTAGCTTGGGCACGTTATAAAGAAAAGGGTAAAAACATCGGACCGGTGCCGACGGCAATGGAGCAGGTTCTGCACAAAGGCGATGTTATTTATGCGGAAAAAGATGCAGAAAACAAAAATGCTAAAAATGCGTATCAACTGCGCCAAATTCCAATTGTGGAAGGTGGTATGGCGGTAATGGATCCGCACACAGGTAAAGTTTTAGCATTGGTAGGTGGTTTTTCTTTTGCAAAATCACAATTTAATCGTGCCACACAGGCATATCGACAAACCGGCTCCAGCTTTAAGCCATTTGTATATTTGACAGCACTTGAAGAAGGATATTCGCCGACCGATTTAATTTTAGATGCTCCGTTTGTTTTAGACCAAGGTGTTGGTATGCCAAAGTGGAAACCGGTTAATTTTTCTAAGAAATTTTACGGCTTAATGACTTTGCGCCGCGGTGTGGAGCTTTCTAAAAATTTGATGACTGTACGTTTGGCGCAGGATATCGGTATGGATAAAATTGTTGATATGGCGCGTCGGGTAGGGGTTAATGACCATTTAGCACCATATCTTTCGTCATCTTTGGGTGCTTCCGATACCAGAGTGATTGATATGGTCGGAGCATATTGCACTATTGTAAACGGCGGGAAAAAAGTACCTCCATACATGATTGAGCGCATTCAAGACCGTAAAGGGAGAACAATTTATAAGCATGAACAGTCGCCGTGTGATGATTGTGTGGCGCAAAAATGGGAAAATCAGGAAGCACCGGATTTTCGTGTTTTACGTGAGCAGGTTGTTGACCCGTTATCCGCTTATCAGATGACTTCTATTTTGGAAGGAGTAGCAACAAGAGGTACCGGTGCTCGTTTGAACGGTTTGCATCGACATTTAGCGGGTAAGACCGGAACAACTAATGAAACAAAAGATGCTTGGTTTGTGGGATTTTCACCGGATTTAGTGGCTGGAGTTTACGTTGGGTTTGATGAACCGGAAAGTTTAGGTCGCGCTGAAACTGGTGCATTTGCCGCATTGCCGATTTTTTATGATTTTATGGCTGAGGCCCTTAAAGATGTGCCGGATACGGCATTTCGTATTCCTGCCGGCATCAAATTAGTACGGGTTAATCCGAATACGGGAAAACCTGCTTCTCCGACAGATGAAAGAGTTATTGTTGAAGCATTGAAACCTGATTTTGATTTTAATAATCGCCAGCGTGTTATCGGTAACAGCGATTCCGGTGTGGTAGGGGCTGAGCAAGATGATAGCAATTTGCAAATTGGGGGAGAATATTAATGCGGGCCGACTTTTATAATTTAATTGCAGAAATTGAGCAATCATTATTGTTGCTCAGGAGGTATCTTTGACTATGATAATGCCGTAATTCGTTTGGAAGAATTAGAAACACTGACGGCAGATGCGGATTTATGGGATAATCCGGAAAAAGCGCAGAAATTGATGAGCGAAAAGAATATTTTGGCGCAAAATTTGCAGCAATACAATCAATTCAATGAAAATCTAAAAGAATATACCGAAATGGTTGAGTTTGCTGAAGAAACCGAAGATGAAGCAATGTTAGCAGACTTGCAGCAGAATTTGTTGGCTTTGCAAGAGCAAACAAAACAAGCTGAGCTAGAGTCGCTGCTTTCAGGAGAGGTAGATGCCAATGACGCATATCTAGAAGTACATGCCGGAAGCGGCGGAACAGAAGCCATGGATTGGGCGGAAATGCTGCTTAGGATGTATACTCGTTGGGCTGAAAACAAAAAATATAAAGTTGAACTGATTGAAGAAACAGAAGGTGATGTGGCCGGAATTAAATCTGCTACCATTAAAATTAGCGGGCATAATGCTTATGGCTGGCTGAAATCTGAAAGCGGTGTGCATCGCTTGGTGCGCATTTCTCCGTTTGACAGCAATGCCAGAAGACACACCAGTTTTGCTTCCATAGGTGTTTATCCGGTAATTGATGATGATGTGCAAATAGAGATAAATCCGGCAGATTGCCGAATTGATACATATCGTGCCAGCGGTGCCGGAGGACAGCATATTAACAAAACCGATTCGGCAGTGCGTATAACCCATATTCCGACCGGTATTGTTGTTTCAAGCCAAACGCAACGTTCACAATTTCAAAATAGAGATAATTGTTGGAAAATGTTGCGGGCGCGCTTATATGAGTTAGAAATGCAAAAAAAAGCCGATGCGGCGCAAGTAGCACGCGATAACCAAGGAGATAATGGCTGGGGATATCAAATACGTTCATATGTTCTACAGCCGTATAGATTAGTGAAAGATTTGCGAACAGATGCTGAAACAACCGACTGTAAAGCTGTTTTAGACGGAGAAATTGATTTGTTTTTAGCCGCTGCTTTGGCGCAAAAGGTTGGTTCAGATAATTCTGCGGAGATAAAGCAATGAAAAAAGTATCACCGCAAATTTATTTTTTACGCCGTATACTTCATTATTTCGGTATAGGTTTGCTTATTGTATTGCTGCTTTTTTTGTGGTCTCTATATCGCGGACCGATTGCAGTTCCTTATTTAAAGCCATATATTATTCAAGCATTGAATTATGATGAAAATGACTATAAAATAGACATTGGTGATGTTAATATAGAATTGGTACGTTCAATTCAACCGCTTCGCGTTACGGCCAAAAATATCAGCCTAGAAAAAAAAGACAATACATTTACGGTTACGGCTCCTAAGTTATATCTTTCTTTCAGTTTAAGGGCGCTTTTGAAAGGAATTATTGCGCCGAGTGACGTAAATTTGAAAAATCCTACTGTTAATATATATGCTTCATATGGTGTTGCAGAAGAACAGGTTAATGAAATTAATAAGAAAAAGATAGAATTTTACGTTGAAAAATTGCGTGATTTTCTTAACCGCTATAATTCAGCTGAAAAAATTTATCCGGAGAGCTTCGTTAATAACATTACCATAAACGATGCAGAAGTTGAATTTCATGAAATAGAACTAGACAGATATTGGTTGCTTTCTGATTTAGATTTTGAATTTAATCGTCATTTTATTAATATGAAAGTTAACAGCAATGCGTTGGTTAATATTAATGATAAAATTGCTTCGGTTGGATTTGAGGGAGAATATCATGCCAATGCCGATAAAATGAATATAGAATTTTATTTTTCAGATTTGGTTTTAGCGGATTTAATAGGCACATTTAATGAAACAACTGAAGATAATGTATTTTCCACGATGAGTATTCAAGTGCCGGTAAACGGCAAAATTTCAACAGAGATAGATTTATCGGAAGTTTTGCAAAATGCACAAGAGGCGGCAGATAATTTGAGTGGCGCAATAGAAAAAGTGGTATTTGAGCTTGATGGTGGTCAAGGATATATTGCTTTTAATGGCGAAGAAAAATATAATTATGCCGTAGATGAGGTTGCATTGTCCGGTCAAATCAGCGGCGGAATTGATGAAGTTGAAGTTAAAAATGCCGAATTTATAATGGATGGGCAACAGGCCATAATAGATTTTTATGCCAGCGGTTTTGCTACATATTTTTTAGAAAATTCTCTGAAAAATGTTAATATGCGTCTTAGTGCGAATGTGGAAAAATTTCCGCTTGAAAAATTATCTGTTTTTTGGCCGCGCTATATGGCCGAGCCTGCGTGGCAATGGTGTAAAGACGGTTTAGTTGGTGGTATTGCTCAAAATGCTAAATTTGTTTTTAATTTTGGTTATGATGAAAAAAATGTAAATTGGGGATTAAAAAACTTAGAAGGTACGGCAGAATTAGCTGATGCTGATTTATACTATTTAGATGGCATGCCGTTGGTTAATGATATATATGGCACTGCGCATTTTTCGGATAATAATATTTTAATAAATATTGATAAAGGGGTTAGCAACGGAGTTATTATTACCGGCGGAAAAGTTGATATTTATGATTTGGATAAAGAGCAAAATTATATTTCAATTAATGTTATCGGTAATTCTAAAGTTGCAGATGCTCTACGATTAATTAATAATAAGCCATTGCAAATTACTTCGGAAATGGGCTTAAATCCGAATGATATAGAAGGGGATATAGATATAAATTTAAAACTTGATTTTGAGCTTAAACAAGACTTAGAGAGTAAAGATATAAAAGTTGGTGTGTCGGCGCAAATGCATAATATTTTAAGTAAAAAACTATTGGCAAACTATACTCTTTCAGCAAAAGAAGCAAATTTGCAGGTTAATACCAAGGGGTGGAGCTTAGCGGCAGATGCTGATGTTAGTAATATTCCGGTGCATATAAATATGAATGAAAATTTTGCTGATAAAGACTATAAAAGCAAATGTAAAGTTTCTTTTAAACTGGACGATGCCGCCAAAAACGCATTAGGAATAAATTGGTCGGTTTTGCAGGCGCCTAATATGGAAGGATATGCCGATATAACTGCGGATGTCGTGGTGAATAAAAACGATTTAATTGATGTTGCGGTGAAGGCTGATTTGCAGCATACAAAACTTGATTATGCTTACTTGGGATTTGTTAAAGAAGCCTCTCAGCCGGCGGAAGCAAATGTTAAGTTACAACTAAAAAAAGATAAGGTTCTCAGTGTGCCGCAGTTTAGCTTAATTAAACAGGCATTTGTTATGAGCGGTAATATATCAATGTATGACAGCGGTAGGGTTAAAACAGTTGATATAAGCAAAATCAGCGGCCATAAAACCTCAGCTAGAGCAAAAATAAATTTAACCGATGCAGCGTTGCCACGCATTAAAATAGATGTCAGCGGAACAAGTTATAATCTAACTCCTCTGTTTGATAAGTCGGAAAAAAATAACAATGAAAAAGCAAAAGAAAGCGGTTTGGTTAATGAAGATGATGGGTTAGAAGAACTTAATGATGCCGATATTTTTATGAGTGTTAACAGTTTGTGGACTAATGACACAACGCCAATACAAAATTTTGCTGGTAACGTAAAATTACGCCATGGTATAGGAATTGATGAAGTTCATATTGTTGGTAATTATGGAGTTGATAAGTCTATTAAGCTAAATTTAAATTATGCACCGCGAGGCAATAAGGAACACTTTTTGACGGTTGATAGTAATAATGCCGGCAGCACTTTGAAAGTTTTGCGTTTGTATGAAAATATGGTGGGAGGAACGCTGAAAATTGAGGCACGTCGCAACATGGATAAAAAATTTATCGGTCATGCTACGGTGCGAGATTTCAGTATTCGTAATGCGCCGGTTGTGGCTAGATTGTTATCGGTAGCCTCTTTTACCGGTATGTTAGATTTATTGACAGGTGAGGGATTAACATTTACCCATTTCCACGCGCCATTTGAATATCAATATAAAACTCTGAAACTGAAGCATGCAAAAGCAGAGGGCAATGTAGTAGGTATTACCACCATAGGCACTTATAATCGAGATACCGACAATATTAATATGCATGGGGTAATGGCACCGGCATATAGCTTGAACAGATTGCTCGGGAAAATTCCGGTAGTTGGAAATTTGCTTTCCGGTAAAGATGGTACAATTTTTGCCGCAGACTATAAAATAGATGGTTCTGTTGATGATCCGCAGGTTGATATAAATTCTCTGTCAATTTTGAGTCCGAATTCAATGAAAGAATGGTATAATCAAAATTTTGGTGAAGGTGATGATTTTTAAAAAAATCGGCATAGATTTTCATGGCGTTATACATCGTGAACCTGAGTTTTTTAAAAGGTTTGTAGAATTTGCCGTTGCAAAAGGCTACGAAATATATATTGTCAGCGGTGGTCCGCGGCAAACTATTATCGATTTTTTGGCCGCACACAAAATTCCATATCATCATTTATGGTGTATTATAGACCAGCCGGAAATAAACGAAAATACCACGTTTTGCGCTGATGGCTCGTTTCGAGTTAATGATATGTTATGGGATAAGGCTAAGGGAGAATATTGCCAAAACGAAGGTATAAATTTGCATATTGACGATAGTGTGGTTTACGGAAAATATTTTACTACTCCGTATTGCAGGTTTGACGCAGATGAAAGCGTTTTCATATGCAATGGAAAGTGTTTTACTGCTAATATGGAAATATCAGAACTGTTAGAAAATTTACAAATTGTGACAATCAGCGAATGTTAAGGTCACGCAATACAGCTTCAAAATCATCGCGCTGCGGTGCGCAAATATAGGCCCCGACTTTAATGTCATCAACATCATGTAATAGATAAAATTTACGCAGCTGAACATAGTCTTCACCATTAAGCGAATAGCTGGCAATGTAGCAACTGTTACGGCGTTTCAGGCGATACCATACATGTTTGGTTCCGCGCGGCAACGGAAGTGTTGCTAAATCAGAAAAACCATCGTTGGTCAAACTGGTCGCCAGCATCGGGTTTTCTTCGTCATCATACATAATAGAAGCCTTGAACCAATTATTAACATCGACCCGCAGCATAAGCCCGCATTGGTCAAATTGACCGGCATTCGTAAATTCCCAATCTAAATCGCAGCAAAAATCACCTAAAGCATAACAATGAAAAAAATGTCCGTCATCTTTACGAAAATTAAAACGAGCACAACACCAAAAATCCGTGCGATATTTTGCCGTCACAAACATACCGTCATCATCAAAACGCACGCGCGCCGGTTCATTAAGCCAATCGAATTGTTTTAGTGTTTCCAACAGCATTAAAAACTCCTCACTGCATAGTTTTCAATTTTATCAGCCGCCGCATCTAAATTTACTGATTTTTCTTTCGGTAATACAATTTGTAAATTAATGATTTCATCGCCTTGCCCAGATTTTGCCTTAATTCCTTTGCCTTTCAAACGCAATTTTTCGCCGCTTGAAGACATTGGCGGCACAGTCACCGCCACTTTTCCGTTGATTGTCGGCACAGTAATTTTAGCACCTTTTATGGCTTCCACCACGGAAATCGGCAAATCAAGCAATATATTCAAATTATCGCTCTTAAAGTAAGGATGCTCTTCAACATTAACCGTAATTAAAACATCACCGTTTTCACCGCCGTTAATACCTTCTCCGCCCAAACCTTTTAAGCGTAGTGTTTGACCGCTTTGCATACCGGCCGGAATTTTAACATTTATATTTTTTGTGCCTAAATTTACCGTTTTTTCAACACCGTTTGCTGCATCTAAAAAACTTACCCGCATATTGTAAGCCTCATCTTGGCCCTTGCGCGCCATATTACGTCCGCGCCGAGCACCTTGAGCCGCACCGCCGAATTGCGAAAAAAAATCGCTATCAAAAATAGAAGAAAAATCAAACCCTTCTGCACCGCCAAAACCACCGTTTCCGGCATGAAAACCACCGCCAAACGGATTACCGCTATATTGCCCATAACCACCGGCACCGCCGAAACCGGCACCGAAACCGGTTGGCTTGCCATCGGCATCTATTTCATTATTATCATATTTTTTGCGTTTTTCGGCATTACCGATAATATCGTATGCATTGGAAATTTCCTTGAATTTTTCCGCAGCTTTTGCGTCATCTTTATTTAAGTCCGGATGGTACTTACGCGCCAGCTTGCGATATGCTGACTTTATTTCAGCTTCGCTGGCTGATTTATTAACCCCTAAAACCTGATACAAATCTTTATTCATCATTTTTTCTCCCTATCTGATTATATAGGGATAAACTTAGTTTGATGCAAGATTAACGCAATCAAATGTAGCACGTCTTTTATTATTGCGATACATATAAATATCACGCAAATATGCCTTCAAACCATTGCTGTTTTCAAAACAATATGCTGAAGCTAAGCTAGCCACATCATCAATACGCACATCGCTATATTCATAAACCACGTAATTTTCACCAGCAGCTTTAACTACAATATTTTGCCGATATCTTTCGGCATCGGAAGCATACTTAGGTGCATATGCTGCTTTTGGAGTGGTTATTACGGCTTGCTGTTCCGGCGTTTCATCTACCCATATTTCGCTCAAAGTTTGCGGTTGACTATTATCTAATTGGCAACCAAAACATAAAAACGACATCAAGCCGATGTATATAATTTTTCTCATATTACCTCACTTGCCTTATAGCTTAATGATTATACTTATGTAGATTAATATAGACTAAAGATATTAAGTAATTCTTAAATGCGGATAATTTTCTGATAGACCAAGGTAATTATTTGTTTTATATATGGAATAGCAAAAAGAAATTATAATTTAATTATAAAAAATATCGTAAAATCAAAATGTTTTTGTATCAAAAATATAATTTTTTTGCAAAATATAAAAATTTTAGTTGATTTAATTTTTTTTTGTATTAAAAGGAGTGTTGCTAACGGAGTGTAGTTCAGCCTGGTAGAACGCTACGTTCGGGACGTAGAAGTCGCTGGTCCGAATCCAGTCACTCCGACCAAACTTAACAAGTCGTCTTTAAAGGCGACTTTTTCTTTTATTTTCAATAAGTCAAACTGGTCCGTGTTATATATTTTTAAAATAACCTATCCCAACCAATTACACGGACTTTTTATGATGACACTGTAGAAAAATCAGGCAATTATCTAACCAAAAATTTTTTATTCAAAACATATTGCTGAACTTGTTCCGGATCGTATTTTTTAATATTGTTGAAAATGTTTAATTCCGGATTATTTTTCATTATTTCCATCAAACCTTTACCAACTTGTACGGCCAATGTATCATCTTTTGAGCGCAAACTGCAAACAAGAAATTTTTTGTTTCCATTTGGCAATTCTTTGATAATTTTGTCTTTAACGTAATATTTGTAAGTTTTTTGGAATAGTTTTGTTAATTTATTAATATCCGTAATGACTTGGTCTTGCAAAACAATAGACATTCCGAAAAATGCACCAGAACGACCAGCCGCATCAGAGAAAAGTCTTCCTTCCGGCGGATACATTAAATAACTGTAATATGTATTTCCACTGGGAAGACGTTGAATATGTAGTTGATTTCCCTTACGATTATCAACATAGTTAAGCTCTAAGTATCTATAATCTTCTTTTGGACAATCAGAACAACTAAATCCCAAAGGAACACCGTATAGAATAAATCTAGACATACAATTTCTCCATTAAAAACCATAGTCAGATTGTAACACATATTCTGATTAGATGCAACATAATTAAGTCCGTAGATTGCACGATGCCTCCGACCAGTATTAAAAAATAAAAACGGATACCTAAAAGTGTCCGTTTTTTCTATACCCCCTTAAAGCCCAGTTCTAGCCACTATTCCCGCTTTTGGAATTTTGCACGCCGTGTCTGTCAATTTGATTGTTACCCTTTAAAAAGTATACCTATACCCTAAAAGTATACCGAACCATATCTGCCAAACAAAAAGTGCCGCTTCGTTCTTAACTCATTGATTTGAAATGTTTTACATACAATTTTATTGCTCTTGTGTTTCTAATCTGCTCAAGAGAGGTTGACATTGAGTTGGAAAATACCCTTAATCCATTGAGAAATAACGATTAATTAACTTTTCTCTTTTTCTGATTGCAAAAGAGCTTGGCAATAATGAATGGCCCCGTCTTCATTAATATAAGTTGAAACGCCCCCAAGAGGCAAATACCCCTTTTGTAAAAATTCAACCACCTTATCTTCAAAAGTATCGCGATATTCTTCATCAATGACGATGTATGATTTATTATTGTCGTATTTCATGTAAAACTCCTACCAATTAAATTCTTTGTCAGGATCGTGTTCACTTTCGGGGAAGTTTTTCTTGCAATCGTTGCAATGGTATTTCGGAGAATCGTTGTAATAACAGCATCCTCCAAGATGAATTTCCCCTTTTTCTAAGGCTTCGTTCAGCTCTTCATCAAAAGCGACCTCGCCATAGACAATGTGGGCGATGTTTTCGCTTTGACAATAAGGGCAGACTATTTTTGTATGCTTCATTTTCAGATCCCATAAATTGCATTTTTGATAATGATACATGGTATAAAAATTTTTTTCAAGTCCTGATGGTAATGCCTGATTTTTTATCAAATTCAAGCAGACCAAGACTTTCGAATTCAAAAAAATAAGGAAATTTTTTCATTTCCCTTGCAATTATTTAAGGATTTGGGTATTTTAATAGCCATGTAAAATTCAAAAAAACGGAGCACTTCATGCAAGAATTGGATATTAAAAAGTTGGATGGCAAGAGTTTGGACGTGGCTGAGACGGATAAAGAACGTTTGAAAACCGTGTTTCCGCAATGTTTTGTTGAGGGCAAGCTGGATATTGACAAGCTGCTATCACTATGTGGCGAATATATCGACAATGACTTTGAAAAGTATAAGTTTGAATGGAAAGGTAAATCCGATTGCTTGCGCATTGCCGGAAAGCGTTCCACCGGCACGCTCCGTCCTTGTCCAGAAGAAAGTGTGGACTTTGAAAATACCAATAATCTGTATATTGAGGGCGATAATTTAGAAGTCTTAAAGCTTCTGCAAACAGCTTATTACCGCAAGGTTAAAATGATTTACATTGATCCACCGTATAATACCGGTAACGATTTTGTGTATGAGGACGATTTCAAGGATCCTATGGCCAAATATAAAGAGATAACCAGCCAAACCACAAAATCCAACCCTGAAACGATGGGGCGTTATCATACAAACTGGCTGAACATGATGTATCCGCGCTTGCGTTTGGCCGCCAACTTGCTCCGTGACGATGGCGTTATTTTCATCAGCATTGATGATAATGAAGTGGATAACCTAAAGAAAATTTGTAATGAGGTATTCGGAGAAGAAAATTTTGTAATTAATATTTCTTGGAGAAGAACGGATAATCAACCAAATATTGGCAATGTTGCTCGTGTTAAAGAGTATATATTGGTTTATGCAAAAGAAATTAAAAGTTTATCCTTAAATAAGCTACCACTTACTGAAAAAGCAATAAATGAATATAGATATGAGGATAAAAAAGGTAAATTTAGAAGAGCTATAATGCTTGATAAGACCAGAGGAAGGCATACCTACGAGATAAAAACGCCTTCTGGAAAAATATTGACTGGTCCATGGATGCTCAAAGAAGAAGAGTTTAACAAACTTGTCGAAGCAGATGGTGTATACTGGACAAGTGGTGGAGAAGAACAACCATATGGAAAAATTTACTTACATGAAAGCAAAGGTCAAATACCAAATGATTTTTGGGGAATAGAATTTGGAACAAACCAGCGTGGTAGCTTAGAAGTAGAAAAACTATTTGAACAAAGATTATTTGATTTTCCTAAACCTGTATCTTTAATTAAAAACATTATAAACTTAGGTTCTTCTGATAATGACATTGTTCTCGACTTTTTCTCCGGTTCGGCAACCACTGCCCATGCGGTTATGCAATTAAACGCGGAAGACGGTTGTAAACGTCAGTTCATCATGGTGCAACTTCCGGAATTAACTGATGAGAAATCCGAAGCATTCAAAGGCGGATATAAAAACATTTGTGAAATCGGTAAAGAGCGCATTCGCCGTGCCGGTGCAAAAATCAAAGAGCAAAACGCTGATGTGGATGTTGGCTTTAAGGTTTTGAAACTTGATACTTCAAATCTTAATAAATGGGATGATACACCGCTTGCCAGCACCGAAACCGCTGATTTATTCGCTCGTATGGACGGTATGATCGAGAGCATAAAGAAAGGTCGCTCCGAACTTGATGTCGTTTATGAAGTGATGCTAAAGCTCGGTATTCCGGCAACTTATAAGGTATTTGAAAATAATATCAACGGTCGCAAAGTCTATTCCATCGGCGATGACGGACTTATTCTCGTATGCTTGGACGGCTCAAATGGCGGCATTACTCCGGAAGACGTAACCGCGATGTGCGAATTTTCGCCGGCAAAAATTGTCGCGGCTGAAGAAGCCTTTAAGGACGATGTTGCCCTCTCAAACGCTTTCTATATAAGCAAAGACAGCGGTGTTGAAATTATGTTGCTGTAGGAGCGGTTATGAAACTAAAGTTTAAGAATCAAGAATTTCAAACCGATGCCGTGAATGCGGCGGTGGAGCTGTTCAAAGGCCAAGAAAAAGCCAACATGACTTTTTCGATTGCCGATAACTCCGCGCAAGCCTCTTTTTTGCAAAATGAATTCGGTTTCGGTAACAAGTTGGTGTTAGATGAGGAAACTATAAACAACAATCTTCATGCAATCCAAAAGGCTCATTCTCTGCCACAAACCAACATTGACGGCATTAAGGCGGTGCCGCTTTCAATCGAAATGGAAACCGGAACTGGCAAAACTTTCGTTTATACCAAAACAATTTTGGAGCTTAACCACCGCTACGGCTTTACAAAGTTCATTATTGTTGTGCCGAGTGTGGCTATTCGCGAGGGCGTAAACAAGTCATTTCAGGTTACGGAAGAATATTTCAAAAATCAGTATGACAGCGTGCCGTACCGCTATTTTATTTATAATTCGGCAAAACTCTCGGATGTCCGCACTTTCGCAACTTCAAGCAATATCGAGATTATGATTATCAATATTGACGCGTTCAAAAAAGCCGAAAACGTTATCAACCAAGAACAGGATAAACTTAACGGCGAAACGGCTATGCGCTATATTCAGGACACAAATCCGGTTGTGATTATTGACGAGCCGCAAAGTGTTGATAATACGCCAAAGGCAAAGGAAGCCATCGCGATGCTTAATCCGCTGTGCGTTTTGCGTTATTCCGCCACCCACCGCGAAAAGCAGAATCTTGTCTATCGTTTGACACCGGTTGATGCGTACCAAATGGGCTTGGTTAAGCAAATCAGCGTTATTTCAAACTCGGTTATTAACGATTCAAACAAGCCGTATATCGCCTTAAAAGACGTTTCAAACGCCAACGGCTTTTCGGCGAAAATTGAGATTGATGTGGAAGATGAAAACGGTCATGTTACCCGTAAAGTCATAACGGTCAAGCCGAATGACGACTTATTTATGAAATCCGGTCACCGCAAAATTTATGACGGTTACGTTGTCGCCGGTATTGATTGCACCAAAGGTTTTGAGGGCGTGGAATTTGCTAATTCCGAATATGTTGCCTTAGGTAAAGCCATCGGTAGCGTTGATGAAAACGTTTTGAAGCGTGCGCAAATTTTTCAAACTATCAAAACGCACCTCGATAAAGAACTGCGCTATTTTGATATGGGTATTAAGGTTTTGTCGCTGTTCTTTATTGATGAAGTTAAAAAATATCGCCAAGAAGACGGAAGCAAGGGCATTTATGCCGAAATGTTTGAAGAATGCTATAACGAGCTGATAAACAGGCCGAAATATGCTATTTTGAAAACAAAATTTGATACAGACGTAAATAAAGCTCATGACGGTTACTTCTCCCAAGATAAAAAAGGTAAATATAAGGATACCAAAGGCGATACGCAGGCTGATGACGACACCTACAATACCATCATGAAAGATAAAGAGTGGCTGTTGTCGTTTGAATGTCCGCTCCGCTTTATTTTCTCGCACTCGGCGTTAAAAGAGGGCTGGGATAATCCGAATGTCTTTCAAGTTTGCACTTTGATTGAACAAAAGTCGCTGTTTACTTGCCGCCAAAAAGTCGGGCGCGGTCTAAGACTTTGCGTAAATCAAGACGGCGAGCGAATTGAAGATAAAGATATTAACGTATTACACGTTATCGCTAATGAGAGTTTTGCCGAATTTGCCGAGAAACTGCAAAAAGAAATTGAAGACGAAACCGGCGTTCGCTTTGGTATGTTCGAGTTGGATATGCTTATCGGCTTTACTTATGATGAAGAAGTCGAGGTTGAGCGTAAAGTTAGCGAAAGCGAGGCCACCGCTATTGTGGAAGATTTACAAAAATTCGGCGTAATTGATAATGTCGGATATGTTAAACCGGAAATTCAACCGGAAGAAGTTAAGATTGAAAATATACCGATACCGGAGCCGGTAAAAGCTCACGTTCAAGAAATGATAAAGACTTCACGGCCTGTTTCGGTTGCCGCGCTTGTAAATACCTCTTATAAGGAAAAAGTCGTTGAGAAAAAGGCTTTTGATTACGAGCAAGCCGTCGCTATCATGGAAGAATTGAAAGAAAAGAAAGTTATCGACAATAAGGGCAAGATTAAAGACACGATAAAAGCTCAGCTTGCCGCCGGTACGCTTAATTTAAGCGAACGGTGGTCTAAAGCCGCGCAACGTGCCGTTTTGCAATCTATGAACAAAGCGGAAAACAAACTCAATATTCGCGATGCTTCCAAAGATGTAACGGTTAAACTCAATAAACGCGCCTTATTGTCGCCGGAATTTATGGAATTGTGGAATAAAATCAAGCAAAAGACGACATACCGTGTCCAATTTGATTTGGATAAGCTGATAGCGCAAAGTATCATAGATATTAAGAGAATGCCTGAAATTGCCTCGGCACGCTTGGTAAGTCAATCGGCTTCGCTTGATATTCAAAAATCCGGTATCACTACGCAAACCGGCTCAATGTATGCCCAAAACTTAGAAAAGAGTTATGACGTTTTACCGGATATATTGCGTTTAATCTCAACCAAAACACTATTGAAACGTTCCACAATAAATAAAATCATTCAAGAAAGCGGACGTGCCACCGACTTTTTGAAAAATCCGCAAGAGTTTTATGAAAAGGTTTTGGAAATTATCCAACGTAACCGCCACGCTTTAGCTATTGACGGTATAAAATATATCAAACTTGCCGGCGAAGAATATGCCGTGCAAGAGATTTTCTCAAGTGAAGAACTGATTGCTAACCTTGAACGTAATGCTGTTGCGGTTAAAAATAGCGTTTATGATTATGTTATTTATGACAGTAGTACGGTTGAAAAGCCGTTTGCCGTTGCTTTGGACGAAGATCCAGATGTTAAGATGTTCTTCAAAATACCAAGCCGTTTCAAGATTGACACGCCTATCGGCACATATAATCCGGACTGGGCGGTTTATTTAGAGAAAAACGGCGAACAAAAACTGTATTTCGTGCTTGAAACAAAAGGTACAAACCTATTCTACGGCTTGCGTCCGGAAGAACAACAAAAAATCCATTGCGGCGCACAGCATTTCAAAGCTCTTGATGGTGTTGTTTATTCCGAAAAACCGATTAGAAACTGGCAGGAATTTAAGAAAACGGTGTAAAATATGGAAGAAACTAAGCCGTATCGTTTTGTGTCCGAATTTGCCGCTATGGTGGAAGCCAGACGGTTGGCAAGTTTCCGTAATGACGATAATTTGCTCGCGGTTTATGCTTCCTCAAAAATTAAAGTATTACCTTATCAAATAGCCGCGGCGCGATTTGCCTTACGTTCAAAACTGATTAAAGGCTGTATCTTGTGTGATGAGGGTTCTCTCGGCAAAACTTATGAGGCTTTGCTTGTGGTAGCTCAGCGGTGGTATGAGGGAAAAGAACATATATTAGTCGTTATACCGGCAAATTTGACGGCTCAATGGCAACAAAAACTTGATGAAGAATTCACTTTACCGGTTATCAAGTTGGAAGAATATACCGCCGACAGTAAAGGTATTTGCCTTGTAACGTATGATGACGTTATTCGCGAGGCAGAAAAAATCAAAAGTATTCGCTGGGATTTAGCCGTGTTTGATGAGGCAGATTTCCTATTTAAGCCGGACAATAAATCGGTAATAGCCATTAAAGACGCGGTCGGCGATGCTTTCAAACTATTATTGACGCCGACACCGATAACAATGAGTATCATGGACATTTACGGACTGATACATTTTATTGATGAAAGTGTTTTGCCGGATGCTGACAGCTTTTATCGTCGGTATTTTAGAAAACCAGAAAACTATCCGGAGCTATCGAACTGGGTATCGCAATTTGCTTTTCGTACTCTCAAAAGTCAAGCAAGCCAGTATGTGAACTTTACGCGCCGCTTGCCGGTTGTTTTGAACTATGTGCCTAAAGATGATGAAAAGAAGATTTATATCTTAACCGAAAAATACTTAAATTTAGCTGAAAAGCAGGCTTATCCGCAAATGGATAATTATCAACTGACTTTGATGTTTTACCACATTTTGGCCTCATCACCACAAGCATTTGCCACAATGTTGGAAGCACCTATTGAGCGAACACAAGGCGATGAACGTGTTATTTTGGAATCAATGCGCGATATGGCGGCAAAAATTACGCAAACCGCCAAAATGGAAGAATTTCTAAAAGCTATTAAAACGACATTTGCACACTTAAAATTGCGTAAAGAAACACAAAAAGCGATTGTGTTCGTGGATAATCTTGCCACCGTGCCAGTTTTGGCAAATTTGCTTAAAACCGCCGGATATAATGTCATCAAGCATACAGAAAATGATGCTCTGCCACGTTTTCGGGCAGAAAAAGATTTGCAAATTTTAATTTGTAATGATGCTATGGCCAAAGGACTGGATATTGAATACTGTCCTGTGGTTATCAATTATGATTTACTTTATAATGCTGTGGAAATGGAACAGCGTATCTGTCGTTGCCACCGACAAGGCCAGCAATCCGATGTTTTAGTTATCAATCTTTTAAGCAAAGAAAATATCTCGGATGTTCGTATTTTGGAGCTTATAAACAAGCGTACTCTGCAATTTGAGGGCATTTTCGGTATGTCGGACGATATTGTCGGTAATTTTGATGTTAAACTGGAAGATGTTTTGCAAAAACGCCGTACGCTTAGTGATATACGCGCAGATATGGAAACAAACTTGGAAGTAAACCGCGAGCCGAATGAGCGCATTGTTTCAGCGGCTGAAAGTTCTCTCTTTACCACGTTTACCAAAGATATTGCCGAGAAAGTATCGATTTCGCCGAAATACATAGAGGAACAAGCTGAATTCTTAAATAAGGATTTATGGGAAGTTGTGAAGTTTTACTTTGCGACAAAGCATCCGGAATATGTGATCGATGACTTCAATCAAACGCTGACTTTACCGGACGATGAAGAATTGCCGCACATGTTTTACTATTACACCGGCACAAGAAATGTGCCATACACCGGTCGCAGGACTTATGGAATGAGTAAAGATTTTAAGCCGGCCGCAGGGCGCATCACTTTAACATCCGTGCTTGTTCGTGGTATTTTACAAGAAATATCATGCTCTGACAAAGCGGACATTAAAACCGTTGAGCCAACAGAAAAATGCAATATAAAGTTCTATAACATCGTCTTACGTAATCGCCGCCGGCAGTATTTATCAGAGTATGACATTTTGGTTGGTACGACACCTGATGGACGGCTCATGACTGATGAGGAATGCCAAAAAATTATCAATCAACCGGTTAGTGAATTTATAGCTGAAGAAAAGAGGAATCCGTATTGGCTAAAAACGACTGGCGGTTCATCGCGAGATTTGTTAGATACACGCATCCAGCGCGACCTTAAGGAACGTTATGTAAATGATTATACCAAAAAGTTTGATACGGATGTTGATTTAATTAAAATAAAAGCCAGCCGCCAAAAATCTGTCCTAGAGCAAAACATTTCAGAAGCAAGGCAAGAGGTTAAAAAAATTCGTGAGACAATATCCTCCGCTTCAGACCGGCTCACGGAATTAAGAATTCAAAAACAGCTGAATGTCGCTGAAAAAGAGCTTAAACGAAAAGAAGAAGGCTTGTTTTTAGATCAGGCCCGAATTGATGTCGCCGCCGAAGATGAAATAGACCTCATCAGAGGCGTTGACGGTATAGAATTTGACCTTTATCAAATTTTTGAGGCTAATTTATATTAATTTAACACTTTCCCATTCATCGTCTAAGAATGGCGTTGTACCTTATCTTCCACCTCTAGAAAGTGGAGCGGCCGTCTGAATATACGACTGAAGTTGTCGTTCAGAAACCTGGATGACTTTACCACAGCATGGATTAAAATCTTTATTTCCATAAACTATCCAAATAACATTCTTACCCTTTAAATCTTCTTTAGGCATTGTTCCTGGGCATGGATATCCGTCTGTAAAAATAATTTTATTCACTTCTTTTTTCTTAGAAAATGCCCGGACAGCCGCATCCCAGTTTTCAGTCCATTGAGATTTTGCCGTAATTTGAAAATGATCAATATCCTCTTTTGTCTTTATTTCTTTGAAATCATAAACGAACTCATCAAAGCAACCGACCTTTAATTTAGAGGATTTGAGTAACGGTTTAAGTTGTCTTAAAAATTCACGTAACAAGCGAATATTTACAGAACCGCTCACATCCAACATGACTTCCGTATCCGGACGGCCTTCATCTTCCAATTCTTCCACCCGAGCCATATAGTCGTTTTCAGAACCGGAACGACGATAGGACCAACGATCACGCTCTTCATCAAAAGATTTTTTAAGCATTTTTTTCCAATCAACCACCGGTGTTTGAGTTTCCCCAACATCCCCGAGGGTGGTATGATCATTTGATTGACGGAGGCTTCCTTTTATCCTGTTTAATTGCTCGCGCACCTGTTCGGCCATCTCATGACGTTTTTCTTGATTTTCTGCCAAGAAGCCTTTTTCATACGCATCCATGTTTTCATCTTGCGGTATAGGAGCTTCTTTTTCTTGAGGTTCGCCTTGCTGATCCTCTTTAACTTCTTTTTGCCCCATGGCTTCTTTCAGCTTATCCCATAAACTTTTCTTTTTGGATTCTTCCTGTTTTCGTTGTTCTTCACGTTCTGCCTGTTCAACCGCTTCTTTCCAAATATCATGTGTATCGTGGCCTACTTGTTCATCTTCATTGTCCCAATCGATATTGCTGTCATCCCAGTCGGTGTCTTCTGATTGAGAGGAAGAACCGGATTGCGAACGTTGACCACCTTTTTGAGGTTTAGAGGATCCTTGTTGATTGTCGCTTGATTGTTCGGAATTTGAATCAGATTGATTCTCGTCTCCCTGACCGGAAGAACTGTTTTGATCAGAGTTTGAATCACCATCTTGAGATTGATCTTTCTGTTGTTCGGATCCTTCCGAGCCGTCTGATGAATTTTTGTTTTGTTCATCTTGATTTTCCGAACCGTCTGATTGTTGATCGGATTGTTCTTGTCCCTTTTGCCCGTCTTGATCCTGAGGCTGGTCTTGTCCGGATTGATTTTGTCCGTCTTGATCCTGAGGTTGTTCCTGTTCAGGCTGATTTTGTGCATCCTGATCCTGAGGCTGGTCCGTCCCACCGGATTGTGATTGTTGTTGCTGTTGATCTTGCTCTTGATTTTGCCCTTTTTCCTGATCGCGCTGTTCTTTCTTTTTCAAGAGTTTTTCATACATTTCTTCGGCCGAATGGTTGACAGCTTCTGCAATATCAACACCACCTTCCGTTAATGGCAATTTTTCATTTTTCAGGATTTGGTTGATAACAGAATCGGTTGCGATATTCCACAACCTTTGATTACGGCCCTTACTGCGCAAAATGTGGTTAAAAGCGACATGCATCACTTCATGCGCAAAGACAAATTGTTTCTGTTCATCCGATAAAGTGCTAAAAAACTTTGGAGAATAGATAATGCGATGTCCGTCTGTGGCCGCTGTTCCAATTCTATCATCAGGAACAACCGATAAAGGCCGCATTGTCACACCGAGCAAAGGGAACTTGGCCAAAACCTGTTCTTTGATATATTGAATTTCTTCCTGTTGCTCTGTGACCATATTAGGCATTATTATACTTTCAATTCAAAAATGAGTGACTTTGTTGCATGAGAAACTGCATCAGCATCAGCAACAGGCATAACAATTTGAACTGCATCAGGCAATTTACTTGCCATAATTTGCCTATCCTTCAGCAGAGGAATAAATTTTGCCTGTTCATCAGCCGAAACCTTATCCAGCCCGGTTATAACAAGCAACATCTTCTTTTTCAGTCTTTGTTTTACAGATTCCAATTGTTCGATGTGCTTGATTAAGTCTTGGACTGAGACATTGGCCTCTATCTTCGGATACTCTGCAAAATCGGAGGCTTTAGCCCCGACAATCAATAAAGCTCTGTCATCAATAAATTCCGTTTTGATTTGATTAATCTTTTCGGCCTTTGTTTTGGCGGGTTTCGGTCCTGCCCATCCTATATCAGGTTGGATGACTAAGCCATTCTTGCGTTTCTTCCGATTTTTTTCAAGCATTTCTTTTAATGACATTTTATCTTCCTCCCTTTAAGTTATGTAGAGTGGCGATCTGCATGGCGCGTGTATCATCCTTGCCCACCCAAACAGAGTCAAAAATCGCACGATTTTCTGCGCCTAACTGTGTTTCAACAAATTGACGTACTTTTCCGACTTGTTTCGGTGTTGCATGACGCAAACTCAACGCCAACGCCAAACGGGCATCCTGTCCCGTAGGAATATCCTCGCGGGTATATTCGCCCTCGATCACTTCTTCCAAAGATAGCGGCGGATCTTCAGCATATGACAATAAACTGGCCGCCAATTCATGCCCGATATCAGCTTCAAAAATCTCACGGCGCATCACACCCTTATTAGCATAGATTTTATCTGATACCTTTTCCCATTTTCGTGGGTCAAGAGCAAACTTACCGGGGTTTTCTTCATCATACTCGGAATAGAACACTTGCCGTCCGTAGGTTGCCACAAAACTGGCGACTAACGGATGGATGTTTAAGCGATCCGGATCTTCCGGATGGCTCTTGCTGTGTTCCGAGCCCCATTCCAACCAATCCTGAATATTCAAGTCCAAGTAAATATGGCTTAAACGTCTGAACAACGGGGCCGGCATGTTATAAGCGGCTCCTGATTCTTCCTTGCTGTTACCGGCCAACACGACCACAGCATTATTAGGCAGTTTGCCAACGCCCTGGGCAATTGATTTTTCCAACGCTACGTGATAGATCAAACGTTGTGTTGTTTCTCGCGCATTGGTCACGTCATCGATATATAAGACGTGCTGTTTGTCCGGTTCTGTTTCGCATTTTCTGCACAAATCCGTGTACCACTTAGGCGGCACCCAAACACCACCGGAGGCCCCATCGGCTCCCACGCCGTTTGGATAGATTGTTTTACCGATAACATCTTCAGGCAAAATTCCGTTACACAGCGTAATTGAGGTCAAATCCGGATCAATTTCTTTCACACGTTGTGATTTACCGACACCGGACGGGCCATGGAGCATGAAGCTCATTCCGTTTTGAATATAGAAGTTTATTTGGTCCTTGACGGGCATAGGCTCATCAGATACCTCGATCCCGTATTTCTTCTGTCTGGCTGTCGGTTCTTTCTTTTTAACAGGTTCTTTTCTTTCCGGCTCTTCTTCATAGTTTCTTGATACCGTTCTTGCGGCTATACGTCCGGTCGGCTCCATTTCTTTGGCAAAATAAGTGTCCAAATAGTGCTTTATGGACGTTTTGGAAAAGTCGCCATCATATGAATCTTTCGTATCAAATTGAATACCGGCGAATAAGCATTTTTTGGCGACCATTGTGCCGCTTCTATCCATCAGCCATTCTATCGGTTGGACCTCAACCCAGTATGGTTCTCCGGACTCTACCTGTTCCCCTGTAGATAGCTTGCTATCGCCGTCAGCAGGCCGTCCAGGAACACGGATATACCTTTTGCCATCCATTTCATATTCCTGATAGGATGTGGCCTTAAAAGACGTGCCATAATCGCCTAAATCAACTGAATCAAATGTGTAATTTTTTCCGGTCGGACGGAGAGATCTTGAATCATGTAATCTTTCTAATTTCTCGCTGGTGCGCTCATCGGCGACCGTTTGCGGGTATTCCCCATATTCCGCTACGCGGATTCCAGCGATAGCCCTCGCTTCGCTCGGGCTGATTTTAGATGCCTCCGATGGAGGCAAAGCAGGGCGCGCCGAGATTAATTGCGTATATTCGAGTAAGTCCAGTACTTAACGCCCTAATAGTGGACGCAACGCACGTCTTCATAAAAATAAGAAGACGCGGACCAAAAGGCACAAGTTAGATCATCTTCAGAAGTACGATCACCACCACCGGTCATATAACCACCCAATATGACTGTCAGATCCGTTGGCGCAACCTTCGTGCCATAACGCTTCATTACATCCAGGGCACCATCGCCCCATATCTGATCTTCCTTCAAAAACGTAAAGTCCATATGAGCCTCCTAATTTAGCTTATACTCCCAGTATATCATACAATTTATTATTCTGCAACAATTTTTTTATTATTCTGCAACAATTTTTTTTGTACGGCGTTTCTCGTGTTTTAAGGAAGCCAAGCGGTTGCTGATATGGATCCAGTTCTTAGTCCCCTTTAAATGCCCGCGAAACGAGGCTAAACGGACGTCTAGGTACTCATCATCCAGGACATCATTCAAATAGTAATGACGGATGGTTTTCAGGTATTTTCTTTGGCGGCTTTTGGCCGATCCACGCAAAGATTTGATAATCTTACCGGTGGCCGATAATTTGTGGTTAAATCCCAAAAAATCAATACCATCCGATAACAGCCCGATTTGTGTCTTTTGATTTAAGGACAGCTTTAATCCTTTGACATATTCATCAATTTGCTTTCTACACAGCTGTAATTTGGCTTTATCTTCGCTTAGGATAACAAAATCATCCATATAGCGCACATAACAGGACATACGCAGACGTTCTTTAATCAGCCTGTCCATTCCATTCAAATAAAGCAAGGCAAACCATTGGCTGGTCTGATTACCCAAAGGCAATCCGATAGAACCGTGTGATTCAATGATCATCCTTAAAAACCACATCTCATCAGCCGAAAAACCGGTCTTGGCCAACAGTTCCAATAAAATCTCATGATTGATGCTTTGAAAATATTTCCTGATATCGCATTTCAAAAAATAAATCCGATTTGTTTTGTTTTTGACATACAGCTTTCGCATAAATGAATGCAATCTCTCTACCGCAAAATGCGTTCCTTTTTCTTTGCGTGAAGCGGCATTGTCATAAATCAGGTGTCTCTCTAGCCGGGGAGCTACCGAATGCTGACAAAAGCACATTAAAACCACTCTGTCTTTGTAGGGTAACGCTTCAATTAATCTTTTCTTCGGATCATAAATGGTAAAGGATCTGTAAGGACTTAAACGATATGTTCTAGCCGTCAATTGTTTGACCAGATTGGTGACATTACGCCCCAATTCAATTTCAAACATGATTGTTCCCCGTTTATGTTGCTTACTCAGCCGACATGCTTTGTGGGCCGCAACCAAGTTTTCAAATGTAAATATCTCTTCTATCTTCATCGTTCTCTTTTGTTGTAAAAAAGGGGTACCCGATAATATATTAAAACAAGACGTGTCAATATATGTGATACCCCATAAAACGCAAACTTTGCATTTTTACTTCTTCCATCGCACTGAGCATTAAGCTGACAGCGGTTAGAAAAGAGAAAGTTTCCTTTGCTTTAAGCACAGGCGGATTTTTTCTAAAATCCACATATCTGGCTTGTTTCAGAGATCTGTGTCTTTGCCGACCACATTTTGTTGTTCTCCTTAAAAGCAAATCGGGGCGCGCCGAGATTTTACGTTTATTCGTGTTATTCCAGTTCTTATCGCCCTTATAGTTGACGCAACGCACGTTTTCATTTTCATTTGAAGACGCGGACCAAGAGGCACAATACGCATTATCAACTTTCCCTCTTTTGACCCTTTCGGATTCAAAACTTTTTTGTTTGCCATTGTTTATCATCACTTTTTTTCCATGCCATAATCAGGTTAATAATTTCACCAACCTGAATGGATATTTGTTTATACTGCCTCATCAAAATGCACTTTGCATTTTCCGACAGCATTGCAACATATGCCACCATTTTTAACTGAATGAGTGCATCCGTTTGATGCTTTTCTCGCTGGGCTTTATGTTCGGGGCTATCCATCCGAATAAAATTAGCATTCAATAAATTTTCCAAAGCCGACAAGCTGTAATTTTGCATCCGATTGATAAAAACAGGTCTAAATTTGGCCGGCGATTTAACCGTCACGGCTAGAATATAAGCCCCCAGTTTTTTAAGTTTCGTTATAACAATTAATTCGCTTGAATCGCTTGGAATTGTTGAAATTTGATGCAATTCCGGATCTTCTTTGGTTGCTTGATCCAGCGCATCAGCATATTTAAATCGTTTGTCATTAGCTGTTGCAAATGCTTGCTTTACAGAAGCAACATCCACAGGTAGCATTAATTGCCCCGAAACGTTTTCTACCTTCCTGGGCATATGAATTCTTTGATTACGACTGACTTGATCTTTACGCATGTTTACACCATTCTTTATGAGTTTTTACCGGGCCAATTTTATCCGTCTTCCCTTGCGAAGTCAACCGTTCAGCCCAAATGTGACGTATGCCTGCTTGGTTCATGCTCTCACCTCTATAATCTGTTTATGGTGCTTTTGGGCGTATTCGATAGCCGCATAGGCTCCACCCATTTTGTATTTGATAAAGCAGACGATGTAGTCAGAATTATCAGCAACCCAATGATTGCGAGTTACAATGCAAGCCCGTTTGGGGGCCGCTTCTATTTCCGGAGGCATCAAAAAATCCGTGAAGGCACATTTTAAGTATTGCAACTCATTTGGATAACATAAAACAACAATGATTTGGATGTTAGGATATAAACTTTTCAGATCATAGGCTACCCGGCTGGCAAAAATATCAAACTCACCATGATTGCCAACGTAAAAGGTATCAACGCCTTTTCCAATTAAATTGATAATGATTTGCCTTAATTGATGGACAATACTTTCTGATTGTCCATATAAATGACTGTGTCCAAAAAACGAGCATATCTTGCCCATGATCCACCCTTCATACGCCCCATATCAACAATTTACCCACCTGTGATGAGGCGGGTGGATGTCGATAAACTATTATCAGTATGAGAAATAGTCCTGCCTTATTGGGGTGGATACCTTATTCGGCAGGCATCCACCCATGAACTAACACAATCTTTCGGCGTATCCATGGCGGATGCCGACAGAAATACCTTCTGCCCATACTGATAATCGGACTTATCGAATCCTAGCCTGATTGGGCATAACTAACCAAGCTCGGTCATTATAACCCATGGCAGATTAAAATGCAACAAAAAAACCTCACGGGATAGAACCTGTGAGGTATATTAAGACAAATTTGGCTTATTTTACAGCTTTTTTCAAGACTGCACCGGCTTTGAACTTAGGAGCCTTAGAAGCGGCAATCTTAATTTCTTTTCCGGTTGCAGGGTTGCGGCCTTTACGAGCGGCGCGTTTAGCAACGCCAAATGTACCGAAACCAGTGATTTGAACTGCATCACCTTTTTTCAAGGCTTTTGTGACCACTTCGATGGCGGCGGCAACAGCACGACCAGCATCAGCTTTGGTCAAACCGGATGTTTTAGCAATAGCTTCAACAAATTCTGTTTTATTCATGTTTAATTTTCCTTTCTTAATATTAAGATTACAGAGGTTCATGACACCTCCGCTTATGATTCGAGCCATTTTTGCAAGAAAAGTCAAACAAAATCTTTTAATTTGTACATAAATCATCGTAAACCACATTGTTTCTATCAATTTGACGGACAGTTTCAGGGGTGTCGTGCTCATAATCTGCATACACCGGTTCGTATAAAAGGCAAAAATCACCGTTTATATTTGTTGTGCAACCGCTTAACGCGCTCAGGATCAGCCAGGCTATCCCGACTTCTTTTAGCCAACGCCATATAGATGGCTTCCCGGAGAGCTTGATTTTTATCGGTACAACCGAAAAGCTCAACCGTTGCCGTCTTATCTGAGGTGGAGCCTTCAAAACTGCCGGTTATCTCTGAGTTCTTCCATGTGCGGTCCGAAAAATACTGAACGCAAACGCTGTCCGCCGTATCTTCAGACGGCATGATGTATTGAATTGTCAGGCTGTTTTTGACGATGTTTCTCGGCCCGAACAATGCCACCGGTATTGATTTTGGCTCATCCCGGACAAAGCGAACAATGCCGCCTTGAATGTAGGGAACGGAACGTCCGACTTTGCAGGTCCTGGATAACGCCTCATAAACCGTTAATTTAGAATCAAAGACGGCATTAAACGTGTCGCCACGTGCGGCCCAAATCTGATCCAGCCGGTATAAACCTTCAAGATCTATGGACTTATCTGTCAGCCTTGCACCATAGTTGGCCTTTAATATGTCTGCTATTGCCCAAGCGATAGAGCGTGTCGGCACTTTGCCAGTCCAGCCACCGGACGGCGACCAAGTTGGCAATTTCCTTGTCACAATGCAGTTAACCATACGGCTTGAGCGTTGCGACAGGTTGTTTGTGGCTTTCATCTTAATGGCGATCAAAGTTACGTCGCCGTAACTCGGATTTGATACAATAAAGCCTTTTGCCGAGGCCCACCGGAGCTCGTGTCCAGCGCGTGAAGATGTGTCTTTATCATCTAAACGCGTGGCCCGGACTTCGTATCTGCCTTTTGCTACCGAATAACCATATGTCCGGTAAAGGCCGTTGACCGTATTGGCTGATAGTGTTTCGGTCCCGAGCGTGAACCAGTCACCCAAGGGATTATCCTCATCATCAATTTTTCGGGCATCAACGCGCCATTGAACAGATTTTGTATTCAGGCCGCCGCTGTCATTTGCATAATAAAGACCGCGCTGACAAGCAACATCAATTTCCACCCGGTCAATTTCACTTTCGGTCGGGTTTAAGACAAACGGCCCGATCGTGTTTCCTTTCAAAAGCTCTTGTCCGGCAACCTCCGGCGAAGTTACCACATCATCACGAAAGAGCGTGTTCTTCTCGCCCGGATTGATAATCTGATATGTTATCTCTTCAAACGAGCTGATCGGCGTGTCCTCGATCCGGATTTTCTCGATGTCATAGTAGCCTTGGCCGATGCAGTGCACTTGATAAGTGTATTGTTCATCGTTTGCATAGCCGTAATAAGGCTGACTGGCAAAGTCCGGATAAATCAGGTGTCGGCCATAAATAACCGGTATCGGACTGCCAAGCCGGGCCTGATTACCTTGTGCTTGCAAGGAATAAGTCGGACTTTGTGCCGCTATTGAGTTGGCCGAGCCGGACCCGTTAAGAGAGGCCTTAGGTGGTGGAACGAATGTGTTGACAAGAAAGCTTCCGCCAATAGAAACTGCCGCCGCCGCAACACCACCCCAAACAGCACCATAGGCCGCCGCCACAGCACCACCGGTATAAACCGAGGCAACAATAACCGCAACCGTTAACACCACTTGCACCGGGTTTGAACTTTTGCCGCCGCCACCGCCTTGTGGAAGTGTCACCAGAGAAACAATCGAACTGGGATTTATTAAAAAATTCCAGTCTTTTCTTAAAACGACTAGTCCGTCAATAAAGCAGATAGTTGGCCGGGAAAGGTCTACTTTTTGAGATTTTATTAAATCCCAAACTGACATTTTTCCTTTTAAGGCACGACAAATTCTCCCTTTATTCGGCTGAAAAGGGTTTGTAATGTAATTAAAATAAACCATTTATTTTCTCTTTACTCTGTAATAACTGTCTATTTGCCACCCGCACAGGCGCAGGCTTGGCAAGTCCTGAAATACAACACCACCATCGCGACAACAATGTAAAATACCACCGCCGTCAGCATCTAACCATAAGCCGGCATGAACCGGATGTTTTGACTGACGAAGCAGAACAACATCACCGTCTTGCGGTTTTTCAACTTCATTAAACGCCTGGAAAGCAGGATCCTCTTTAAATGCGATTAAAACGCTCCGGAGATTATCCGGATTAACGTTTACCGCCGGCACATCTATGCCGTATTCGTGCTTCAGGATCCAGCGCACCATTCCCCAACAGTCAAATTCATCAGGACCTTGCGCACCGGCAACCCAGGGCAAGCCTATATATTTACAAGCAAAATGTGTCATCGTGTTAATCCCGGATAGTTTTTAACGGTATAGTTTTCACTTGGAAACGATTTGTTCCCGATGTCCATCATGCGGGCCGTAGCCGTTATTTTATAGCAGTCCACATGAATATCAGTAATAACCAAGGTTATCGGCGGGTCCATCTGCGGCGTTGTTAGGTCGTCAGACAGGTATGGCCGATATGTCAGCTCGATCATGTCCTGTGTTTCAATAGCCCGGTCAAGATAAGCGATCATCTCGGTTGAAACGTTGTCGATCGTGACCGAAATCTCAGGTGTCGGCGTGTTGTTGACTGGTGGCAATTCCAAATCAAAGGCCATGGCCACAAACTCCACAGCTTCACCCGGATTAAGCGGAGCCGAGTTTTCAAGCGTGCAAGTGTGGCTGACGTGATCCCGGACCACGCGAATGGCGGTCGGGTTACCTTGATCATCAATAAAGGCCGGATGCCGAAGCTCCAAGGTGTGAAGCAAAATCACATCACTCGGAGCCGAGGCATAGGCTTCCTTTAGTGCTTCAGAAAGCGTTGTATCGGTCATTGTTCCTCCGGCTCAGGTGGTATTGGTATTTCAACCCATTCAACCTCAATATGATGTTCGCACTCATTAAATGACTGAGCGCAATACTCTTTTCCGTCTTGAGGTGGCTCATTAGCTGTTTTATAGCCTTGTGCGAATGCTTCTTCTTCAGTCAAATCAAGGTCGTAAAAATTCAACATGAAACCGTTGTTTAATTTATAATATCTTGCCATTTTTCCTCCTATTCAAGATTGCAAATCATATCCAAAAGTTCCCATTTAGTCGGGGTTTGCTTTTTCAAATCGTCCGGCGTTTGAGTAAACACGCTGTCTTTTGAAATATCGCGAGTGTACGTTTTTCCGTTTGTAGTAATAGTCGTAGTGGTTACAGCCGTCACTGTATTTGGAAGATCAAGATTTACTCGTTCATATGACATGTAATTCGTAGCAGGATTTGCCACAGTATAAACTGTTTTATACTGTGTCGTACCCGCACCGGCATAAAGCATTACACCTTCTGTGCGCTGATATGTACCGCTCACAATTTTTGTTTTTGAGTAATTATACAATCCATCTTCTTTTAAGTATCCCCAAGCACCAACATCTAATACATCTTCAGAAATAAGTTGCGGATTGTTATTATTGATTGAATAAAGTTTTCCAGTTGTTGTCAGTGCATATTGCCCAAAAAGTTTTGATATTTGGTCACCGACATCGCCCGAATAATATGGAGTAGTTCGGTTATTGTAAAAGCACTTGTAACGTGATCCTTTTGCAAAATAAAAGTATCCTGAACTTCCGCAAGACATCATACTCCAGCCATTTTCTGTATCAAGTTGCACCATTTCATTTTTTTGAAAGCCTCCGCTAACACCTGTTCGACTGATATAGTAAGGATATCCATCGCGAATACCGGCACAATACGCGCTATCATTATATGCTGTTGCAACATCGGTCCATACCCCACCATTATCAAGGACAGAACAAATTAATGTTGACTGGTTATTAAAGCTCATAAGCGCACCGCTTCTTATACCGAAAAAGCCGCTGATTTTTGTGTAACCTGCAGTATTATCGGTATACGCATTTTTGAAGAAGCTGTATAATTTACCGCCTTTTATCATATTTCCATAACCAACTTGTGTAACACCACCGTCAGTCGTTTTTTGTGTTAGTGTTACAGGCGTGGCATAAGTGTTGTAATAGTAAAGATTTCCATTAATGCCAACGTATCCAGCATAGCCGCCGTATGCCGCATAGCTCGAACAAGCAACGCCGTCTAACATGTCACCATTACTATTATAAACGATGTAAACCATGCCGCTACTTGAGGTTTGAGACCACGTCCAACCATAGGCTTTTCTGAGCTGATCTCTTAATAGGTTTAATCCGCCTTTACCTTCCTCGGACTTCTTCATATAAGTGGTCGCAATGTTATTGCCCTCGGCATCAGCTGTCGCTTTTGCCGCGGTGTCGTTGGTTCCGAGCTTACCGGCAAGAGCCGAATAAACACCGCCGGAAGATACAGCGTTTGCAGATCCTGATGTTGGAGCCGCATCAACTTTCACTTTGCCGGCGACCGAGGCCGAGCCTGTCGGGATATTATCTGTATATGGATACAGGTAATCGCCGCGTTTGTTCTTTAGTTTGACACTTTTGTTTGCCATGAGTTTCTCCTGTTAGCTACCAATAAAAGAAGCCATACCGAGTGGTAGCGTTCCCGGTATGGCCTTTTTACAATTAAAGTGCGGCTATTACTGTATAGCCAACCGGTTCTGATCCTACAATTTCTGAAAAATCAAAAGCGGTTTCTGTTACAAGATCTCGGGAATATTTCGGTGCAGACGTATTGCCCGTATAGAACAAGTCTAACTGGTTTGCGTAACCCGAGTATATTCCGGTTGTAGATAAAGCTGTCTGAGTAGCCATCGCCGAAGTACTGGCTTTGTAGTGGATATATGAGTCATCGGGTTGTTTGATGCGCATATACACATAGCCGGCATTATTCGGACCAGACGAGTGAACAATGTTTGCAGACAAACTGGTGTAACTTGTAGAATAATTTTTATAATACAAGTTTGAAAATTTCTTTGTCGTCTGTGAAACTGCGACGTAGCCCCAAGCCAACATAAAGCCTTTGGTATCACACGAAATACCGCTAAAACTGTACATATTGTTTACACCAATCTGTGTCCAGCTCAGTCCGTCAGTACTTCTGTAAACCGTACTTTTACTGCTTACTCTGAAAATGGCGTAATAGTAATTTCCGCCGCCCCATTTAGGATAAACACTGAGAGACACATCCGCGGCCGCCGCATTGTTAAATGTGTAAGCCGTAGCTGTCCACGTTTGCAGGTCTGTTGACTGATAAACTTCGGTCGGACTGATAAGCATAATGTATTTATTATTTATAAAATATATTGCTTTACAGCCACTGTAGAGGGTAGCAACCGTATGTGTACCAGGCAGTCCGATGTCGAACCAGTCCTTGCCATTGGTTGTGTATTTGGCATAATCTTTCGTCATACAATAAAACATCGGCTTGTTATAAATAACACCGAGTTTGTGGTTGTAGGTAACGTCAGAAAAGCCTTTTACAACATACCATTTGTTGGCATCTTCAGTCACAGCAAGAAGATATTTGTATTTGCTCGACCCATAGCGGATCGAAGCCATCATCTTTGGCGAGCCGCCTTCATAATAAGGCACCGTATCTCCGAAATAAATCATTCTTCGCGAGAAAATCATTGTCACCTCGCTATGCCTGAACAACAGCACCCACAACCCAGTTTGAGCCGTTATATTCATAAAGAATATCATAAGTTCCGGCCGCAAAGCTTGGTTGTGAGCCTGTGAAATACTTTGTCGTTCCGAGGTTAATAGTGCGTGAGGTAGACAATGTCATTTGCACCAAGATTTGATGAAAAACGGTATTGTCGCTTACACTTGGCAAACTGAACGTAACAGTTCCTGTCGGCGCAATTCGGTTGACAGAGTTATCCGCCAAAGAAATTGTGCCGCTTGTTGCTAAGGTTGTAACCGGCATATTTTTCTTCAAATAAGTATTAACGATATTGTTTCCGCTTGCATCAGCAGTTGCTTTTGCCGCAGTTCCTGTTGTCGATAATTTACCAGCAAGGGCGGTATAAACCGCCCCTGACGTAATCGCATTATTTGAACCTGAAGTCGGACTTGAATCCAATTGAACCTTTCCGGCCGTTGAAGTAGACGCGGTCGGAATGTTTTCCGTATATGGCTCTAGATATTCGCCGCTACGGTTTTTTAGTCTTACATTTTTAGCCACGATATCCATTCCTTACTTTAGTTCATTTCCTCGTAAGAAATAGCATCAGACAATTTTAAGTAAGTCGTCGAGATAGTATTTCCGTCTGCATCAGCGGTTGCTTTTGCGGCTGTTCCGGTTGTGGCCAACGCACCCACATCAGAAGCAGAAAGTGTCACATTTGAGGACAAAGGCTTTCCGTTAACCGTTCTTGTGGCAGGTACGTAGTTGGTCAAATCAACCTTTTCGGTTTCCAAAACAGCGACTTTATAGTAGCCGATTTGGATAAACCCGGCAGACTGAATGGCCGCAACCAGCGCATCATCTGTTGTATAAGTATAGGATGACGTTGTGCTTTCAACGGAGTAAATCCATAAATCAGGGACATTCTTTGCTTGAATATAGATGTTATCACCGATTTTGAACTCAGTAGAGGCCGCCGCATTTAAGGCAGTAACCATCGCCTGATAGTTCTGATAAGATGTTGCACGTGCGCGACCTTCAGCAATACTTTTGGCAGTATTAGCTGTTGTTTCCACCGCAGACAACTCTGATTTTGTGGCATAAGTTGAGGTAATCGTATTGCCACTGGCATCGGCAGTCGCTTTTGCCGCAGTTTCTGTTTTACCCAGTTTGTTATCCAAGGCAGTTTTGGCACCGCCGGAGGTCAACGCTTTGGTAGAGTTTGCGGTCGGTGTTGCTTCCAACTGTACCAAACCTTTGGCTGATGTTGTGGCATCAGGCACATTGGTTGTATACGGCTCTAAGTAGTCACCGGTCGCATTTTTTAATTTAATTCTTTTATTTGCCATGTTTAATTTCCTTTCTTAATGTTAATCTTCGTATTCAAAAGTGATGATATCACTGAGCTTTGCATACGTTTGGTTGATAATATTGCCATCGGCATCGGCAGTTGCCTTGGCAGCTGTATCAGTCTTTCCCAACTTATCTTTCAGGGCATCAAAGACGGCCCCGGAAGAAATTACGTTGGAACTGCCTGATTGGGGTGTGGTATCAAAACTCTCGTTAGAAAATCTTGATGCCGGAATTTTACTTGAATCGGTCATGGTGTTTCTCCTTGCATCTCTTCATACATCACACAGTCGATCATGCCAGCCATAGACTGGAGTTCAAAAAGGCATTTGACACACCATCGTTCACCGGCGGCCAACGGGTTAAGAAGAATGACCGACTGTCCGTTATTTGAAATGGTATAGTTCTCAGGAAGTAAGGCGGTGTTTTCAATAATAACCGTCAGAACTTGGTCCACACCGCCGAGAGGCTCATCTAAATTCAGAGGAAGAACCGTCTGGTTGGCGGTCGCAACACCTGTAACCGTCACCGGATAATTACCGATTGTAGCTTGTTGTGCCAGCTCGACCCATTTTTGACAGGAGTGTATGCCGCCTTGGGCCTGAACTTCTGCATCTGTTCCTTCAGCCCAGGTTTTTGCCTTGGTTACTTCTGCTTTTGCGTTGTTGACTTCCGCTTTGGCATTTTGCACCTCGGCTTTAGCGTTTGTGACCTCAGCTTTGGCTTTGACCACTTCAGCCGCCGCATTCTGCACTTCTGTTTGCGCATTAACGACCTCTGCCTGAGCGTTCCGTACTTCTGCTTTCGCATTTTCAACTTCATCTTTTGCTTTTTGAACCTCTTGTTCTGCCTTGGTAACTTCGGCTTTTGCTTTGACCACTTCAGCCGCCGCATTTTGCACCTCTGTTTGTGCGTTAACAACTTCAGCTTGCGCATTTCGGACTTCCTGCTTGGCATTTTGAACTTCTGCTTGGGCAAGCGCAACATAGTTTGCACCAACCGTTTCGAGTTCTTCCTTTGCTCTTTGACCTTCTTGGCGTGTATTGGCGACTTCGGCTCTTGCATTTTGGACTTCTGCTTGCGCAAGCAAAACAGAGTTTGCCGCATCATCAGCCGCCGCCTGAGCTAAATTCACAAGGCTTGAAGCCTGTCCGTACAATTCATTCCGCACATCTTTGAGGGCCTTTGCCATTGTAGGAACTTCGCCACCTTCAGTCGTGACCGTTTGCGTATCCGTCCCATGAACCATATTGTGAAATAGCGATGAGTCCGTTTCGGTTCTCTCAATCGCTGTCTCTAATCTTTCTTGCATATTTGGCATTTTTATGTCCTTTTCTAATTAAGTTTGACCGGAAGTGTCCGATGAACGAGGATGTGGAGCCTGTCAGTCGTTTTCATCAACAAGTTGAAGTCGGAATCCGCTACAATGGCCATTGCATCTTCGCTGAGTGTCGGACGGTCACGAATTTCGAGTTCTGAGGTAATTTCCCACAGATAACCGTTAAGGAGTTTTGCCTCGAACTGTTGCGTAAAACGAGCTTCCTGACTACTGAGGCCGATACCTCCCAAAAGCGTGATAAAAAACCATTCGCCACCTTCCTTGGCGTGATATTTATACCAGGCTTCAAACACACAGAACTGCTCCGGGTTCATCAGCCAGCGCACAGAAATCTTAGACGGCGTTTGTGTGTAACGCCGCCTTTGTCTTGCCGGGCCGGCTTCCATATCCGTCCGGATAATTGCTTCACCAGGTTTGATGGAGTAATTTTCAACGGTCGGATAAGGTAAATGCTGTGGAAAATAAACTGTCATCTATAACTCCCATAGGCCGGGTTTAACGCATACCTTTGTTCCAGGATCGGCGATAAACCTTCACCTTTACTGATGTTTTTACCAATGGCACCCTCAATCTGCTCAACGATGATGTCCAGGTTGACATTACCGTTCATGTCGCGTGTTGGGTTTGCCGTTGTCCTTGTGCCTGAAGCCTTATTGACCACATTCACATTGACGTAAACCGGCGGTTTTGAATTGAGTTCTGCGCCCAGTGCTTTCATCTGTCCCGGCGTGAATACCGTTTCGCCTTTTTTCGCGATAATTGGGATCTCGCCGCCGACCAGGCCCCCGGTATGAAAACGGGGAGCATTTTCAAAAACACTTGGACTAACAGCCTTAGTAGATAAAGAATCCGTACCAATGACACCTCCCGTATGCGCTGTCGGGACACCGAAATAAGCCATCACGCCACCCATGATCGGCTTGATCACAGCGTACTGCATGGCCATTCGGACCATTCCCTCGACAACTGAGTTAACAAAGTCTGCAAAGTTCGCTTTACCGGTCATGACGAAGTTTGTCAGCGTATCTTCCATTGATTTGAAAGAGTTCTTGACCATGTTTTCGGTCATTGAAGCCATATCCGAGGCATCTTCATAAACGCTTTTCATTCCTCGGGTTACGCCGTCTTTCCAGTCTTTTGAACTTTGAAGAGCGGCTTCACCGGCTTTTTTGACCATATCATCATAAACGCGGTTCACATCATTTTTGAAATCCTCATAACCGGCCTTGGTTTTATCCAGGTTTTTAAGTGCATCATCACGCCACTTGGCCGCTTTTTGCATGGCCTGATCATAAGGATCCTGCAATTCAAAGACCTTTTGCTTAATGTCCTCAATGGTCTTTTCGTAAGCTGATGTGTCAGTTTTTGGCAGAACAGGCGGTTTTATGACTTCCTGTTTTTCTTCTTTTGGCCTCAGTTCCGGGTTCTCAATATATTTTAACTCATCGCGGGCCTTTTGCGCATCAATCCTTGCCGCCTTTAAGAGCAGGAACTTTTCTTGGATTTCCTTGGCCTGTGGTGCAAAGTCAGGATATTCGGCGGCCAACCGCCAAACTTCCTTTTGGTATTCCTCTAAATTATACTTTGATTCCGAAAGGATCTCGGCCAAGTTATTTGCAAAAATTTGGTATTCTTTCAGGAACATGTTCGGGGCATGGCGTTGAAAAAACGAAATACCTCCGGTGTCCTTCAGCTCTTCTTCCAAATCCTTGATGTTCTTTTCGGCCACCTTTAGCTTATAGGACCATTCGGCAATGGCTTGGTTCTTTGTCTGTGCGTTTACAAGGTTTGTTGTTTCCTTGACAGTTTCGGCCATTTGTTCCTTAAGTTTTGCCAAGGTTTCTGCATGGTCATTAGCCGCTCGTTTAGCCACATTGTGACTGTCGATGAGCTTATAAAGACCATAAACAACAAGCAAAATCAAACCGGCCGGACCACCTAAAAGAGCCATTATGCCTTTCAAAAGTCCAACAGCACCGGCCAAAACTTTAGCCGCCACCGCCGTTGCGTACATCTGAACAGCGGCCACCTTTGAAACCTGCCACATCATTTTAAGACCAAGTGTGGCAGAGGCTCCGGCGGTTCCGGTCCCCATTAACGCAACATTCAGCGCATAAACGCTTGCCTTTAATAGATCAATTCCTTTTGTAATCAGGCTTGCACCCAACCGGACTGTTAAGAGCGTGATGATCGGCTCAATGTATTTGGCCAATGTAAAGAACGCTTTACTTGCCACGTTGACGGCTGTCGCCAATGTTTGGCCAATGGCTTTTGCCGCACCGTCAGAGCTGTCAAGCAACTCGTTAAACTGCGAAAATGTATCTTTTAAGGCTTTGTTCAGACCGTTTTCACCAATTGAACGAATAAGCTTGCTGATAGCATCTTCGATGTTGGACATAGCACCACCCATCGTGTCCATCTGTTCCTTCATCGCGCCGCCAAAGTTCACAAGGCCGATAGATTTAAGATAGGCCTCAATTTCTTGCGCACTTTTACCAACGGTGGTTGTAATGCCCTGAAACGTGAACCTGACTTTATCACCCTCGACCTGCGTTTGAATACCAAAGGTCCTGAGCGACTTAAAGTTCAGCATCACTGCCGAAGAGACAGCACTTGTAAAGTCCAAGATGTTTTTACCAAAGGCCGAAGCGGTATTTCCGTATGAGGTTAAGGCTTCAGATGTTGCATCAAGGCCCAGTGCCTTTAACCGGGTAAAAGCCTCAATAATCTCTTCCAGCTGATACGGCGTGTCCAGCGCAAACTTCTCGATCATTGAAAAGGCCTCTTGTGCACCTTTGGCCGAGCCGGTCACTGTTTTTAAGGATCCGATCAGGCTTTCAAACTCTTTGTTTGTCTGCACAATACCTTTGAATGCTGATGTCAGTCCACGCAACCCGAGGTATGCTCCGGCCAACGATGCCGCCTGTTTCAGGGTATTATTAAAGGCCTTGGCTGTGTTGTCCAAGACCTTTAAGTTATCGTTTGCCGGTGTGATGACCTGGGTTATCCGCTGAAAGGCTTTCTGTCCGTCCGAGCCGATGTTCTTGAACTCTTGCCGGACCTTGTCGCCGCCCACCGCTTCAAGTCTGATTGAAAGTTTTTTCGCTGTGTTCATTTAATCCTGCCTTTATACCTTGTATGCCAACGGACAATAACTCCGTCATGATTTCACTTTTTAATCCCAAATTATCTGCCACCGTCAGCGCGACACCAAGGTCAGGCTCAGAAAGTTTAAGCAAAACCTCCCAAGCCTGATGTCCTTCTACGGTGTTTAAGGCTGTTTCGACGTATCGGCATCTGTAGAGGGGACAGTTGATTTCGCCTTCGCCGCATCCTTGGCAGTAGTTTCGCCCGGAGCCGAAGTGCCACTTTGCTCGGGCGTATATGCGTTTTTTTCGGCCTCGAGTATTTCTTGAATGCCGCAATACTGCTGTCTGAATGTTTCGGCTATGCTCCAAAAGTTCGTGAAGAGTTCCTCAATTTTGGCCGGTGTCAGCGGTGCTTTTTCATCGGTGTCGGCCTCTAAAATGCCGTCCCATTCAATAATGCCCGCCAGCGCAAGACCTAAAATCAATTGCTGATCTGCATAGGCTTCGCGCTTTGTGATGTCCTCCAAATCCGGCAAATCTTTATCTTTGGCACCGTTTTCGCGCACGTCTTTTAAGCGTTTTGCGACCTCGGCAACCTTTGAATTCATAAAGGCTTTTGCCTCATAAAAGACCGAAGATGTACAGGGTTTGACTTTAACCCGGACACCCATTCCCAAATCCAACCAGTAAGGCTCGTTCTTAAACTTTAACTTTAACATTAGTATTCCTCCACATCGTTAATCAATTGAACGGTTACCATTTTGCCAAGACTTGCATTCTTTGCGCCTTGGAAATCATAAGAGCACTCAATGCCGCCCGGACCCGAAATAGAACGTTTCGGTTTAGGCAAATAGACTTCATGACATGTGATGACCAGTTTTTGGCTTTCAGAGAGCTGATAACCAAGCTCTAAGTCCACAGGAATACCGGCACGCGCCTTGTCCATCAGAGTATTGTCACCATAACGGACTGCGATCGAACCGGACAAGGAAGCGACCCCAAGGTCAATGGCTTCTACTTTACCATCGCTCCGGATCGTTTCAATTTTTTCAAGGTTATTTGAATAAGTAACCGAGGCACTGGTCACATTAGCCAACGTTTGCCCAAAGGACTTGATGTAGCCTTGGAACTGTGAAAACCGGGTGTAATCTTTAACCACAGGTTCCTCTGAGATAGAGGTTCCAGCGGCGGTTTCACTTTGTGCCATTAATGAAACTGTGGCCTGAGCTTCACCGGATCGGGCGAAGTTAAAGGCGATAGAATTGGCACGTGCGCCAAGGAACCGGATGAATTCCGGAACTTCGGCCAGGCCTAATTCCAGGGAATAACTCGGCAAAGAGGTCTTTCCGCTTTCAAATGTATGCATGACAAAGCCTGTTCCTGCCGTAGTAGTTGGTGTTCCGAAGACAGCTTTCAGCCAAATTCCGATATTCCTGAGGTCAACCGGAACAGCCAGGTCGCCTTCAACATTGATCACATCTTGGAATGGTGTGGTCGGGTCGCGGCCAAGTCCCAAAACGTTTGAAGAAATCAACCCTTGTTCGCTGTCAATTGCGCTTGATGCAAACGGCACTTGGGTATAGGGTCCCGAAGAAAGAGTGCCGTAGGTGCTTTCTTCAGCAATAAGTAATTTGGCATTCCAGCCATATGCTCGTGACATAATTGTCTCCTTTGTTAAATTAAGTTTGAAATTGAGGTATATTCTAAAACGATGGGAACGATTGCGCCTTTGATGGTTACGCCACCTTCGACCGGTTCTTCCACAAACTCGGGTGGATCCGCGTGCATATAATCAACTTCACCGCCTAGGCGAGGATCCTGTTGTAAAAGCTCACCGATTTCCACCAACAGCCAGTCCAAGGCTTGATCGCGCTCGGCCGGTGTTTCCTTTTGAACAATGACTTCCAATTCAGCCCGATGTGTGAAAATGTAACAAGTCGGGGATAATAAAATCTCCGGTTCGCCAACATCACCATCGCGCAGGATGACTAAACCGCCGTCAGGGATTTTTTGCGGCAGAAGGTCGTTTCGCTTAACGGTTACATCAAGCGTGGAAAGTCTTTCAAATAATGCGTTTAATACGATTTCTCTTTTACTCATCTTCGCTCCAGTTTTCTAAAATCAAGCTCGGCACTTTTTCTTGCCAACGCTCGCTTTCGGTTGCAAAGTTAATCAATTTCGGCATTTTGACCTGCGGCACCAAGATAAAGGCGATGACCGTCTTTTTCTTTTTGGTATGCACCAGTAATGAACAGGCGTTGCGGCGGTACACAAACTGTAACCGCACGCCTTTCATCTGTTCATAAAGACCCGGTGTCATACGCTTGCCGCGTGCTTTTTTCGGAATGGCATCTGTCGGAATGGCCAGCCACAGACCGTTCTTGCCGCGGATAATACTGCCATATTCAAAGCCAAGCATTATCTTTTCGGCGTTAGAATAGACCTGTCCGGCCGCGCTGATACTCGTTTTTCCCTTCGGATAGACGACACCGCGCCATGTGTTAGCCATGCGGGAACTCATGCCGGCAGAACGAACCTGTTCACGCAAAGATGACTTTAATCCGTTTGTTGCCGCCGTAATTCCCAAGGTCACAGCCTTAGCACCATCTGTGTAGTGCTTTTCCATGACATCAGACAGCTTTCCCTGTAATGCAAGTTTTAATTGCATAGCACATCAACACTCCATACCAAGTTATGAATATCTTTGACCGGTTCCGTATGCACCCGATAGGTTGCCGCATCTGTTTCTATCGTGTCCCCGACAGCTAAATCGGGCGCATCAGAGAGCCGGATCCTCATTAAATGCGTATCGGTGTGAGCGTTAACAAAGCCCACACCGACAACTTCGTCCGGTTCGGTCAACAAAAAAAGGACTTCACGTCCTTGATATGTCCCGGTCGTTCCGCATCTATTGAACAGGCTGTCCACCGCCTTTTTGAGAGGAAGGGTCATCTTTACCTCCTGTTTCTTCAGGCTTGTTTGGCTGTTGCTGAGTTGCCGGTTTTTGGCCACCCTTAACAGCCACCGCAAAGCCGCGTTCAATCAGACTTTTTGCATCTGCTTCGTTTAAATCGTACTCTTTACCAGGTGCGATTTCTTTACCGGCAGACACAACTAACGTAATCAAAGCCTTAATACGCATTTATACCTCCTAGCCAATGGTTGCACAGAATGAAGCATTCGGACGATAAGGAACGACTAAAGGTGCGGATTGCAACAGCAACCAGCGAACAGATGGATCTTCCTCAACCCAGGATTTCGTAAAGTATCTGTGGGCTGTCCAGTTTGCCTTTTCATCATGAATGGCCCCATAGCAACGGGTTCCTTCAAGACCATCTTTGGCCGCCATCAACACAGTTTTAGACGGCAAGAGTTTGCTTTCCACGCCGGCATCGTTGATATAAATGTCGTTATAAACATAAATATCGAAGTCGCCGATGGAGCCAACGTAACGGACTTTGGAGTTTTCACCGCGAATAAACGGATCCACATTCAAAGTGTTGTTGGTACCTCTGCGGTAATCCAAGAACTTCTTCACATCGTCCTTGGCGCGGAAGATTTTCCATGCGTCAGGATCCATGATGACGGTTTTGGCGATCATACCGGATTTGCTTTGTACCAAATCGGCCCAATCTTCCAAGTTGTCAATTGGGTTAACCGCGGCGGTTTCCCATGTGGCCGAGCCGGTTAAGGCTTTGGTCAAGGCGGCATCACGTCCGAAATTGACGGTTGTTGTTGGATAACCATCGCCGGATACGATCACTTGGCCGGTTCTTAAGATTTCGGCGGCCATGACTTCTTCGCGGCGGGTTAAGTTTTCGAGCTGGTCGGTCAAAGTTGTGGCCAGCGCACGTTCATAGCGTTGAGAAGGCGACAAAGAGCCACCGATTGTCTCACCAGCGATGCGTTTGTACGGAATGTTGGCATCAAAACGGCGTTTGTCTTTCACATAGGCCGGTTTGAATGATTTCGTTGCATAGCCACCGCTATCGACGACTTTACCGGGAAGTAAAGGTGAAACAAACGGAGTGATACGAGGCTTGCTGTCCGTTACATCAAAAATGATTTCTTCTTTGTCCGATGTCTGAACATTCGGGAAGAAGGTATCGAGCAAAAATGAAGATGGTGTGTGCAAGCGTTCCACCACTTTTGCCAAGACGTTAGTTGAAAAAATATCCATTTTTTATTCCTTTCTTTAGTATGCTTGATTTGTTTTAATAAAGATGCTTTTTGCTCTGAGTTTGGCTTTTAAGCCGGCAACGGTTGCACCGCTTGCCACAGTCAGAGCCGCAGAGTTAAACTCACCGGTCAAATAAACAACGGCTTGTTTATCTTCACTTGTGGCATCAACAGCCTCAGCCAAAATGGCTTCAGGTGTGTCAGATGCGCCGCAAATGGTAAATTCGCCGTCTGATTCTTTTAAGACCGTTCCGCGTGGGTAATTTCCACCCGTAATGGTTGCGAGTTCAGAGACACGAGGGAATTCGCCGGCAAGTAAGATGTCAGCAGTTGTGGATCCTTGATCCGTAAATCCTTGTACAGTCATATTTTAACCTCCAATTGTGTATGAAGCGATGCGGTCAGCAACGTCTTCAGGTGTTTCTTCGTTATCTTCGGCAGATGGTGTGATCGCCGGATTTTTGATTTGTGCCATTGCCTGTTCAAAAGCATTGCTTTGTTTGGCTGACGGCACTGTTTCTAAGATGGCCAAAATGTCTGTTGCAGACAGATCGGTTTTTGCGAGCAACGCTTGAGCGGTTGCTTCTTTGCCCTTAACACCTTCAGCCGAAAGAACTTGAGACATGCGCTCGCGTTCCATAGCTTTGATGTCAACGGCTGGCTTTTCTAAGTTTTCATTCATGAATGATTTCTCCGTTGAATTAATGTTAAGGTCTGAGATGATAGCTTCAAATGAAGCCAAACTGTCCGCCAGACCGATCCGAACAGCTTTGTCCCCCACAAAGACATCACCGCCACCGAAGTTTTCGATGACATCTTTCGGCGATATATCCCTGTGAAGTGCAACTTTATTGATGAAAACCTCAGCCAAGGCATCAATGTGCTCTTGGATTTTGGCTTTTCCTTCTTCTGTTTCCACATCAGGCCGCTTGTTCGGGCTCTGCGAGGAAACAATTTCAATGGTCTTTTTCTCGTCCTCTTTTTCAAAGATGGACACAACCCCGATAGAACCGAGGATCGCGGTATCGGCCGCCATAATCTTGTCGCAGGCCGAAGCAATCCAGTAAGCACCGGAACAACAAGAACCGGAGGCATAAGCGATAATCGGCTTTTTACCTCGGGCGTTGTAAATCATATCGGCCAGTTCCGAACAGCCGTTGACTTCGCCGCCCGGACTGTCCACATCAAACAAAATAGCTGATATGTTCGGGTCGTTCAGGGCTTTGTTAAAGTCCTGCGCCAATAGTTCGTAAGATGTCGCGCCACAGATCGCTGTCAAAAGGTTGGCGTGTCTGAAAAGCGGACCGGTTACCGGAATAACAGCAACGCCGCCTCGGGTGGAGACGGCGTAGGTGTTTTTCATATCGCGGCCCATTTCTTTGGCAATGGCCTCAGGTGTTCGGTTCGTTTGGTGCGCTATCGCTATCATTGTCGAAAGCATCTCGGGCGTTATTGCCCAAATTGTTTTTTGCATTAGTTTCATTGTTTTTCCTTTCAAAAAATTAGAAACCTTTACTTTCTTTTTGAAAAAGTAAAGGATAATTAGAAAACCTTTACTTTTTATCTTGACTAGTAAAGGAAAAATTGCTATATTGAGGTTTATTGAAACAAAGGAGATATCATGAAACGCAATATTCAAGGCACATTAATCAAATGTTCAATAACATCTGAAACATACCAGGCCTATGTTCCAAACCCATTGCCGCCAAAACCCGATATTGATTTAGCTGAGGTTTCAGTGTTACTCGAAAAAGCTAATCAAGCCATTGGTCAATTAAACGGTGTCGTTGAAACAGCCGCAGATCCTTCTATTCTTAATTATATGTATGTCCGTAAAGAGGCTGTTCTTTCCTCACAAATTGAAGGAACACAGTCAACATTAGACGATCTTTTAAAGTATGAATCAGAGCATACACATGGAATTCCTGTTGCCGATGCATCAGAAGTATCATCCTATGTCGCGGCCTTGAATCATGGCTTACAGAGAATTAAAGAAGGTTTTCCTTTGTCCCTACGTTTAATCAGAGAAATTCATAAAATTCTTCTGACAAACTCCCGTGGTCAAACCAAATTACCAGGCGAGTTCCGTTCTTCTCAGAACTGGATTGGCGGTACACGACCAGGGAACGCTCGTTTTGTTCCTGTTCCACCAGATAAATTGATGTCAGTTTTAGGTGACTTGGAAGTTTTCATGAACAATGAAGATACTATTCCAAACCTGATAAAAGCGGCTCTGATTCACGTTCAATTTGAAACCATTCACCCGTTTTTGGATGGAAATGGAAGACTTGGCAGGCTTTTGATTACGTTCTTCTTATGTGTTAAAGGCGTTTTAGATTCTCCTTTCTTGTACTTGAGTTTATTTTTCAAAAAGAACCGAGCATTATATTATGATGCCCTAAACAGCGTTCGTAAGGATGGCAATTGGGAAAACTGGATCAAGTTTTTCCTAGAAGGCGTTATTGAAACTGCCAACGATGCCAGAACGACACTTGTTTCGATTCAAAATATTTTTTCATCAGATACACAAAAAATAAAAACACTTGGCCGTGCATCAGAATCAGCCTTAAAAGTGTTTAGTGCATTTCAAAAGAAACCCATGCTGACTGTTTCTGAAATTATCAAAATGATTGGTTTAACAAAACCAACCGTTATAAAATCTTTGAAACATTTAATAGATTTGGGCATTATTGAAAATAACTCTGAGAAAAAATGGGGACAAATGTATACCTATAAAGGATACACAAGTCTGTTATCTTCTGATATAGATCCATTATAGTTACAATACATTCTCGGTTTCATCTGTTTCTTGTGATGTCTTAACCTCCTTTTGTGTTGAATTTTCAGTTGTTAAACCTAATTCGGCGAGTTTGGCTTTTTCTCTCGCACGTTGTTCCAAAACTTCTTCCCAGTCCAAGCCTTGACCGGCACATTCGGCCTCTAATGTAGAAAGCCCGATATCCATTCGGATTTGGCAGGCCTGAGCTTCTTTGACCGGGTCAACCCAGCCGCGACCAGGACCGATCCACTTACATCTTGTGTAAGCGTAGCGGTTCTCGTAAAAGTCCGGTGCATCAACCAAGCCTTTATTGACTGCTTCTTCCAGCCAAAGCTCATAAACCGGCGTGGCCCAGTAAGTAGAAAGCCATTGCCTGCGACCGTTAAAGTATCGCCAAGCCTCGAGCAATGCCGACCGGGCGGACGAGTAATTGGTCTTTGAAAAGTCTTTCAAGAGCAATTCGTATGGAATGTTGAGGCCGGTTCCGATATGTCGGAGCAAGTTTTCAACGAAAGCTCCATAAGCCGAGTTCGGTCGTGAGGGCGTGAATGGCGCGACTTTATCACCAGGAAAAACGGGGATGATAGAGCCACCTTCAAGTTTAACCTGCCAATCCTTTTTGGCATTCAAGTAATCATCACTTGACCCGCCGAACAATTCGTTCAGGCTTTCGCCATCCATCGGTGTTTCTATAAATGCGGCAATCATTGCGTTGACGATCGCGGCTTGAAGCTCGGATCGTTCGTAATGGTCCAACATTTTGAACATCGGCATGATGGAGCTGAGGACAGGCTTTCCACGAGATTGACCGATACGGCTGATGTCGTGAACGTGTAGAACTCGTCTCCGGCCAAAATGAGTAAATGCCGGAATACGCTCCCAAGACGCAGTTCCTGTCCAATAGTCGCCGGGGTGGTCCTTTTGAATGTAATAAGCAACGGGTGCGCCATACTTATCTATTTCAATACCACCGCGGAGTGTTTTGCTATCGGCTTTCCCGTTTGGATTAGAGAGCCGATCCGGTTCCACCAACTGAATTGCGGTAGAAAACGGCCGGTCTTTCAGCCAAAGCGGTATAGCCAAAGCCTCGCCATTAATCAGGCAAGATTTGAAAACTTGTGTTGTTAAACCATGAAAAGTTAAGGACTTGGCCGCATCACATTCAAAGGTTTCGGACCAGGATCGCCATAAACCCTCAACATGTGCCTGCCATTCTTCTTCCCATTCCTTGGTTTTGCCGAGTGCCTTATAATCAGGCTTGGCCGACAGGCGAAACCCGGTGCCAACAATGTTGTCGGACAAGGTCTGCATGGCACCGGCGGCAATTCCATGATTACGCGTTAAGTCACGCGACCGGGCAACGATCGTATCTAATTCCGGCAGTAAGTCACTGTCGGCTGAACCGCGGCCCGGGAGCCATGAGGCAATTTCTCGCAAAGTTTGCGAAGCTGCTTTGTGTGATGTATCTGTCATTAAAAACTCACTTTCAAAATCCTCCGGCGACAGGTTGCTGTTCCTTCAGCCGCCGCGATTTGTGATTTAAGAGAACTGATATAACTTTCAAGGGCCGTCCGGCTCGCTTGGTTATAGGTGGTTGTGCCAAAGTTGCCAACGCTGACTGAGACTTCCTTTTCGCCGATCATCAATTTATGGTAGGCTTCCTCGGCCTCAGCCAGCCTGGTTTTCAAAATTTCTACGTTTATAGCCATGGGTCATTTACCTTTGTTGGTTGAATTTGAACAAATTTCGGTTGCTTTTTAACTTTTATCTTTTCGGTTGTTTTGGTTGGAATAGCCGATTCAAGCTCTTGCCAACCACGCTCGGATATCCGGTCAAGGCCATAAATAGCCGCACCGGCACGCGCATAAACGCGGCAGTCCAAGGCTTCGTTTCGTCGGGTCGGGTCTTTTTCCCAAACTGACTTCGGATAGCCGTTGGTAACTTTGACGATTTGCCGTTCAGCCGTCAGCTGTTTGAAATACTCCTCAGCATATGCCGGGAAGTGACAGCGGCCAAACTGCGAAGCATCTTCGCCAACACGTTCCATCTTCAGCCACCGGTAAAGCTCAGTTTTAATCACCGGACCGGACACGTTCCACACCTTCAGGCCTTTCTTTTTAGTATCAGCCTTGGATGTAGAAAGGATCATCGCGGTATCGCGGCTTTGACCTTTAATGGCGACAACGGTTCGCGGCGCATTGGCCCTGGCACCGTTACCACCCCAAACGGCTTGGTTAAACTGGCGCACAAAGCTGTAAACGTCTTGTGTGGCATAACCGGAGTCAACGCACATCACCCGGATCGGCATTGTGATCCCGCTTTCGTGCGGGTAGTCCTTATTGACCACATCGGCCAGTTTGGCCCAAACCTCCGGTTTGGCGGTGTCGCCGTCTAATACGTAATAGTCAACGGACCAACTTTGCTTTTGCCGGCCCCAAGCAACCACTTCGCATTCGATACGGTTCTTTTGAATGTCCACGCCGGCGGTCAGGAATAAACCATCGCGCGGCACAACACCCATCGGGTAATTTTCCCGAGTTTCGTAGAGCCGTTGCCATTCCGGAGCCTCGCTCTCTTGCTCATAAGTTTCGCCTAAAATCGTATTCCGGAAACCTTGCATCAGCGTGGCATCTTTCTTGGCTTTTTCGTAAATTTGCACGCATTCTGCCCAAGACAGCCACCCGATCGGGGAGTAAAGCGAGGATAAGTGAAATCCTGCGGTCAGGCCGTCAATAGATTCCGATGTTGCCTCCCAATGGCCGGCCTCAAGCATCTGTGTTTTATAGTGTTCCGCTATCAGCTTGTGGCAATGCTCGCATTCATAAAAGACTATGCCGTCTTCTTGGGGTCGGATTTGTTCCCATTTAAGGGACTGAAAGCCACCACAGAACGGGCAAGGAAGTTTATAGAACCTTTGGTCCGAGTGCGAAAACTCGCGCTCAATGGCCGAAACTCCCTTTATTGTCGGCGTTGAAACCAGGAATATCTTTTTCTTGGTGCTGAACGTCGCTGTTCTTCGCTCTGCCAGCAGGATCGGATCACCTTCGCCCTCGATATCGGCCGGATAACCGTCAATTTCATCCATAAACAGGTATCTTGCCGGCATAGAGCGAAGTCCAACGGCCGAATTCGCACCGGTCATTACCAAAACTCCGCCTTGGAAGTCCTTTGACAGCATGGTGTTGCCTTTATCGCGTGACCGGGCGGTACTGACCAGGTTTTTAAGTGCCGGACAGTCCTCGATCAGAGGATCAATACGCTGGCGCGAGTTACGCTTGGCCATTTCCACAGTCGGCGAGATGGCCATAATCGGACCGGGTGCCTTATGTATAATGTAGCCGATCCAGTTATTGCCGCATTCGGTGCCGCCGATCTGTGCGCCTTTCATAAAAACGACCTTTTGAATTGGTGACCTTGGCGACAGGCAGTCCATAATCTCTCTTAAGTAGGGCGTGCGTTTGGTTCGCCACCGCCCAGGTTCAGCCGCTGACTTTGATGATAAGGTCCGGTACGCATCAGCCCAGTCCGATACCGACATGTAGCTATCCGGTTCTAAACCTCTGAAGAATTCGTAGGCAATAAAGCTCTCTACATCAAAGTTTTCGGTCGAGGAGTTCTGCGCTGTTTGAAAGGAGTTCACTGATGTATTTCTCCAAAATTAACGTTGTTGTATGTTCATCCGCACCTAATTCCGATGCAATAACTGCGCCATAACGTACCGGGAAGCTCAACATCAAGTCTCTGATAGAGCGGCCGAGCATGTATGCATAATTGGCGGCTTTTTTCTTATCGACGACTTCGCCATTCAAAACCCTTAGTTTTGCCTTGGCTATCATGGCCCGGTAATAAATATCGGCAGTTTTAGCCTGTTGGAAGGTTCCCATATTATTCGGTCGACTTCCGACTTGCGCTTCAAACAAAGGATCGGGCTTTCGCTGTTGTGCAGGGTCCGTATTGATGAACCAATCACGATTGGCTTCCTCTACGTCAATCTTGCCGTCAGGGTCGGTATGGATGCGACCGGACTTAACAGCCGTTTGAACAGCGTTAAGATTAACCCCACGCAGTCGGGCATATTCCCGCATTGACACTTTATTTGCCATATTTCTTCACTTTCTTGCATTATTTACTGGATATTCTTTCAAAACCAAGCATGTATTGTGTTGTGTTAACCAGATAGAAAGGATAAAAACATGACAACACAAAAGAAAAACCCAGTGGCTAAGGCTACTAAAAAATCAACCTCCAGTATTACAATTAATGAGTTGAACAACGTCCTGACCGAAACCTTAAACAAGGTGGCGGCAGAACCTGAAGCAAAACCCGAGCCGGTTAAAGAGCTTTCAAACCGCGGCAAGACAGCCTTGATGGTTGTGATGCTGAGCCGGCCGGAAGGTGCCACCTTAAAAGAGATGGCTGATCAGCTCGGCTGGAAAGAAAACTCGATCCGCGGTGCGATGTCGCTTTACGCTAAAAACGAAAAGAAAACCATCGCCTCCGAAAAGAAGGACGGCGTGCGGACTTATTACCTTAAGGCCAACGCTTAGATTATTATCCAGTAAAAAAGGGACCGACTAAAATCGGCCCCTTAATTTTATCCTTCTTTTTCCATTCTTAACCTGCGCTCTAGCAAAGTCTCGCCTTGGTATTCCCAGTAGGATGTCCCTTGTGGCTTATATTTAGAATTACTCAGCTTTTGCGCTAATGCTGACAATGATGTCTCTTTACCTTCGTATTCAACCGTTCTCTTATTGTCCTTTACGACACATTTTTTCGTTTCATCATATATATAGGTCAATTCAGCACCAACCGGAATTTTAAGGTTCCGGAAAGTCATTTTAGATCGGCGCGACGTTTGTGCAATATCATCTTCTTTTTGCTCTTCTTCAGATGGAACTACACGCTTCAAGTTTTGTAAATTATTGTTCAAACTAGCTACACGTTCCAAAACCGAATAAGCCTTTGAGGGTGACACCTGGAAAAACTCACGAACTCTTTTTTTACCATGTCCTGTTTCCTCAATTGAGTGTAAAGAATCGTCAATCAAATCAAACAGAGCGTGTACATGTTGTTCAATTTCTCTTGGATTTTCTACAGCCAATGTCGCGTATACGCGAAAACTCAACGGTACTGCCGTGGAACTATTCAGCTCTTTTAATCTCTGATTAATATCCTCATTATCGGTAAAACCAATTTTGACCCAATCCGGCATTGATGGATTTGTGAGTATGTATACAAGACCTTTTTTCATAGTGCGCTCCTAATTATTTATGAGAGTCTATCCCAAAAAAATTAAAAAAGCAATACTACGAAAAAATTTTACTCGACGTTAAACCATTCCATGCAGGTGGCAAGCAAATGGTCGTAATTGCCCGAGGTCGCTTCCGCCTGAAAGGCATCGCGTTCTTCTTGGCTCAGTCCGGCCCGGCGCATAGCCCGTAAACATATACCTAATATATAAAATGCGTTACCGTCTTTACCGGTCAGCTGAACCGTAATATCAGGATATTTTGGCATGTTGTTCCTCCATTTTTTTGAGTTCGTTAAACACATCTAGGCGGCGGTTAACGGCTTCCTGTGATACGAAAACCGTTGCACCGCCGTCTTTTAGAGCCACAAAGCAAACCAAAAGGTCTATGTTTTCCTTTGCCAGTCCGTCATGGACCTCGTTGAACGTGTGGCTCAGTTCCTCCAGCCGTTTGTCTGCTACTTGGCAGTATTTCTTTTTCTTCGGCTGAGGTTGGGGTTGATAACCATAATATTTTTCTCCAACAGCGATAAGCATGGTATCAACCGCACAGTTGTGTTCGTTAATAGTGCCGGCGGCCTTTTTAATTTTGGCCATTAAATCTTCAGGTACTTCTTGATACATTTTAATCCCTCCAAATCGGTAATATGTCGCCGCTGTCCAGGTCTGAGCTGTAACCCAGGAGCTTTTTCATTTCGTCTTGCGAGTGCAGGACCACACCGCCGATGCATTTTATTGTTACGCCGTAGGTCTTGCAGAGTTTGGTTAAATCCTTGGCGAAGTTCTCATAAGCGCGGGGCTTTACGTCCGGGAATGCTTTCGGGTCCACATAATAGCGGAACTCCTTAATCAGGCGGATCGTGCTCATTTGTCTTTTAAATACCGAGGCGAATGTTTCCAGGTTAGTGCTGAGTTCTTCGGCGAACTCGTCAGCGATGTGGCGACCCCAGCGGCTGTCCATCAGGCCCAGTGTCTGTTGTGGGGTTAAGCCCTTTGATTGGATAATCTCGGCGGCCTTATCCCAAAATGCCTGCATTTCCTTTTTATGTTCTATATGGGTGCTGGCGGTTCCCCAAAATCCCCAGGTTTTGTTTTGTGTCTTTAAAATCTCAGTCATTGTTTTTCCTTTCTAGTTAATGCTGATTTCAAATCTTTGGCTTTCGTTTTCCGGCTTTGTCTTTAAGACCCCGTTGCGTTCCAGGACCTCGGCGATTTCGTCCCGGTCTCCGGACCAGGCAAGGTAGCATTCACCGGTCTTGTTTAATTCCTCGGTATCTTGCCTGTGGTAAAAGACCACCTTTTTGGCATCCATCGGTACCGCGGCCCAGGCGCAGGATTGACAGCACCAAAAGTTTTGTCTTGCAAAATATCCGAGCTTGCGGAGCTCTTTAAATGCTTGGTTCAGGTTTGCTTTCTTGTTCATCATGGCGACCTCCTTATTTACCCTCTATGCCTAAGTAGCGGCAGTAGCTTGATCCTGACGGGTCAGCGTAAAGTGTCGGCTGGCCGTCTGCTGTTATCTCAACCACCTGGCGGTATTCGTGCTCATCACAGTAGCCGCCTTTGCCTTTTAAGAAGCCGTAATCGCGGAGTGGGTTTTGGCATACTCTTTTATGCTCGGCCGGTGTCAGGTTAATGGTTTCGACCACCGCCACAGTCTCCAGTCTGTCGCTGTTGGCTCTGGTTGTGCTCTTTACTTCGTCGAGGTCGCTTGGCTTGCGGACCATGTAAGTTTTAACTGTTTTCATTTTTTTATCCTTTCGCTGTTGTATCTTACAAGTCAATGAACGCTCTTTTTCGAAGAATTATCCAGTTATTTATGCATTATAAGTGCTTGTTTCTGCATTATTTTTTACTTTTTCGCCACTTTCTAGCAAAACAGCCTTTTTACCGGTCCAATCTTCCCATCTTTTCACGATAACATCGCAGTATTTCGGGTCCAATTCCATCAGTCTTGCGACTCGACCGGTCTTCTCACAAGCGATTAAAGTCGACCCGGAACCGCCAAATCCGTCCAATACAATGTCGCCAATCCTGGAGCTGTTGTTGATTGCTCGCTCAACCAGATCGATCGGTTTCATGGTCGGGTGTAAGTCATTGCATTGGGGCTTGTTATATTCCCAAACATCGGACTGATTCCGATCACCGCACCAATAATGAGGCTTGTCGCTCACCCAGCCATAGAGGATCGGCTCATACTGCCGCTGATAGTCAGCCCGACCCAAGGTAAAGGTGTTCTTGGCCCAAATAATAAAGGTGGACCATTTGCCGCCGGCTTTTACAAATGCTGAGTAAAGTGTATGAAGTTCAGAGGAACTCATGCAAACGTAAGCGGCACCTTTGCAATACATCAGCATATTGGTGCAGGCATCGTAAAGAAACTGTTCGAAATTCTCGCCAAGGTTATCGTTCATAATGGTGCGGCCATGGTTCGGACTGGTGTGATAGCGGAGCTTGTCTTTCATCGTTGCGCCGTAGTTAACATTGTATGGCGGGTCGGTAAAGATCATGTCGGCCACGTCGTTCTGCATCAGCTTTTTGAAATCATCTATCATAGTCGTGTCTCCGCACATCAGACGGTGGTTTCCCAACTGCCAAACGTCACCACGTTTTGTTATCGGTTCAACCGGTGCCTCGGGTATCTCATCGTCTCCGGTATTACTGGTATCCTGAATGTTCCCAAAATTTTCAAAAGCATAAAGCTCTTCACCGGAAAAGCCGAGTTTGGATACGTCAAAATCTTCCGCCCTGAGCCTTCCGATTTCTAACGCCAACATCTTTTCATCCCAACCGGCGTTCATGGCTATTTTGTTATCGGCAATAGCCAATGCCCGGCGTTCCGTTTCAGTTAGGTCCGAGCAAATGAGGACCGGAACTTCGGTCAATCCCAGGCGTTTAGCCGCCATAAGTCTGCCATGACCGGCAATAATGACGTTATCTGCGTCGACCAGAATTGGGTTTCTAAAGCCGACACTACTAATACTGTCCATAATCTGCTGGACTTGCTCTTCATCGTGCGTGCGTGTGTTGTATTCGTAAGGTATAAGTTTATCTACTGGAAAGTATTGTTGATACTCCATTTTTCCTCCTATCTTTTGAGTGAAAGTATATATTTCGGGGCAGTGAATATGCCCAAAATATATACCTGAATTATGTTTTAAGATGAAAATTGCTCGGGGTGACCAGCCGGATTTTGAAAGTGACCAGCCCGAACTTTTTCGTGATACTATAAATTATTGATTTTACATGGTTTTTAATGTATGCCCGACCAGCCGGATTTTTTGTGTTTTGCTAGAAAAATGCCGCGGCTTGGAGCCCCGCATACGATCCGAAGCGAGGAAGGACCCGCCGGCCTCGGCCGCTCGAAGTTGAGCGACCAACTGGCGGAACTTCCCGGGAACTGCGGGGTTAGGCAACAAGTTTGTCATCCTGAACCGGAACGATTGTCAACGCCTGCAAAGTCTTGCGACATAACTTGGTGTAGATCGGTCGATCCAAGCCGAAGAACTTGATTAATGTGTTCGGTTTTTGGTTGCAAACAAGCGGACTGTTTGTCACAACACCGTTCTTAACGGTCCGGATCAAGCCGCTGGGCAGTTCAGCCTTGCCAATACAAGATGAAAGGTAAACGAAGCACTCATCATTGTCGCCAAGATGTTCGGTTGCAAGGTAACGGGCGTAGACATTCAAGGTTAAGTCAGCCTTGCTCGGGTCCTTGGTCCATGGCGAGCCACCGCCAATCGGACAGGCGGTAGAGTAGAAGTCGCACGCCAATTTTCGACCGGTAATACCACAGTCAGCAATGGATGAATGGAATTGATAAATGCCTGTGCCATTCACGATGATGGACTTTGGCTCTTGGCCGAGCGCATCAACGACAAATGGTTTGATGTCTTCCGGCTCCAGCATAGGTATGGCAACGATGGCCGTCATTATGTCACCGGTTGCATCATCTATGGTAATTTGTGTTTTTATGTCGAGGCCAAGGTTAGATGATGTCTTTGCATGTTCATAAAGTGCATCATTTAGTTTGCGTGCCAGCCATAACTCGCGGTTGATGAGAGCCGGACCTTTGCAGGCATAGCCCACAAACACGCCTTGATCTCCCCAACCATCGCGCTCGACACCTTGATTGATGTCGGCTGACTGGACACCGATTTTGTTTATGACCTCAACTTTACGAACATCTATGGCATAGTTCTTCCATATGTCCGAGTAATGTTCATCATAACCGATTTCTCGGATGGCATTACGAACATATGTTTCTATGTCCGACATATCTACGGCACCTTTGACCTCTCCACCGAGCATAACGCAGTTATCTTTGACCATAACTTCCACCGCGTAATGAACGCGTGGATCCTGCTCGATAAGTCTGTCTAAAATGTAACTTGAAATGTAGTCTGCAGTTTTATCGGGGTGTCCAAGTGACACCGCTTCCGCTGTTTTAAGCATATTATTTTCTCCTATTTAGTCCTCTGTAGTGGGACAAGTTGGCCTAAATCCACATCACCTCATCACCCGATGGGGTTGCGCTGATTATGGCAGATTTGAAAACGAAAAGCAACAACAAAAAAATCCGCCGGTTTGCCGCCAGCGGATTTCAATGCTATTTGTAAAAATGTATAACCGGATTTGATGTTCGCACACTTTCTCACGATTATACCAATTTTTATAGTTGTTTTTTGCGAAAATGTCCACGCCTTTTTTGTTCGCAACATTTTTTTCCCAAATCGAAGTAATAGATTTTTGCCAACGCATAATGAAAACGCTTCCAAACCTGAGTGCGCCCGCAACAGAATTCCCGGCACAATAATTTGATTGGAATTCGGCTTGAATACTTCCAAACCAGTTTTCGTTCATCAACTTCAAGAATGGGCATCCATTGCAAAATAACCTTTTCCCAAATAGCAATTTGTTCCTGTGTTGGGCGCGGCGGCACCGGACGGCGGTCCATGAACGCAATTTCTTGCGGAGTATAAACAATGTCCGGCATACAGCACCGATATTTTGGAGGTTTGACCGGCGGCATCATCCGTTCCACATAGACGGCCGTTTCTAAGTCGGCCTTGATCTGGTCAATTTTAGCTTTCACCATCTTGCGCCCCCTTTACCTTGCTGAGCATATCGTGACAGATGTCCGTCATGCTCTCCATTTCGGAGTAGGACAAACCGTTTTCTTTGCAAAACCATTTTCTGACAGCCTTTCGCCAATCCAGCGCAATGTACTTCTTGCCGTTCATCCAGCCGCGGTCAGAATTCCACTTCACAAACGCCACCGGGTCGATGGTATAACCGCTTTCCTTGCAATAAATCGCTACTTCTTCAACGCTCGGAGCACCTACGTATCGGGACTTATCCACATTTTCCCGCTCTTTATCTTTATCATTTTTATTTATAAAATCATTATCGGTATCTTTATCTTCATCTAGTTCACTATCGTTCTCTTTCTCTTTATCTTCCGGGCGGTCGCTTTGCGCTGGTGCAGGTGGCTCGCTTGAATTTCGCTCAGCGGTCGCTTTGCGATTTGCAGTTCGCTTTTTTGCGTTTTGCGCGTTAATCTCGCATGTTTTAAGCCAACGCGAATTGCGCAATTCAATTACTTCTTGAATCGAATCAAAGTGAATTTTTTTCATGTCCGTTAATTTTACAGAAGTGCATCCGTATAAATTAAATTCGCACAGCGCAACAATTAAATCCGCGATTTCACTTTTCTTATAGTTATGCACAGCCGCGAGGAAGCCGGCAGTGTCTAACAAAATAGTTGTCTTTTTATCCATGTTGCACCCCTTGGCATTCATCCATTGTTTTAATCCGGATAACACCTTGAACCCATCTCAGAGCAAGAACTGCGCGATGGTATTCCTTGGTCTTTTCTCTGTGTTTCAGCGTATGCGCGATTACTTCCTCTTTTAGTTGTGCTTCAAAGTCACGAAGCTGAGAGAATGAGAGAGATACCATACTGTCGACCGGGATTGTTTGAATTATTTCATAAACAGTCTTTTTACTTTTAACCATTTTTTTCTCCTTTTGTTATGGTAGATACAAAAGGTAAAAACCCCGGACATCGAAAAAAAATCCCACCCAAAATAAAAAAATTTTTTGCCCATACGAAGCGGGCAGTATATCTCATTGTAATTAAATGAAAAAATTGACTTCAAACAAAGCGGGCAGTATCAAAAACTCAACCCCTACAGTGTGGATTAGAAGGTCTGCCCGCTTTGATAAATTTTTTGTAAAAAAACGCAAAAAAGGCCTTGTGTTTTCTGCGCTTTTCTGCTATAAGTATTTCATAAGGTTTTCGGATGGTATCTTTTTTCTAATTTGAGGGAGGTCAATCCGACCAAACACAAAAAAGCCCACCCTTGTGGTGGGCCTTTTTGTGTTTAAATCGGGGTGGCGGATGAGGAACAGCGAAAAGCTGGTCCGACCACAAGCGAAAGGCAGACTTTAGGATGCCGGTCGCCTTTAGGCGATGAGCGCAGGGGCGGCGAAGCCAATCCAGGAACGTTGACCAAATAAATAACATAGAAAGTGTATACCTTCTATGTTATTTTTTTATTAGTTGCCTTGCAGAAAACCCCGTATTTATACGGGGATGAATGTTAAGGCGTTAGAATAACGCCGTTCCGCACTGAAAGTGCGGTCAAACCGTAAGGTTTGTAGCGTTAATAGTACCACCAGTTTACTGGTGGATATCTATTCTTTCTCTTGTATTGTTGTTGAAAATTTGCCTTATCTTGATGAAGGAAAAGTACCAATGCACGGAAGTACACCGCAAGACATAAAATATATTATGGAAGAAACCGGTTGCGGATTTTGTTTTGATTTTTCTCATGCTATTTGTTCGGCAGTTAGTTTGAAAATAAACATTGATGAGCAATTGAAAAATTTCTTTAATTTAAATCCTACCGTTTACCATATGTGTGATGGTGACCAAAATCAGGAAAATGATCTTCATATGCATTTTAGAGATGGCAATTTTCCTTTACGGCATTTTTTAAATGATTTTACAAGCAAAGATGCCTATATTACGATGGAAACAAGTATCGGTGTTGAACAAAGTGCAGATTTAAGGATACAAGACTATCAATATTTGAAATCTATTCAAAATATTCCGTAATTTTATTATGTGTTTTTGTTAAATTATAGCAAAATTATGAGGTAATCCGCTTAATTTTTATGCAAGCTAGTTAAAATTTTACCGAAATAAAATAAAAAAAGAAGCTTGTATACGATTTTTGTTGCGAAATAAAAATAAATGGTTTATGTTTCCGCCATAATCATTGTTAAAATTGTTAATAAGGAGATAAAAAAATGAAACAACTCGCAGGTGCAATCCGAATCGGTTGGGTAATTGAATATAAAGGCAAACCGTGGACAATTACAAAGGCTGTGCATATTAAACCGGGCAAAGGCGGCGCTTTTATGCAGGTGGAAATGAAAGAAGTTGAAGCCGGAACAAAAACAAATGAACGCTTCAGAACCGAAGATACGGTAGAAAAATTGATGGTTGAAGACAGAGATTGCCAATTTTTGTTTGAAGATGCCTCAGGCTTAACATTTATGGAATCTGATACCTATGAACAATTTACCATGCCGGCTGATATTTTGGGCGATTCTCGTCCGTTTTTGACCGATGGTATGGATGTTAAAATTTCGTATATTGACGGCCGCCCGATTTCGGTTGATTTGCCGTTGCAAGTTGTTTGCACAGTGGTTGAAACCGAGCCGGCTCTGAAGGGACAAACCGTTTCTTCATCCTACAAACCGGCAATTTTAGATAATGGTGTGCGCACAACTGTTCCGCCGTTTATTAATGTTGGTGATAAAATTGTGGTTGGTACCGCTGAAGCAAACTATGTTGAAAGAGCAAAATAATGGCATATCTTTCACCTACTTTAAGTTTAATGATAAATGCAGCCAAAAAAGCCGCTGTTGGTATTGCGCGTGACTATAATGAGCTGGAACATTTGCAAAATTCTGTGCATGGTGAAGGCAGTTTTGCATTACGTTCATATGAAAAGGCTAAAAAAGTTTTACAAGAAGAATTGTTAAAACTAAAACCGCAATATGCCTTTGTTACACCGGAAAATTCTGTTTTACCGGCAAACGGCAATTATTTTGCCGTGAATGCCATTGATGGATTAACAAATTTTGCTCATGGCAATACTCGGTTTGCAATGTCTATAGCTATGGTGGAAAACAATGCGGTTGTTGCCGGTATTATATATAATCCGCTGACAGATGAAATGTTTTTTGCTGAAAAAGGTATCGGTGCATTCAAAGAAGGATTTCGTTCGCACGAGCGCTTACGGGTAGCCGGCCGCAAAAATACAGAACAAGCATTGTTTGCTTGCAATGCAAATTTAAGCCTTGTGCAAAAAGTTTTGGAAAACACCAAAAATATCAATATCAGCGGTTGCACCGCCTTAGATATGGCATATGTTGCTGCCGGAAAGTTGGATATTGTGGCAGCCATAGATGAGTCGCTCACAACAATTGCTGCCGGAATTTTGCTAATTAAGGAAGCCGGCGGTTACATTGTTGCATTAGGTGAAACAGATGTTCGCACGGAGAATTTGGCACAGGTTCTGCTTGGCGGCAGTTTTGTTGCCTCGAATGAAATGTTGCGCCAAAAGACAGCCGATTTGTTTGCATAATGAAAAAAATTAAAAAATTATGAAAATAATGCTTGCTTATTTAAAAAGCATAATGTATAAAGGCAAAAAATATTGCAAGTTATTAGTTGGAGAAAATAAATGAAAAAAGGAATTCACCCTGATTATCACGAAATTACATATGTGATGACAGATGGAACAGAAGTTAAAACAAAATCAACTTGGGGTAAAGAAGGCGACAAAATGTTGCTGGAAATTGATCCGAAGTCACATCCGGCTTGGACCGGCGTTCGCCGTATTGTTGATAATGGCGGTCAAGTTGGTAAGTTTAACAGTAAGTTTGCCGCTTTCGGTTTGAAAAATAACTGATAGTGGGGAAAAGGTTGCGAAAAGCGCCTGCTTAAATGCGGGCGTTTTGCGTTTATAAAATCAAAAATATTCTTGTGTTTCATATATAAATGTTTAATGTTTAATATATTGGTAAAAACTTTAATGAAAGGAATACGAATATGACAGCACCGTTAATGCCAAAAGCTACAGCAGTTTGGTTGGTTGAAAATACATCACTGACTTTTCGGCAAATATCAAAATTTTGCGAAATTCACGAATTAGAAATTCAAGCAATTGCCGATGGTAATGTGGCATACAATATAGTTGGTTTGAGTCCGATTAATAATAATCAGCTTACTTGGGAAGAAATTCATCGTTGCGAGGCCGATTCGCACGCAGATTTAGTGCCTAATGTTTTAGAAAATAATGTTAAAGAACGCAATGCTAAGGCTAAAAAGTTGTTAACTCCGACGCAACGTAGTGAAAAGCCGGCGGCAATTTTATGGATTTTGCAGCAATTTCCTAACATTATTGATTCGCAAATTGCCAAACTTATCGGTACAACTAAGCCGACAATTATGAAAATTCGTAACGGCGAATATAAAAATATGGCCGAACTTAAACCAAAAAATCCGATAACGCTTGGTTTGTGTGATGAAGTGTCTTTAGAAAAAGCTGTTAATGTTTCTGAAAATATGCTTAAACCGAAGACTAAGAAGAAAAAAACAACAAAAAAGAAAGTGGCTAAAAAGGTTGTGGCAAAGAAAGTAGCTGCTAAAAAGACGACAAAGGCTAAAGCTGCCACAAAGAAAGTAGCTGCTAAAAAGACGACAAAGGCTAAAGCTGCCACAAAGAAAGTAGCTGCTAAAAAGACAACAAAAGCAAAAGTTGCCACAAAGAAAACAGCGGCTAAAAAGACAACAAAAGCAAAAGCTGCCACAAAGAAAGCAGCTGCTAAAAAGACAACAAAAACAAAAGCTGCCACAAAGAAAGTAGCTGCTAAAAAGACAACTAAAAAAACAGTTGCAAAAGCGGCAAAAAAATAAATATTCTTTGCGCTAAACAAACTAAAAAAATGGCATCAACAACAAACAGATGCCATTTTTTATAAATAATTATTGCTAAAGTTACTAAAATCCTTCGCCTTTATAAGGACGGGATAAAAGTTCTTTCATCGCATCTTGCAAAGAAATACCTTCAAATAACAACCTATTGACCATTTCGCAAATTGGCATTTCAATATTTAATTCGCGTGCGCGTTTTACTACGGCTTTTGCGGTGTATATTCCTTCAACCGTGCGAGTATTTTCGGCAATTAGCTTTTTTGCCGATCCGCAAGCACCAACAGCATAACCAAAGCTGAAATTGCGTGACTGTGAGCAACTGGCGGTTAATACCAAATCTCCTAATCCGCACATTCCCATAATGGCCTCTAAATCTCCGCCCAAGGCTGCCGCAAAGCGAGCCATTTCGTGAAAACCACGGGTTATCAATGCAGCTCTAGCACCATCTCCCAATGCAGCGCCTTCCACAATTCCCGAAGCAATTGCAATTACATTTTTTACACTACCGCCAACTAGTGGTGCAACAATATCGGTAGTCAGATATGGGCGAAAACAAGCAGTCCCGAGTGTTTTAACCAAATGTTCCGCAATTTTTTCTTTTTCACAACCAATTGTTACAGATGCGATTTTTTGCTTGGCAACATCTATAGCAAATCCCGGTCCAGAAAGCACGGCAATTTGCGCTTCTGGAATTTCTTCGGCGGCAATTTCTGAAAGCATTTGTCCGCTTGATTGTTCAATGCCTTTGGCGCACAAAACCAAAACAGTGCTGTTTTTAATATAAGGCTTAATCTGTTGCATTGTTATTCGGGTATATTGTGCTGAAACAGTTAACAATATAATATCGGCAAAATCAAAAACTTCAGCCATATTTGGGGTGGCTTTAATACTGTCGGGAAGCGGAATATCAGGTAAAAAAAGCTTATTAACGTGGGTATAATTAATACTTTCCACAACCTCAGGTTCTCGCGCCCAACACAAAACGTTATTGCCGGCTCTTGTTGCCGTTAAGGCTAATGCCGTTCCCCAAATTCCCGTGCCGATAACTCCGATATTTTGCATATTTTTCCCCTTATAGTTATATAATTACCAACAAGATTAATTTCATGAAAGTTTAGCTGATTTATATTAAATTTCAAGTAGCAATAAATGATTATGGGCAAAAAATATAAAAAAGACACCAGAGCTAATCTGATGTCTTTTTTTTAGAGAATATGTGCAACACTATTTGAACAAACCGCCTACGCCGTTTGCAATTCCTTTAACGCTGTTGCCAACATTTTCGGCGGCTTTTCCAGCTCCTCCGGCGGCTGTATTTGCCATATTTGCAGCATTGCTAACTGCAGCATTTTTAAGCCCGTCAACGCCGCCTAAAATTTTGCTTAAATCAGCTTTTGAGGCAACATTTGTTGTTGTTTTTAAAATCTCCTGAAAGATGCGCGCTAAACCTTCTTCAATGGTAATACCTTGTTTTTCTGTGCCCAAATTACTAATGGTTATGGTTGGTAAATTTAGGCTCAAAGACTGAGATGCCCCTAGCATATTAGCAGCAACTGTTGCTGTTCCGTTGGCAACAGTAACTTTTTTTATTGCAACATTATAGGTAGTGTCGCTTGCTTTAGTTGCAGCTTTTTCTTCCGTCTTAGCTTGAGCAGATGTATTCTTTTGGATATTGTTTAATATATCAGCAGCATTTGTGCGGTTCAAGTTCATCAATTCGTACGAAACTTCCGGTTTAGTTATTTTAATTTCGTTAATAACCACTGTTTTTGTTTTAGAGCCGCTGTTTTGCGCCAACTCTTTAACAATTTTTTTAACCGAATCAACATCAACTGCTACGGCAATATTTTCAAGTTTTATGATATTATCTTGGCTATATCCTTTAGGGTTGGCAACTGTAATATTACCCACACTGCCATGGCCGTTTGTTAATGATAAATCAATATTACCAATATTAACATCAGTGCCAACTGCTTGAGTTCCATATTGATGTACCAAGCGACGTACGGCACCCTGCCAATTGTAATAATTATAGAAGTAGTAGCCGGCACCGACGATGATGGCAACTAGCAACAAAATTACATATATAAACCATTTTCCGATTTTTTTTATTAAATTACTTTTTTTCTTTTCAGACATTTGTGTTCTCCTTAAAAAAAATAAATAAACAAATTGAGTTATTTATAGTGAAAAAGTTTATATTTGTAAATGAAAAAAATGCACATTTAACTTTTATTTATTAACCTTTTATTACGATTTAGACGCTAAAATGCTAAGAAAATTGTAGTACGAGGAAAAGATGATTAAAAAATTAACATTTTTAAGTATATTTTTTGTTTTATTGTTTTCAGCTAGCGGGCGCGCAATGACATCTTCGGTTATGCTAAATGCCGATGATGGACAGATTCTGTATGAACAAAATGCTGATGAATTGCGGTATCCGGCATCGCTGACAAAGTTAATGACACTATATATCACATTTCATGCGCTTGAAAGCGGGCGTTTGAAATTGAGTGATAAATTAAAAGTTTCTAGAACGGCGGCCAGTCGTTCTCCGTCAAAGCTCGGCGTGCGTGCGGGTTCAACAATTACGGTAAAAGATGCGGTAATGGCGGTTATTGTTAAATCTGCCAACGATTGCGCTACGGTTTTGGCTGAGCATTTTGCCAAGAGCGAGGCGGAATTTGCCGTGATGATGACAAACACAGCGCATAAATTAGGTATGAAAAATACCACATTTAAGAATGCTTCGGGTTTACCAAACAAAGCACAAAAATCTACGGCGCGCGATATGGCAACATTGGCAATGGCTGTATATCATCATTTTCCGCAATATTATAAATGGTTCTCGGCGCAAAGTTTCAGATATCAGGGGCGCACAATTACCGGACATAATCATTTGCTTAAAACATTTACCGGCGCAGACGGTATGAAAACCGGCTATACAGCCGCTTCGGGTTATAATATTGTAACATCGGCTCATCGTAACAACAAGCGCGTTATCGCTGTAACAATGGGGCATAAATATTGGAATGAGCGCGATAAAAAGGCCGCATTAATGATGGATAAAGGCTTGCAAGCGCTTAAAGATTCAAAGGCTGTAGATGTTGCGGCGCTGAGCCAAGCCATTAATAATCCGCAATCTGCTAAATTAGCCAAAGCAAGAACAGCTCAAAGCTCAGTAAAGCCAATTGCTCAGAAGCCGGTTCATGCAGCAGCTTCTGTTACGCAAATTGCTTCTGTGAGCAATGGTCGTTATGCCGTGCAGGTTGGCTCGTTTTCAGATTATAAGCGCGCCAAAAACTATGCGGTCAGCGTTAAAAATAATTTAGCGAAAAAATTTGCCGTTCATAACATTGCGGTTGAAAAGGTAAAAGCCGCAAACGGCACAATGTATCGTTCTAAAGTGGTGGGATTAGCTAAACGCGATGCCGCTAAAATTTGCGCAAATATGAAACGGCAGAAAAAATCGTGTTTTGTTACGGCAGACAATAACTCTATGAAATTGGCACAAAGATAATGCAGCAGATTCCGGTTATAGTCATCAGCAGTTCGCGTGAAGGCACAGGCAAAACAACTTTGGCGCTTAATTTGGCGGCGGCAATGTGGTGTGATGGCTATGATGTCGGACTTTTGACTAACGAAAATAATGCCGTGCGTAATTTTATGCAAAAGCGGCGTGAACTGAGTAAACAATATAATATCAAAATGCCGTTTCCGATTTTATTGGAAGAAACAAATGAATTTCCCCAAAGTGCAAACGAAAAAAAGGTAATAATTGCCGATATTGCCGCAACCGATAATCAGCAATGTGTGGCTTTGTTTGGTGCCGCGCATACATTGATAACCGTTGCGGCAACGCGTGATGATTTGAATTGGCCGATGAATCATCCTTATGCCAATGTCATATGGCAGGCTAAAAAGCAGTTGGCATCAAAAAATGCCGGTTTTTTGAACTGGATTGTGGTGCCGGACCAATTGACCGCAGCTAGCGATGATTTTAGCTCAACACTGGGAGAAATGGCAAAGCGTCATGGTTTTCGGGTGGCACCGTCTTTGCATTTTCGCTCGGCATTTCAGCATATTAATGATGGTTATTGTGCTGCTGATATGGCGCTGTTTCCGGAAGTTTTGCCGATGACAATGGCAGATGTTTATGCTCGGCGCGAAATTTTAACCTTAACCGATTTTTTGTGGCGATAAAAGAGATGAATATGATAGGTGAAATTTTGGGCTATGTTGCGGGCATTTGCACGGCAATTGTCTTTTTGCCGCAGTCGATTCGAACCCTTAAAACCAAAGATGTTAAAGGTTTGGCTTTATCTACTTATATTATATATAATATCGGAATGCTCTGCTGGATTCTATACGGCATCTATCTGCATTCTGCACAAATGATTATATTTAACAGTATTTCATTTATTTTTTCTTCAATCATTTTATATATGATTGTAACACAGAAAAAATAGCTTTCTTATATTTTTTGCTTGCAAAAACAATATTGTTATTTCTCGTCTTTGCCGGCGAAAATGTAAAGGAATTTACGAATTAAAAGAACAAGGAAGCAAAGCTGGCGCGTTGAAAGACTGGATACCTTGATGCGGTGGTATGCCGAACACAGCGTGAGATGAATATGACGCACTTGTTTTGTTTGGTGGGGCATAACATTCGCATTTTATGCTTGCATTTTGGCAATATATGTGTTACATTATAAGCAATAAAATAAGTCATTATGTTTATGTATTGTGTCTACAAATTATGTAGGACTTTCGACATTTATCTGTATTTACGCAGGTCGATGGTCATGATGACTTGTTCTTTTGAATATTAATCAAAAAAAACAAGTAATATGAACAAAACAGAATTAAACCCCATTCGTCTGGGGTTGCACATGGCCGTTTATGCGGTCATTGTAATTATAGCGTTAATCATTGCTGGTTGCAGCAATGATTACATTTTAATCATTGCCGCAATATCGACGTTTCTGACGCCGCTATTTGCGGCACTGAAGAAGCCAGCCAACATTGTTGGTTTTTGTGGCTTCTTCGGAGGATTATTTGTCCTCCTTGGTGGAGGTTGGTTATGCTTAGCGATTTTCATAATCGCGTGCATAACGGCAAGATACAGCGTCAATTACGACGCTGTTAATGAAGTTGAGGAATAATAATTCTTAACCACATAAAATTAAGCGTTGATGGAGTCCCGAAAGGATTTCGTCAACGCTTTTTTATATGTTCGGCATTCTTTCTACTGCTTGCTTTCTGTTTTTGCTTATTATCCGATTTTTTAGTTGCAAAATTTATCGTCACGGTTTATAGTTTGAAACAATTAGCAAAACAAAACTTAATTTAGGAAAAAATAACTATGGCAACAGAAACAAATATTCATCGCGAATCGCGCTTAAACAAATTAAAAACATTACAAGAAAAAGGTTATAATCCTTATCCGTATCGGTTTGTGCCGAATGCATATGCTGCCGAATTACACGAAAAATATAAGGATTTGGAAGCCGGCGTTGATACTGAAGACCGTGTAACCATTGCCGGACGGGCTATGGCCGTGCGTAATAGCGGAATGTTTGTGGATATTAAAGATAAAAGCGGTAAAATTCAGGCATTTTGCTATAAAAAAATTCTGCCTGAAGCCGATATGGAAATTCTAAAATGCGTTGATGTGGGCGATATGGTGGGCGTAAGCGGTTTTGTGCGCCGCACGCCACGCGGTGAATTGACCATTGCCGCGGAAAAATTTGATATTATTGCTAAATCACTGCAGCCGCTGCCGGAAAAGTTTCACGGTTTGACCGATGTTGATGCTCGCTATCGTCAACGTTATGTTGATTATATTATGAATGACGAAAGCAAAGAAATTTTCAAAAAACGCTGTCAAATTACCTCGGCGGTGCGTCGTTTTTTTGAAAGCCGAGAGTTTTTGGAAGTGGAAACGCCGATGCTCCACCCGATTATGGGCGGCGCTAATGCCAAACCGTTTATTACGCACCACAATGCGCTTGATATGGACTTATATTTGCGTATTGCACCGGAATTATATTTGAAAAAATTAGTTGTCGGCGGGTTTGACCGTGTGTTTGAAATTGGCCGTAATTTCCGCAACGAGGGCATTGATAAAAATCATAATCCGGAATTTACCGGTTTGGAAGCGTATCAGGCGTATGCTGATTATAATGATATGGCTGATTTAATTGAAAATTTGTTGCGCTTTGTGGCAACCGAAGTTTTAGGCGAACCGAAGATTATGTTTGGTGAACGGGAAATAGATTTATCCAAGCCGTTCCGCCGCGTTTCTATTATTGAGCTGATTAAAGAGCAAACCGGCGCAGATTTGCTGCAGGCACAAACATTGGAAGAAGCCAAAGCAATGGCAAAATCAGTTGGCGTGAATGCCGATGACTGTGCGTGCTGGGGCAAGGTGGTGCAGGAAATTTTTGATGAAAAAGTAGAAAGCACATTAATCGAACCGACATTTGTGATGGATATGCCGCGCGATATTTCTCCATTAGCAAAAACTCACCGCAGCAATCCGCGTTTGGTGGAACATTTTGATGCCTATTTAGGTACGATGGAAATCGGTTGTGCTTATTCCGAGCTTTCTAATCCGCTTGAACAGCGCGAACGTTTTGAGGCCGAAGTGGCGGCACGGGAAAACGGAGATGACGAAGCGCAAATGCTTGATGAAGATTTTGTGAATGCACTTGAGAACGGTTTTGCACCTACCGGCGGTATGGGTATGGGTATTGACCGAATTTCTATGCTTTTGACCGGTGCTGAAACCATTCGCGACGTGATTGCTTTTCCAACTTTGAAAAAGAAAGACTGATATGAAACCGTTGAACAAATGGCTGATTTTAACTTATTTTTTGGCTCTGATAGCCATAGTTGAATGCGCAATTGTTGTCTATGACATATTTTTTCCGCAAAGAGGTGAATTTGCCTTAGCAACGGCAGAAATTGACGTTCCGGAACGAATAGTAAAAATTCAGCCGTTGTTGTTTGAAGAACATTCGGCGCAAAAAATTGCGGCAGATTTAGATGAATTTATGGCTGGATATAAAAAAAGAACAATGGTTTTGCAACAACTTACATCCGGCAAAAATGAAAATATTGCGCTAAATCCGGAGCCAAAGGCTGATGTTTCTGCTTTAGATGAAAAATATATAGCCGTTGTTATTGATGATATGGGAATCAGCCCGAAATATACTAAGGAAATTATTGACTTAAAAAAGCCGTTTACGGCATCGTTTTTACCATATGCGCCGGCTAATATGGCGCAGGTTAATCAAGCAAAAGAGGCCGGATTTGAAGTTATGCTGCATGTTCCGATGATGCCGCACAAGCGGGCTTATTTGGCACCGATAACATTGTCGCCGGAAATGGATAAAGCAACTGTGCAAAAACATTTAGAAAATTTTTTGGCTTATTTTAGCGGTTCGGATATGCGAGGGGTTAATAATCATATGGGCAGCGAATTTACCGAAAATGCGCAAAGTTTGGCATATGTAATGGAAATTCTCAAGCAAAAAAATATGTTCTTTTTAGATTCTAAAACCACAGGAAAATCTGCGGTAAAACAAATAGCAGAAAAATATGGTGTTCCTTATATTGGCCGTGATGTGTTTTTAGATAATGAAAATGATTACAACTATGTTATGGGGCAGTTGCGGCAAACAGAAAAAATTGCCGCGAAGCACGGATATGCCGTTGCAATAGGTCATCCACACGAACAAACAGCTCGCGCCTTGAGCGATTGGCTCAAAGACGTTGAAAATCGTGGTTTTAAGTTAGTGCATATTTCTGATTTATTGCAAAAGACACAACAGTAAAAAACATATTTTAAAGTGATGTGTTTGGCTCAACCCTGCGCTGCAGCGGTGTTATTGTTTGACCTTCGGTTAAACCGCCGTCATTTACCGGCGGCTCAACCCAACCGCCGCCCAGCTCGTCTTCAAACCCCATATCCAATGAAGAATGTGCCAAAAACAACGCATTATCTAAAAAAGAAGCATGCTCTTTGGTTAAGAATAAAACACACTCATTAACGCCGACTTTAGGCTGTATTTTGGCATATTTATAAGCCCAATCAGACAGCGAACACATACGGTTACGATAGGCAATCCAACTATCAAACATATCACGATAGTTACCATTTTGCAAATTTGGACCATTGTTCCATTTCCCAACATTTTCATCATGCAAAAGCGAACTGTATAAGTCTTTAACGCGGCGTGTCGTTCGCTCTAATTCAGCACTTAGGCATTCACTTTTAGGCTGCCCCTTTTGGCGGCATGCATTATATTCGTCATCGTGCTCATATACCTTAAACAAATCAAATTCGTTATTTTGCTCGGCGCCGGTATATTGCATAAGCTGGGCAATTTTATCTAGCTGACTGAGATGGTGTTGTGTTTGATACAGCGTACAAGAATATTTCTCGGTAATTATGGTTTCGGCATTAACAGCCGCTGCTTCAGCTAGAGAACACAAACGATTGCGATAAGCCGTCCAACTTTCATACATATCGCGCATAACCGCTGTATTTTCCTTCAGGGTGCCGTTCCAAGACAACAAATTAATATTGCCTAAAATTTTTTTATATTTATTTTTAACACTGTTTAACACTCGCTTTGTTTCTTCTTGCACGCAAGCATCTAAGTCATTAGTCATTTTGACACAGTGCTTAAATTCCGCATCATCTTCATATTGCGCCGGTTCGGCTAATGCCGTTTGATTGGTTAAAAGTGTTGCCAATAGAGCCAAACATAATTTTTTCATATTACACCTCATTGCCATAATTTGTTTCATTATAAAAATTAAAAGTAAAAACAAAATTAAAAAATTCAACCGCAAAAAAGAGCCGACATGATTGCCAGCGCTTAAATTCATTTTCCGAAAACGACACATATAATTCATCATCTTCGGTGTAGGCGTAGAGATATTTTATGAAATGCTCGCCAATCGGTTCATACCATTCCGCCCACATCATCAGCACCAATATTTTTTTGTAATTATAAAAAAATTGCATGTTAAATAATATTTTTATTTGATAATAAATTTTAAAAATTATACTTGTATTTAGAACAAAAATAGAACAATATACATTTTATGCGGATAATATAAATCTGTGTTTGAGTTTTGTAAAAAAACGTTTCATTATATAGTAGAATAATTTTTTAGAGGAAGTAAAAAATGGAAAAAGATAAAGCATTAGAAGCAGCCTTAGGGCAAATTGAACGCGCTTTCGGCAAAGGTTCAATTATGCGCTTGGGGCAAAACACCAATATTGATATTGAGGCAATTTCCACCGGTTCGCTAGGTATTGATATTGCTCTCGGGATCGGCGGTATGCCTAAAGGGCGCATTGTGGAGATATATGGTCCGGAAAGTTCAGGTAAAACAACTTTGGCGCTTAGCGTAGTGGCTCAGGCGCAGAAAAAAGGCGGAACTTGCGCTTTTATTGATGCAGAGCATGCTCTTGATCCGTCATATGCCAAAAAAATTGGGGTTGATGTTGAAAATTTGCTGATTTCGCAGCCGGATAGCGGTGAACAAGCTCTGGAAATTGCTGATACACTGGTACGCAGCGGGGCTATTGATGTTATGGTGGTCGACTCGGTTGCCGCTTTGGTTCCAAAGGCGGAATTGGAAGGTGAAATGGGCGATTCGCACATGGGCTTGCAGGCACGTTTAATGAGTCAGGCTTTGCGTAAATTAACAGCAACCGTTGCTCGCTCTAATACGTTGATTATTTTTATTAACCAAATTCGTATGAAAATCGGCGTGATGTTCGGTAATCCTGAAACCACAACCGGCGGTAATGCTCTAAAGTTTTATGCTTCGGTGCGTATTGATATTCGCCGCATTGGCGCCATTAAGGATAAAGACGATATCATCGGTTCGCAAACGCGCGTGAAAATTGTTAAAAATAAGGTTGCTCCGCCGTTCAAAACCGTTGATTTTGACATTATGTATGGTGAAGGTATTTCTAAAACCGGTGAATTGGTTGATTTAGGGGTAAAATCGGGTATTGTGGAAAAAGCAGGTGCATGGTTCTCGTATAATGGCGAAAAAATCGGCCAAGGACGAGAAAATGCCAAGAAGTTTTTGAAGGATAATCCGGAAATTGCTGATGAAATTGAGGCAAAAATTCGTGCTGATGCCGGTCATTTAACTACTGAAATGATTGGTGATGCCGAGCCAGAAGATATGGAAGACTAAAATTATTGTAAGATATTTGTAATATTTTCCAAATTGTGAATAAAACAAAAACGCCGCTGAAATTTTCAACGGCGTTAAATTTTTTAACTTTACCCAAGCTTATTTTTTAAGCTGAGCGCTAACTTCAGCAGCAAAGTCTTCTTCTTTTTTCTGCAAGCCATCTCCAAGTTTGAAGAAAGCATAATCAGTTAATTTTACATCTGTGCCAAGTTCTTTGGCGGCATCTGCAACAACTGCTTTAACTTTCTTATCCGGATCCATAATGTATGCTTGTTCTTCCAAAACAACTTCTTCATAGAACTTACGGATACGGCCTTCAATCATCTTTTCAATAATATTAGCCGGCTTGCCTGAAGCAGCAGCTTGTTCGGCAAAAATGCTCTTTTCATGTTCCACAGCTGCCGGATCAACGTTTTCAATATTTAATGCAATTGGCGCGGTGGCGGCAATATGCATAGCAATATGTTTACCTAAATCAGCCAATTTTGCTTTATCACCGGTAGATTCTAAAGCAACTAAAACACCGATTTTACCTAAGCCTTCAGCGGCGGAATTATGCACATAAGAGCATACTAAACCATTATTAACGCTAACCACTTTTGCACGACGCAAATTCATATTTTCACCAATACGAGCAATCATATCCGTTAAACGTTCACCAAATGTCTTACCATTGTCAGTGGCATTTTTCATTGCCTCAACATCGCCGTTGCATGCTAAAGCAACTTTTGCTGTATCGGCAACATAGCTTTGAAAAATATCATTTTTAGCCACAAAGTCTGTTTCTGAATTTACTTCTACCACAGCACCTTTATTGCCTTCAACTTTTACGCCAACCAATCCTTCTGCAGCAATACGACTTGACTTTTTAGCAGCCGAAGCCAAACCTTTTTTGCGAAGCCAGTCAACAGCTTCATCCATATTTGCGTTTGCTTCAACCAAAGCCTTTTTGCAATCAAGCATACCGGCACCGGTTGTTTCTCTTAATTCTTTTACCATAGCGGCTGTAATTTCTGCCATAATCTTAATTCCTCTATTCTTAAAATATATTATTTCAAAATCGGCGCGGTTTCATTGAACTGTTGCCGCGCCATATCTTTATAACATCTAATGCTATTTATTCAGCATCAGCTGTTTTAGCTTTACGCGATGCGCGCTTTTTAGGCGCAGGTTTTTCTTCACTTTCTGCAGCTTGTTCAACAATTTCTTCTGCTGTTTGTGCATCAGAAACTTCTATACCTTTAGCAGCAATTTCAGCCTGCATACCATCTAAAATGGCGCTGGAAATCAATTCACAATAAAATTGAATTGCACGAATGGCATCGTCATTTCCCGGTACAGGAAAATCAACTTCATTCGGATTTGCATTAGTATCAACAATGCCAACTACTGGAATGTTTAGCTTTTTAGCTTCTTTAATAGCCAAAGCTTCTTTCGGCGTATCAATCACAAACAATAAATCCGGTTGGCCGCCCATTTCTTTGATACCATCTAAAACAACTGCCAATTTTTCGCGTTCTTTTTTCAAGTTCAAAATTTCTTTTTTGGTATAGCCTTCGTACGCGTTGTTTGCTTCCATTTCGTTAAGCTTATTCAAACGTGTAATAGATTTATAAACCGTTTTCCAGTTTGTGAGCATACCGCCGAGCCAACGATAGTTAACATAATATTGCCCGCAGCGTTCAGCACTGTTTTTCACAATGTCTTGAGCTTGTCTTTTTGTAGCAACAAACAAAACTTTGCCGCCCTGAGCCACAACTTCACGTACGGCATTCAAGGCTGTATAAAGCATTGGGTAGGTTTTTTGCAAGTCAATAATGTGAATATTATCTTTTTTACCGTAAATATACGGAGCCATTTGCGGATTCCAACGACGAGCGTGGTGTCCAAAGTGCACGCCAGCTTCAACCATCTGACGCAGTGTAAATGTAGGAAGAGTCATATTTATATCCTTTTCTTTTCCGGTTAAACCTCCGCAGACTTTGGCTTTTTACAGCACCGGAGCGAAAAAGTTGGCTTCAAAATTACCAATTTCCGCCTGTCTGCGTGTGTATTGTTATGAAGCCGCACCATTGCGACTTCGGGAGATTTATAGCATATTTTTATGCAAATGCAAGTATTTTTTCAAATATTTATTAATTAGTTTCCATTTATGAATTTTCATCATCTTCCACAAATGTTTGCGAAAGTAAAAACTGCATACAATTAAGTGCTAAATCGCGGTCGTTTAGCGGAAAAAATGATGTAGTGTTAATATATTTTATTTTATCGGCATACGATTGTTCACTAGGTGGAGTTGAATATGGAAAACTTTCAAAGCGAGCAAAAAGTTTTTTAAAGTAACTATGCAAAATTGACGGGCAAAAAATTATACCATGAGGAATATCTTGCGGTAATTTCGGTACATTAAGCGCTTGATGAGTTTTGATATCTGAAAGCATCGGGCCGAATATATGGCGAAAAATCCTCTTTGAAGACAATAGTTCGGCTAAATCACTTCCGGAATTCATCGGATTAATATCCAAAACACCGGCAATGTTATAGAGATGGTAAGTATTATTGCTGTTAATCAACTGACGTGTAATTAAGCATGAGGCACCAATATTAATAAAATATAGATTTTTTTTAATTTCAATGTTTTTTAAAAATTGGCTGAGTAGCTGCACGTGAGCATCTATGTTTTTATGCAAAGAATCATAATTGACCGTGATAATGTTTTTATTTGTTTTTTGCAACGAATCGGCTAAATGTTGTACAGAGTTTCTTGTGCGAGCGAAATTATGAAGAATTATAACTGTATCGTCTTGATTTTCATCTAATTCATACGCACGTATATATTTTAAAAGTGTATTTTGACATTTGCTGAACGATCCTGATTCGCGACGTATGTTATGCGAATCCAGTAATCTATATTTGTGAGCCTTAGTATGACGCTGGATTCTCCAGTTTTTGAAATTATAAATGTCTTCCCAACGGAATCGGCCGCCCAAAGTAAAAAAATCGAAATTCATAATCTTTCCTTCCCGAATCTACCAGAATCTTCGGTAAAATAAATTAAAAAAAAATTAACATTCTGATTTATTGTAATTTTTTTTGCTAAAGGTAGGTAATATTAGTGAAGGTATTAAAATGAAAGAACATAAAAAATAATAGGTAAAAAAAATAATGCACATAAAAAATATTAAAATAAAGTTATGAAAAATCAATTAGATATAAAATTCTAAAAAAATAATCAAAAAAAAATAAAAAAAGGTGTTGACAATGAAAAATGAATAACATATAAAACGAACCACTGGCCGCGAGGTTGGTAGTTATAAGAAATCGTTGAGAAGCAAAAAAGAGGATATGCGGACGGTATATGGATATAACGTCTAGCATATGAGATAAAGGAACCTAAGAGAAATTCTTTATGAGTAAGATGATAGACAGGATGAGCAATCATAATTAACATGAGAGTGTGATCCTGGCTCAGACCGAACGCTGGCGGCAGGCTTAACACATGCAAGTTGAGCGGGATTTTCAGGTAGCTTGCTATTTGAAATGAGAGCAGCGCACTGGTGAGTAACACGTGGGAACATACCTTTTGGTGGGGGACAACATCTGGAAACGGATGCTAATACCGCATAAGCCCTGAGGGGGAAAGGAGGAATTTGCCGAAAGATTGGCCCGCGGAAGATTAGGTAGTAGGTGGGGCAACGGCCTACCTAGCCGACGATCTATAGCTGGTCTGAGAGGACGATCAGCCACATTGGAACTGAGACACGGTCCAGACTCCTACGG
>JAFUBQ010000002.1 GCA_017460085.1 Alphaproteobacteria bacterium
ATGAAAGGAAAAGAAATGAATAATTTCAATAATGAAGATGAAAGTGTGCACGATACATTAAATCGTGTGATGACAGATATGGGGTATTTTTCTAACCCCGTCACCATCACCACACCGGTGGGCAGCCGCACATTTTATGAGAAAGATGATTTTCCTCTGGTGAAAAATTCTCAGCAAATGCAACAGGTTCAAACTATTCAACCCAATGCACCGCAATTTTATATTCGTGATGATAAAAATTATGCTTGGGATATGCCGCATAAATATGATTATAGTAATAATATGCGGTGAATAATTCATAATTTTAAAATAATCAATCAAGAAAACCCTATACAAAAACCGATAACAACCGGTTCTGTCGTTGGCGATATAAATATGAATATACGTCTAGGAAAGATAAATCCAATCATTCCGGCGGCTATTAATGCTTATAATATTGGATATATGGGAGCGGGTTATTATGATCATTGGCAACAAGCTAAAGAAGTAGGTAAAAGGGAGGAATATTAGAAACTTTTTATATTTAATATTCTTGAAAATTTTTTTGTTCTTAGTATTATGGGGTAATGAGGAGATAGAAAAATGCGTGAATTGTTTGATGAATTACTTATTTTTGGAAGTTTTATTTTGCTTCTGTTTAAAATGTTTTTTTATTTAGCGGATTATGTTTTTAATGAAACATCTGTCTCCTCTTATTTGCTGCAACTTATAGAAAACGTTGTCTGGATATTTGTGCTATATATGCCGATTATCATTTTGTTTGGTTCTCGCTTTATATCTCGCCAAATGAAAAAATATCCTAGGATATGCTATTATTTAAAATCTGTCGGTTGGATTCCCTATGCTTATCTTATTGGTTTTATATTCTACCTGATTTATTATAAGACGCTTAATCACTATGAGTTGGAAAAATTTTGGCATCAATATTGGATAAGTGAAATCTGCATTGCCGCATCATTAATTATTGCTTGGGTGCGCAAACATCCACGTTTTTTGGTAGAATAAATACTGACAGAATCTCAGCAATAAATTTTTCTTCTCTTTTTTCTTGCAATTTGTTTTGATTACTTTAATATGATGAATGTCAGCCGGTGTTCGGCTGATGGAGTCTCAAAACTCCTTAAGCAAAAACTCCTCATCTAAGGGGAGATGGTTGAATATATTGAATAGACCATACTGATTGCTTACAGTTTTGAGCTCCCCTTGCCTAAAACGGCAAGGTTTTTGTTTTAAATTTTGCAAAAACTTTTTAAGGGAGTTCTATAATATGAGTACATATAATTTAATGAGCAAAGAAACTTTAAAAGATATATGTCCGCAGCTGAAACAATTGCGGCTTGAGCGCGGTTTAAGCCTTGGAGAAGTGCAGGCATTGGCGCACATCAGCGGTAAATTGCTCAGAAGAGTTGAACAAAATAAATGTCTGCCTTTCAGCTGTTTGAGGAAATTGCTTAAATTTTACGGCAAAAAAATGCGAATCGTCATAGAATAGACGGCTCAAATTACCATGTATTATAAAAAAATAATCTACTTCCGTCTGGTTTTAGAAGTACCTGTTGATGATTTTTTATCAAAGCGGAACAAATTTGCATCTATTGCCGCATCGGTATCAATATCAAACAACGAAATTGTCACCTCAATATTTTGCTGGTCCACCACTTTCCATTGTTTCAAGCGGAACGGATTATTATCAAAAATCAGCGTAATCGGCTTAACGCTCTTATTTTTCGGCATTTCCACCGTAATTGAAGTTTGCCCGCCGTCTTTATAAAAATCGACCACCTTCAAATTTTGCCCGTCTAACTTAATTTTTTGGGTTAAAATCATCGTTGCCGGAATATCCTTATAATCAATATTCGTCACTTGGTCGAGCTCTTTATCGTTATAAATAATATAATCGCCGTTGCCCACAATCAGCAGTTCGTCCGGCGCCGTATATTCCATTCTGATTTTGCTCGGTTTGGCAATATATATCTTACCTTCAGCCGTTCCTCCGTTGCTAGACATCTGCACAAAACTGGCTTTAATGGTTTGCAAGTTGTTCAAATAATTTTCAATTTTTTGCAAATCTTGAGCAGTGGCAAATACCGAACCGCTGAAAAATAAAATACAAAAGAAAACGCTTAAAAATTTTTTCATTCTAATTTCCTTTCGGTTTAGCGTGGCGCAATTCTTCCAAATGCGGCAACGCATATTGTTCAATAACAAAATGTAATGTCTTGTTTGCTGCCTTATCGCATTCCACCATTGCATCAAAAACGGCCTTATTTTCTTGTTCCGGCTTAATTTGCGCCAGCAATTTCAAATAAACAGCGGAAAGTTCAGCCAACGAATCGACAATTTCAGCAATATAGGCCGGAATTTTCAAAGTGGGCAAACCGCCCCAAAAACCTTCATTAAAGCCTTGCTCTAACATATCGGAATGCTCACGGCAAATTTCCGCTAAATCATCATGCGCCGCGAATCGCGGTAAAACAAGAGAATTATTCAGCACTAAGCCAAACATTTCGTCCCACAGCCCCATAAAAAACTTAAAAAACAACTCTGCTTCGGCTTTGGTTTCTAAGCGCGGTGTTATGTTATTATCCCACAGCGAAGCAATAACATCGGTTGGTCTTAATTGTTCGTTAGGGCTGCAAATTGCTCCGGCAAAACGCATTTTAATCACACTTAAAGGTGTCGGGCAGCTATAGTGCTCTAAAAATTTTTTAAATTTATCATCGCCTATATATTCATTTTCGCTTTTCATTTGCATAATCTTCGTATATGATACCTCAAAACTTAATGTATAATTTAATGGAGATTTTGAAATTGTCTAGTCAAAAATTGCGGTTAGCGTATGTATTTTTACTTTTTTTAGGCGGATGCAGCCTGTTTAACCCTTATATTGACCGCCGTCGCAACCCCGGCGTTGCAGATATAAATAAGCTATACAGCGGACCTTCAACCCCGCAAAATCCAGTTATTTGCTACAATGGTTTAATTACTGACGATAATGAGTTGCAAAAAATGGCAGATGCCGAATGTGTAAAGCAAGGCACCGGAACAAAAGCAGAATTTGTAAAGAAAACGCACTTAGACGGCAAACTGCTGTTGCCGAGCCATGCCCACTATACTTGTGTTAAAAACCAAAAATAAGGATACTATCAGATGAATTTATTGTTTGAAAACCAACTGAACCAAACCCTTGCCGAAATTTTTAAAACTTTGAGCTTAGATACAAAATTTGCCACCGTTAAAATTTCTAACCGTCCGGATTTAAGCGACTTTCAGTGTAACGGCGCATTGGCGTTGGCAAAAATTGCCCACCAAAATCCGTGCGAAATTGCGGCAAAAATTGCTGCAAAGCTTGAAGAAAACGAAAATATTGCCGCTGTTTCGGTTGATGGCCCGGGCTTTATTAATATCAAACTTAAAGACGAATATATTGCCGCCAACATAGATAAAATTGCTCAAGATGAGCGCTTGGGCTGCGGTAAAATAGAAAATCCGCACAAAGTTGTATTGGATTACGGCGGCCCGAATGTGGCTAAAGAAATGCATGTCGGCCACTTGCGCTCCGGTGTTATCGGTGAGTCCATTCGGCGCATTGAAAAATTTGCCGGCAATGAAGTGATTGCCGATGTTCACTTAGGCGATTGGGGAACGCCTATGGGTATGATTTTGGCAGAAATTATCCTGCAAGACGGCAATTTAGATAAGGTAACAACATATGACATTGCCCAAATTACCGAGTTTTATAAACGGGCCAATATTCGCTGCAAAGAAGATGAAGCCGCTAAAGAAAAGGCTCGTTTAATTACTGCCGCTTTGCAAGACGGCAATGCCGAATATCGCCGCGCTTGGCAGCATTTGCGCAGTGAATCGGTGAAAGCCATTCAAGAAAATTATGTCCAACTTGATGTTAATTTTGACTTGTGGTGGGGAGAAAGCGATGCTCATGAAACTTGCGGCAAAATTGTGGAAATTGCCCGCAGCAAAAAAATTGCCGAAGTTGATAATGGTGCCGAAATTATCCGCTTAGAAGAGGGAAACAAGCCGAAGCCTCCGGTTATTTTGATTAAATCCGACGGCGGATACACATATCATACTACCGATTTGGCAACCATTAAAATGCGCTTTGATGAACTTAAAGCCGAAGAAATTGTATATTTTACCGACAGCCGCCAAGCTTTGCACTTTGAACAAGTTTTTGAAGCAACGCAAAAGCTGGATATTGCACCGAATGTTAAATTGCAGCACATTGTTTTCGGCACAGTAAACGGTGCTGACGGCAAGCCGTTTAAAACCCGCGACGGTGGCGTTATGAACTTGGAAACGCTGATTGAAATGTCAAAAAACAAAGTGCGCCAATCGCTGCCGAAAGCAGGAGAAGTTGCCGGTTACGGGGAAGCGGAAATTGAAAAGCTGACACAGCAAATTGCCATTGCCGCCATCAAATTCCAAGACTTAAAAAACACCATTGCCTCCGGCTATGTGTTTGAACTTGATGATTTTGCCAAGTTTGAAGGAAAAACCGGTCCATACATTCAATATGCCGTGGCGCGAATCAATTCGGTTTTACGCAAGGCCGCTGCCAACGGTTTACACATCGGCAGCGTTGTCTTAGCAGCACCGGAAGAACGCACTCTGGCTTTGAAATTGGCGCAAGTGCATAATGTGATTATGCGCGCACATAGCGAAAAAGAGCCGAGCATAATTGCCGACTATACTTATACTTTAGCGCAAGTTTTCAGCACCTTTTATAATGCTTGCTCCATTATGAATGCGGAAAACACTGCTCTTGCCGCCTCACGCCTGCGTTTGGCAAAATTGGTGCGCGATGTGCTAGTTTTGATGCTTGATTTGTTGGGCATTGAAGCACCGGAAGTTATGTTGAAGGCTGAAAATTAAATATAGAAACATATTTTTTAAAAGGGACAGGCTGCTCGTTTTGAGCAGCCTTTTGGTTTACTTTTAGGAGTTAAAAGAAATTCTGTTATATTAGAATTTATATTGATATTGAAACGCAAACATATTGCTGTGATTATGATATTTCACGTCCAAATCATTTTCAGACACACCGCGTGAACGGCCGTGCATCATGAACAAGTGGGCATAGCCAACGTCAAACTGATGATTTCCGGTGGCATAGCTGGCACCTGCCGAAAGCCAAATACGGTCGGTATCAGGAATACGGTTGGTGCGGTGAGTGTTTCCGGCAGATGGAGATTGGTCCCAAGCCGTACCGGCACGTAAGGTCCAGTTTTCATTGGCATAATATTCTTGCCCAAGTGAAATTGTCCAAGAATCTTTCCATTTATAATCTACGTCATAATTGCCGCTCGGTGCGGTAGATTGCGCCGGAAATGTATAGAAACGATGCCATTGAATATATTTAACGGTAGCTGAAGTTCCCCATTTTTCATTCCACTTGTGGAAACCGGATAAAATCCAGCTTGCCGGCAATTCAGGGTCAGCAAATGTATGATATTTTTGTGTTCCTTCAGGCAAGGTAATATTCATCATTTGAGCCAATTGAGCATAATCTTGATTATATGTTACATATTGTTTACCTTTCGGCTTTTGTGTGCTCTTAAAGCGATATGATAAACCAATACGCGTATTTTCATTAAATTCATACATTGCACCTAATTGCCAAGTGTTAGACCAACCATGAACCCTAAAATCGCTGTATGCAATATTAGGCGTCGGATATCCTCTATAATTATTCACATTAGCTGTTAATTGCCCTCTGATATAACGCAAAATAGCACTGGCACCAAGCGACAAGCCGTTGTCAAAACGATAAGCAGATGACAAGTTAAAATCAACCACTTCTAAGAACGATTTGCGCACACCTTGCCCATTTGGATTCTGCGCCACATAGCTGTCGTGCTTATATTTTGTAGACAAGCCGTAAGGCACATAAATACCAGCACCGAAAAACCATTTGTTGTTCAAATTATATTGCGAAAGCAAACTCGGCAGCGGCACAAAATAGTCCATTTTATCCGTGCCGTATTTACTTTTGGCTTTGGAAGCAATTTCCGTAAATGCCAAACCGGCTTGAACGCCTGAGCGCTTTACTAAGGTCATACCGGCCGGATTATAGGCCATTGCCGAATAGTCATCGCCCATAACACCGATACCGGCAAACGAACGCCCTAAACCAGTGGTAGACATTTCATTAAGTTGATAGCCGGCAGCATTGGCTTGCGTTGCCGCAAAAATTGTTGCCGCCGCAGTAATTGTTGCTATTTTTTTCATACTAAGTCCTCTTGTAAATTAGTCCTGATAAATAAGCTATCATATATATTTTGAGCCGTCTATTATATCACAAAAATTTTTATGGTTTCTCTAAAGATACCATTTATATTTACGAACCTAAACAATTATTTTTTTTCTTCTACCTGTGGATAACTTTGCATTCTGAGCTTAAATAATTTAACTCTAATTTAAGAAAAACCGATATAATTTATATCATATAAAATTTTTAACGGAGCAGATAATGACAACAGTTAACGAAACGGAATTTTCTGATATTTATATTATCCCTGACGGCACGGCTTTTATTTGGGGACGCAGAACCCCCAGCGGACTAATTCAAGTACGTCCCGATGATTATGACGAATTTTATAAAATCATAAGAGATACATATGACGGCGAAAATTCAAGTTATTTGGTAAAATATAAAGGCTTGCATTATCGTGTGGAGCGCACCGTAACACTTGACGGCCAACAATATTGCGCACGTAAAATGCCACATACCGTGCCGGATATTAATAAACTTGGCATAGAAGAAAAATTGCTTAATTATCTTAAATCGCTGAGCGGCGCTTCCGGCTTAATTTTGCTCGCCGGTACCACCGGTTCAGGTAAAACAACTACCTTGTCGGCACTTTTGCGAGAATTTTTAATTCGTGACGGCGGTTATGCCTTTACACTAGAAGACCCGGTGGAAATGCCGCTTGACGGCACTTATCATACCGCCAACGGTGAACTCGGTATCTGTAAGCAAATGACCCCGCCGAATGGTTCGTGGTCAGCCGGCTTAAAATCCATGCTGCGTTCTATGCCTCGCTATGTATATTTAGGCGAGATTCGTGATCCAGAAATTGCTTCAGAAGCATTGCGCGCCGCCATATCCGGCCACTTAGTTCTTAGTACCATTCACGCGTCCACAGTTTCCGATGCCATTCAGTCAATCATTAAATATGCAGCAGCAAGCGGAATTTCCGAAGATATGTCGTATGATTTGGTTGGTAACGGCATTTTGGCGGTATTACACCAAAAATTGGTAGGAGTGCCAAAACGCCCTGTTATAGAAGCGGTATTCGCTAATCCGGACTCCAGCAAAGGTGATCAGGTGCGCGGAATTGTCAAAAGCGGCAAGCTTAATTTGTCAACAACTATCGAACAACAACGTATTCGTCTGTCACGCGGCATTCCATTGTTTGACTAGCAATATTTGGCAGTTGTCCAATTTTATTTCTTATGTACGAGCGTAAATGACTCGCATCTCATATATACAAAAAATAAATTTTGTAAAATATGTATTGACTGAATGCTTTTTTTATGACAATATAGGCATATATGCGATAAAAAGGAGTAATAAAATGGCAACAAAAAAATTAGAATCAAACATAACAATGAATAAAAGCGAACATTATGGAAACGGTGGCGCTTCTCTTGTTGAATATTTAATTTTTGGCATTCCGACTGCAAATAATCGCTATAGCACACATCATCACATCGGCGGTGAAAAATACCCGCATGATATTACCAATTTTGCCAATCAATTAGCGGAACTTGAAGAAGTAGTTAACAATGAATTTAATTTAGATGTTCCGACTTCATCGCAGCTTGATTATGACGCAAAAGCCCTACAGGAAGAAATCGAACAATACACTAAAATTATGGATATTTCTGACCACTTTTGGCATTTGGAAGCTGATACTACTATGCTGGAGGGGGCGCGCAATGGTATGTTGCACAGCGCAATGCTATCTAATACGGCTTATTTGAAAAAATTGCTGAAAGCTCCGAACGCTGAAGCTATGGATAAGGTAAAAACACCATTTGAACGTTTACCAATTTGGCAAAGATACGGCCGCCAAGAAGATGATTTGGCTTTTAAAATAAAACATTTGGTTCAAAAATATACACCGGAGCAAAAAGAATATGCTTTAAAGATGGTGGAATATGGGTTCTTTCCGTCTTGGAGAGAATTATGCACAGAGGAAGAACGGCTTAATTATTCGCTGAAAGATAAAGAAAAGAAGGGATTGGCGGAACAGAGCCTAAAAGTTATTAAAGATTTTAAGCGTATAAATAATGAATTTGATAAACATTTGAATGAGATTTATGCCGATTATGCCAAAGAATTGATTGTTGCTAAAGAAAAAGAGCAAGATTTAAAGACAGTTTCAACGCCTTTTGCTAAAAAAACGCTGTGGCAACGCTTAACCGATAATGAAGGTCAAGGTAATGCGCAATTGGTTAATACAATTGAGTTGTTGCCACCGGAACGATTGCCGATTATAAAAAAACTATTTGCACACGGTTTACCAAGCGCAGAAGAGATATATACGGCACAGCAAGAATATCATAAAGAAAGTGAAAAATTTAGAGATAAATTTGATAATAAACGCCGCAAAGAGCTATTCAGTAATCTGTTAAAGCAATATGGAAAAGGATTGTTGGAAGATAAAAAAATCGGCTGGCATTGTTATTTAACCGACAGTTTGCCGATAAAGGGGGAAGAAAAAGAGGCCTTTGATAAGATGTCGCTTAAAGAAGTGACTGAAAAATATGGCGTTGAACAAATGTGGACGCATAAAGGAATTATTTTAATTAGAGAAAAAATAAGGGCTGAAAAAGACGACCCAAAGAAATTAGCGGAAACCCTGATTGCCGCTCGTGCTGTTGTGCAGCAGAAAAACAAATGTTTTCATGTGCCTTTAGCAAACCGCCAATTTTTTGCCACGATTATGGCGGTCGAATACCTTTCTTTATCGGGGAAAAACCATAAGTATGCCGAACATCCGGAAGTTGATGAACAATTTCAGAAATTGTTTACGGCATTGCAGCCGCAGGAAGGAGAACTCAAGCGAGTTAAGGAATATCGTAACACCAAGGCTTTCGGTGAGCGCGCCAAATTTATTGAAAAGCGCCTGGCTGAATTTGATAAATTTACGAAATGCGTTGATGATATTCTGAATCATATCAGCGAAGAATCACATATTTCTAAGGCTAAAGCACGTTTGTTGAAAAAATTTGCTTCAAAAGAAAGCGCGGCGCAAGATATTAACGGCGGAGTTATTGCTGCGTATCGTTATGCCGATGATGCACAAAAACTGGCAGCAAGCGGTATACATTTTGCAGAAAAACCTAAACTTGATATGAAGGCTTATCAACAAGATGTGGTTAATGATTTAAAAGCAAAATCAGATAAACGTATGGATACATTATCTAAAAAAAGAGAAAAACGTCAACAAAGTACACGCTAAATTTTCATAGCTTATTTTTAACCATATTTAGCGGTCGTTTGCGGCCGCTTTATTTTTCGATAAACAAGTGCAAATCATCTTGGCGGCAGCCGCTTAATTTATATTTTAACCTGTTTAATATCTTTAGCTAAACCAGTTTTATCATCGGTTTCTACAAAAATGCCAAAGACCGTACCCTGACCGTTTGCCGGTGTTAAACGGTCATCAATATAGCGGCGGCACAGCCGATTGATTGGTGTTTTTATATCAAAACCAAGCACCGAATTATAATCTCCGCACATACCAACATCGGTAATATATGCCGTACCTGCCGGCAAAACACGGGCATCGGCAGTGGGAACATGTGTATGAGTGCCGGCCACACAAGAAACTCTGCCGTCTAAATAATATCCAAGCGCTAATTTTTCAGAGGTAGCTTCAGCGTGAATATCCACAAAAACAGCCTGCACCTGATTTCCCAGAGCATGCTGCTGCAAAATTTTATCAATAGCCTGCACCGGACAATCTACCGCTTCCATAAACAGCCGCCCTAAAACTTGTATAACCAAAATTTTGCGCCCGTCAGCCAACTCATAAATTATAAATCCCTTCCCCGGATTGATAGCCGGAATATTAGCCGGACGCACAATTGTTTTACACTCATCTAAAAAAGGAATAATATCACGGCGATTCAAAAAATGATTGCCTAAAACCAAAACATCAGCACCTTTTGCTAAAAATTCACGGCAAATTGAAGGCGTTGCGCCAAAACCATGCGCAGCATTTTCAACATTAACCAACATCACATCAATTTTATATTCACTGCGAATTTTTTGCATATTATCAATCACAGCATCTCGGCCCGCTCGCCCAACGACATCTCCGCAATAAAATAAGCGCATTATACCTCCTTTTTTAGCTTTATTTTAACTAATTTACCTTACTTGGCAATAAATTTATGCATTTTTTTGATAAAATTGTGGTAATTTGCTATAAGTGTGCTATGCTAGGGCATAAAAATTTGATAAGGAGACAATAAAATGCGCCGGTTTATGTTTTTATTTTGTTGCAGTTTTGCGCTTTTAGCACTTGCGGTGAATCCTATTTTTGCCCAAAGTCCGGAACAGCAAATGCCTATGATGCGTCCGCATCATAACATGGTAGATTGGGTTAAAAAACTTCAGCTTAATGACGAACAAAAAGCGGCATACAATGCCATTCGCCAAGAAAGCGAACCGCAAATGCAAGCATTACGGCAGCAAATCTCCACATTGCGGCAGCAAATGGAAAACATTTATGCCGATAATAATAAAAAACTACGGGCAATTTTAGATGAAAAGCAAGCCGCAAAATTTGATAAAATTCAAGCTCGAATTGCCAAACAAAATCGGCAGCCGCAACCGCGAGCCGAACGGCAAAATCGATTTAAAATGCGCAAAAAACAGTAAATTTACGAACTAAAGGAATATTATAATGAAAAAATGGCAACTTGTTTTCAGCATTATGCTGCTTATGTCAAACAATACATTTGCACAAGAAACTGAAGATTTCGGTTTGGATATGAATGAACCGGAAACAGTAATTTCGGCAGAATCGCAAAATATAAATGAAGAATTTGCCGAAGAAGAAATTTTTAGTACGTCATCTGCAGAAGATGCTGATATTTCAGCACCAAAGGTTGATGGACCTGTTGTTTTAACCGAACCGGAAGCTGTTAATGAACCGGAAGAAAAAACATTGCAGACGGAAAATTTGAGCACTTTGGTTGAGCGCTTGAACTTGAGTGCCGAACAATTAGATGCTTTGAAATTTATCAGCGATGAAAATCGCTTGCGCCAAGAGCAATTGGAAAAATCTATTGAACTTTTTAAGGCTCAGGCGCGCGAAATTGAAGAAAAAAGCATTCGTGATTTTGAGGCTATACTTTCTGCGGAGCAAAAAGAAATATTTCAACAAATTTGGCAGCAAACTGAAAGCAAATAAATAAAATCTGCTTAATTATAACCGCCGCCGAATTTTATGTTGATATTAATTAGATGTATCTTAATTTAAATTTTTGATAAAAATATCTTGACAAATTTTTGTTTTTATTTAAACTATCTTCTGATAATCATCTTATGAAGATATAAGTATAAAAACCCTATGAAAGAAATTAAAGTAGCAGAATTTCGTGCGATTTTGGCAGAAGTTGTTGACAACGGTATTTACGAAATGGTTAAGCAGATACCCGATGATAAGCTTCTGAAAATGAATTTTTATTCTGATCTAGGATTAGATTCGTTAGATGTTGAGGATATGTGTTGTGAGCTTTTTAATAATTACGGTATAATCGTTAACATCTATGGTCATCATCCACTGACTCGTTACTCATTTGAGAATGAGCCGACCGTTGAAAATTTTATTGAGACGGTCAATTATTGCGCAAGTCAGGAAAAATGGACATTATAAAATGATCTGATCTAAAAAAATCCGCTTAAGGTTAACAACCTTGAGCGGATTTTTTTACTTCCAATGCCTTTATTTCATAGAACGCTCGGCTTGAATTTCATCAATCAAAGCGTTCATTTCTTCTTGCTGTTCGCGTAGCATTTTTTTATAACGAAGATGTTCGTTGCGAACGCTGATGTAGCAATAGCCTAAACCGCATACGCAAATCAGTGCAACTGAACCTAGAACAATCAAAAAACGCTGCGTTGATTCACTAAGAGAGTCATCATTCTGCAGCACATTCAAAATGCCGCATAAACATACAAGTGAACACACCGATAAAACACAAAACATGTGTTTCAACCTTTTTTCTGACCGCGTCATAAATTTTTCAACGTCTTGATCAGTGTAATAAGATGTTTTTTTCATAGGCAAAATAGTTTGATAATTATATATTTTCTAGGTTGGATTATAACAAAAAAAACACAAAATCAAGCTAATTTTGCGCATCATAATCGCTGCCGCAGATTCGACAGCGATTATGATATATGACATATTATTGCTTAGACGTGAATAATACCGCGCGCCAAAGCATATAGCGCAAACAATGCAGCCAAGGCCAAAAGCAAAGCCACAATACATTCACCGTTAGTAAACGCCGGCTGTTCCGGTGTACGTTGCTTTTTTGCCCACACATAAAACGGAATGCCGATAGCTACAAAAATAAGCGCCATCAACAAATAATTTAAACCGGCGGCATAAATCAGCCACAGCGAATATATAACGCCCATAATACCTGAGAATAAGGCTTCCGAACGCCGCACATAAATATTTTGCGGATATTCACCGTCTTCGCAAATTTTCCATAAATACGCGCAGCATGACAAATACGCCGGCAACACCATCACACCGGTAATACTCAACATTGTGTTCCATGCATTGTTTGAAAAATATACCACCAGCATAAAAATTTGCATTAAAGCACTGGTAACCCATAGCGAAACCGAAGGTGCGGCATATTCATTTTCTCGAGCAAATTCTTTAGGAAAAGTTCCATTTTCTGCGGCAGCCTGCGGAATTTGTGCCGTAATCATTGTCCACGCCAACCAACTGGTTAAAACAGAAATCAAAAGCCCAATGTTCATAAACCACGCACCCCATTTACCAACCATAACCTCCATAATGCCGGCAGTTGACGGGTTTGAAATATTAGCCAATTGTGCTTGGTCCATCACCCCATATGGCAAAACTGAAAGCAAAACATAAATAACCAAACAGCCGATAAAGCCTAAAAACGTAGCACGTCCAACAGTTTGCGGCGTTTTGGCGTGTTTAGACATGACAACGGCACCTTCAATACCGATAAATGACCAAAGGGTTACCAGCATAGTGCTCTTAATTTGCGTCGGAATATTGCCTAAATCTGCCACAGATTGCTTGCCCCAAAAGTCAAACTCAAATTTATTGAGGTGGAACATAAACAAAGTTATAACAATAAACAATATCAGCGGCACAATTTTTGCCACCGTGCCGATAAGATTGATAAATGTTGCTTGCTTTACACCGCGTAACACCAAAAAATTAAATCCCCAAATCAAGATTGAGCCGCCCAAAATGGCCCAAACGGTATTACCTCCCGTAAAATACGGCGGGAAAAAGTAGTTAAGCGCATCCATCGTAATCACGGCATAGCCGACATTTCCGCAAATTTGACACAGCCAATATGACCAACCGATAATAAAGCCGATAAATGCCCCGAAACCTTCGCGGCTATACATATAAATACCGGCTGTTAAATTAGGCTTAGCTGATGATAAAATGCGAAACGTGTTGGCAATAAAATATACACCTATTCCGGTCACAAGCCACGCCAACAAAACCGCACCGACCGATGCACCCTGTGCCATATTCTGCGGCAAGCTATAAATACCGCCGCCAATCATTGAGCTGACCACAATGCCGGCTAAAGCCCAAATGCCTAAGCCGCCGCTGTTGTTTTTAAGCACTGAATTGGCCGGTTTTACTGACGATGTACTGCCGGAATTAACAACTTTATGATTTATTTTCATAATAAATTCCCTTTCTTAAAAAAATAAAGCGGCACGCCTCATATTGGCGCTACCGCTCATCAAAAAAACATTATACTTTAACCGGTTCGGCTGTTTCAAAATTCAAAAAGCCCAAACAAGTTAAACAATAACCGAATTGCTCAGTAATGTTCAGATAGTTATGGAAAAGCTGAAATTCGCTGTGCTTTTCCACACCGCGTATTTCAAGTTCGTGTTTAAGCGAACGATTAAGCCACATTTCAGCGTGCCCTTGAGCAATTTCATCATTAATATGTGTGTCAAAATATTCCACATATTCTGCGGCCCAACCGCCGATGAGCTCGCCGTTTTTATCTTTGCCCCAGCAAATTCCCACACCGGTAGCAATAGCCTTATGCTCATCACGATTAGCACCGTTTCCGGCCATAATAACTTCCAAAACCGCACCATGTTTAAATTGGTCAACCACTTTATCTACCGGATAAATATGACCGAACACTTCTTTCGGCAATACCGAAGTATATGGCACAACGTTAAAGTTTTCAATTTTTGCCTGCAACAATGCCGAATCGTAACAAAAAGTTTCAAACGGCTGCGGCGGAATACCTTCATTGGCTTGCCCTGCACCTTTGGTAATAAATGCTAATGTCGGATAGCGAACACCATAAGTCATCATCTTTCTCCTTTAAAATTAATACAAATGTTCGCCTTTTAGATATGTCGTCATTGGCAGATTTAAATAAAACTTTAAGTCAGAAACATAACTTATAAAAAAAGCACCTCTAATCAGAGATGCTTTTTTTACGGACTTATAACTTCCAATCTACTTCTACAACGCCAACAGATATCTCGGGAAACTTAGCTTTTTTCATTTGCCGATTTAACTCTTTAGCACTGATTTCATACTGTGCGCCATCAATCACGCCTTTGTCATCAAACATCTGCCACGTTTTGCCGTCATAAACTAAAACTGCAAATGTTGACTTGTTTTTAACAATGTAAACTTTGGTATAATTGCGCGGTGCCAAACCGATACGCGGTGCCACCGAAGCAACTCCCCATTTGCCGTCAGTTCGCAAGAATGTATAATTATCCTGCAAAATAATTTCTTCAAACGGCCCCCATGTCGAAGTTCCCTTAAACAGGTAATTCCTGTTATTGGCTGCTTTTATGTAATAAAATCCTTTTTGCTCAGCCGGAACAATCGACTCAATTTTATCTGTTAGAAGTTGGGAATGCGAAGTACCTTCAAGCACTGTTGTTTCCCCATCTTTAACAGCCATATACATTCCGGCTTCAAGAGTAATCCTCTCAAATTCCGGATATAAAAGTGTCTGACCTTCATACTTCAGACCGAACTTGCCGTTTGCCTCAGTTAATTCACAATCACCAAGCTTCACGGCCTCTTTCTTTTCACAACTTGTCACAAGGAAGCACATAGCCACCACTGCAACTAACAATAATAACTTTTTCATAAGCTTATAAATTAGTAAAACATTGAAAAAATACGCATAATCATAAAAAATCATGTTTATTCTACAATATAATAAAAATTTGTCAAGATATATTCTGAAATGGTAAAAAAATTTTGCGTTTTTTATAAAAAACTCTTGATTTATGGAAAATATTATAATAATTGTAGGTTGTTTTGAATGTGCGGCCATGGCGGAATTGGTAGACGCGTAACGTTGAGGTCGTTATGAGCTAAGCTCGTGGAAGTTCAAGTCTTCTTGGCCGCACCATTTTAGAACTTACTTTGAAAAATCCGTATCATCAAAGGAGAGCTGACTATGTTGAAAATTTATAAAACGGAAGAAACGGGAAAACTGGTCAAGCTCAAAAAATTTCGTTCCGTCACAAAATCTTGGCTCAATTTAATTAACCCAAGCGGCAAAGAAATAGAACAAGTTTCGCAAATGCTGAAGCTTGATGCCGATATTTTGCTTAATCCGCTTGATGCTGATGAGCGCTCACGGGTGGAATTAGATGGTGAAGTTTTTTCGGTTATCGTTAATTTACCGCTTTTAGACGAAGAAGGCACTTTTGATACATTACCTTGCGGATTGGTCTTTCAAAAAAGTAACTTTTTAACCATTTGCGCCCGTGATAACCGCATTATCGGCTCTTTTAATAAAAACACGGCTAAAACTTTTGATACACGCACCCGCACGCGTTTTATGCTCTCTATTCTTTATAAAATTTCGCAATATTACTTGCGCTACTTAGCCATTATTAATCGTAAAACCGAGCATATTGAAGAAGAATTGAAGCAAACAACCAATAATAAAGAACTGTTTCAACTGATTGAAATTCAAAAATCGTTGGTTTATTTTACCACCGCTTTGCGCGATAATCATTTGGTTTTAGAAAAAATTCTGCGCATGACGAAATCTCCGGCAACATCAAAAATTTTGGCTTTTACCGAAGATGATATTGACCTCTTGGAAGATGTTATCGTTGAAAATAAGCAGGCTATAGAAATGGTCGACATGCACCGCTCAATTTTAGAGGGTATGATGGACGGATTTGCTTCGATTATTAACAATAACGTCAACCAAATTATGAAGTTTTTGGCGGCAATAACAATTGTGCTGTCCATTCCAACCATGCTCGGAACTTTTTGGGGCATGAACGTTGCTGTGCCTTTTGCCACAATGACCTACGGTTTTCCGATTGTAATTTTGCTATCGCTTCTGGCCACTTTGGTCGTCATTTTCTATTTCCGTAAAAAAGGTATGTTCTGAAATTGCCGCATTTAACCGAATAAAACAAATTAACGCATAAAACGTAAAAAATGCTAAACATTTTAAAAAAATATGTTACACTGCACAATACATACAAATGAGGTAAAAAATGCGTGAAAATGAAACGATTATATTAGATTTTGAAAAAACAATTGTGGAAATTGAAGAAAAAATAAATCATCTTAAATCTATTGCCGCAGATGATGCGGAAATGAGTGAGGAAATTAAAAAACTGCAAAAAACTTTACGTTCACGTTCAGCAACGGTTTATAAAAATCTGACTCCGTGGCAAAAAGCCCAAATTGCCCGCCACCCCGACCGTCCGCACTGTTTAGACTATGTCGGCGAACTAATTAAAGATTTTGTGCTTTTAGCCGGAGACCGCAGGTTTGCCGATGACGCGGCAATGATTGCCGGTATCGGTTTTTTTGAAGAAACACCGGTGGTAGTTATCGGACTGGAAAAAGGTAAAGACTTAGACTCTCGCATTAAATATAACTTTGGTATGGCTAAACCTGAAGGCTATCGTAAAGCTCAACGTCTTATGGATATGGCAGAACACTTCAAACTGCCGATTCTTTCATTTGTAGACACGGCCGGCGCATATCCGGGGGTTGATGCAGAAGCCAGAGGGCAAGCAGAAGCTATCGCCTCATCAATCGAAAAATGCCTGCGTGTAAAAGCACCTTTAATTGCCACCATAATCGGCGAAGGAGGCTCCGGCGGCGCTATTGCCATTGCCACCGCCGATAAAGTTTTTATGTTAGAACACGCCATATATTCGGTTATTTCACCTGAAGGTTGCGCCTCTATCTTGTGGCGCTCAGCCGACAAAACCAAAGAAGCCACCGAAGCCTTGCGTTTAACCGCACAAGATTTGAAACAATTAGGCATAATTGATGAAATTGTTGCCGAACCGCTAGGCGGAGCGCATCGTAACAAAGAACAAGCCATAGATAATTTGCGCCAAGTTCTGCGTAAATCTTTGCAAGAACTGAGCGGCGTAAATTATGACAAACTAAAAAAACAGCGCACCGAAAAGTTTATGAAAATCGGCACGCAGTTTATAGTTCCTCAAGAAAAGAAAAAATCAAATAAACGGTAACGGTAAAATTGTTCCACCGTCGCGCATAAGTTTACCCTTGTCTCGCGGCAGTTTAAATTCAGATTCATACCCGATATTACGCTCATAAATATCGCTATAGTTTCCCATTGCGCCGATAATTTCGCGCACCCAATTAGGCTGAAGCAGCAAGCCCTGCCACATTTGCGGGTCATCACCTAACAAATTGCGCAATTCCGGTATATCATTAGTGGCAAAAAAGCTTAAATTTTGTTGTTTTACATTATATTGTTCCGCTAAAAACAAAGCATTAAATATCCACTTGAGAGCTATCTGTAAATCATAATTATCATATTTAACCACAGCGTACATCGGCTGAACTGAAATTTTCAACGGCAAAACGTGCGCATCTAATTTCGGCTGAGCAATTTTAAGCCCTTTCAAAACCAAGCTGTTTGCCGTAAGCAATTGGCAGCGCTTCAACAAAAAAGCCGATTGTGATTTTTGCACACTGTCAAACGTTAAATATTTTATGCCGAAGTTGTGCTTAGCATTAAATTCATCAAACTGAGTTTGATAGTCCGAATCGGTAGAAACACAAATTTTTTTATCTTTGTATTCGCTTAAATCTTCTGCCTCATCATTGCGCACCATAATATATTGCCGGTCATAATAAAGCGGACCAACTCCCAATGCCTTTTTGGCAGTTTCCATTTTCGCCGTATAATATGAACCGCTGAGCATAACATCTATTTGGCCGCTGTTTAATGCTCTTAAAACATCAACAGCTTCAATATGACGCAATTCAAAATTATCTTTATTGCCGGTAACAGCCTGAGCAATAACCCTGCAAAAATCAGCATCAATACCATGCCAAATTCCGTCTTCCTGATAAGCATAGGCTTTGGCTTGCAAATTTGTGCCGCATCGCACCACATTTCGCTTGGCAATTTCTGCCACCGATGAACCGGCTGTCGGCAATGGCATATAGTCGTTTATTACATAAGTTTGCGCATTGGCCGAAACCGCTGTTGCCATATATAAGGCTAAAAATGATAAAAATGCTTTCATTTTTTTTACTTTCGCGTTAAAATATATTACTGTGTTACAGTTTAGAGGATATATTATGAAAATAAAATATTTTTTCCGACTTATCATATTATTTTTAATCAGCATTGTTTTCGCTTATAATGCTTGGGCAAAGCTAACTCCAAAACAAGCTGAGCATTGGGCAAATTCTAAGGGGCAAGAAATTTTGCGCATTTTGGCAGCCCCGACCAACGAGCAAAAATATGCTGCTTTAGATAAAATTTTAGCCGAAGATGTCGACTTAAATTATGCTGCTAAATTTGCTGTCGGTAAATATTGGCGCAATATGAATCAGCAGCAACAGGAAAAATATGTTTCTTTGTTCAAACGCTATGCTGCGGCACTTTATAAAAACTATCCTTTAGATATAAGCGAAGGAATGGTTAATTTTAGCATAAACAAAGTGATAGCAGAAAAGAATATAATTAACGTCTATGGTAAAATTTTTCTAAATGCAAACAATGCTGAATTTGCTGAAAATCAGGGTTTTAATGTACTGTTTGTATTAGCTGAAAATAATGAACATCCGCAAGTGCGTGATTTGAAAGTGGAAGAAAGCAGCCTTTTAATCTCGTTTCGCGATCGTTTTTATAAAATGATTCATCAGGATAATGATGATGAAATTGATTGGTTTTTAGAAGATTTTGAAGCGTTGATTGTTGATGCTGAACTCATAAATCAGCACAAATTATAGTTTTTTAACTACAGCTTATAAATAAAGCCGCCCGAAGGCGGCTTTTCCATTGGTGCCGGTTAGGAGACTCGAACACCCGACCCACGCATTACGAATGCGTTGCTCTACCAACTGAGCTAAACCGGCAATGAAGGTAATATATATCTTATTTTTTTAACTTTTGCAAGTATTAAATCATCTAATATCACAAAATTTTGAAATTACTTTTTATTTTATTATCCTAAAATTCATCATGTATATCTGCACCATAAACACTATTTTTTGTGTTTACGAAAATAGCGTTGCAATTTATTGATAATCTTTGCCAACAACAACAAACCGAAAGCCATACAAAGCGGCACAGCGTTACCATACTCTCCGAAAATTGTGCCATGAGCTAAGTCTAAATTAACCGCCGCGTCTTTAAAACCTTTCCAGCCCAAAGCTAACTTAACCGGAACCTCGCCGTATGGTGTAATAATAGCGCTAATACCGCTGTTGGCACTGCGCACAACCGTCATACCTTCTTCAACGGCACGCATTTGCGCCGCCACTAAATGCTGATACGGACCGGCACTTTGACCATACCAACCGTCATTTGTCAACACCACCATCCATTTGGGTTTGTTTTCTTTTCGCACAATATCATCAGAAAAAATTACCTCATAACAAATGAGCGGCGCAAATTCCGGATAGCCATCAAGGGTTATGGTTTTAAATTGTTTTCCGCGGCCAAATTCTGCCACTGTATTTGTCAGCGGATGCACCCACTCCGGCAGATATTGCCGCAGCGGAATATATTCACCAAACGGCACTAAATGATGCTTGTCATATAAATTAAGCACTTGCGTTTTGCGATTGATTACCGCTAAAGAATTATAAGGAATATAGCCCTTTTCATCTAATTCAAAGCGCAATAATCCGGTTATTAAATAGCCGTGTTTCGGCACCGCACGCACCAGTTTTTCACGGTGCAATGTATCTTGCGTTAAATCAAACGGCGAGGCTGTTTCTCCCCAAAAAACAAAATCAATATGATGATTATCTTTCTGGGTGCTAATATCAAAATATTTTTGAAAATTATTTTCTGCCGTTTTTTTGTTCCATTTTAAATTTTGCGGAATGCTCGGTTGTACCAACCGCACCATAATTTCTTCACCGCTTGGAGAAGTATCAATATGAGCTAATACAAAAGTTCCGTATTCCCATAATAAAATAAAGCCGCTTAAAGACAAAACCGGCCACAGCAATCTTTTTCTTGTCGGCTTAATCAACCATAAAGCTGGCAGCATTGCCAACAAAATAACCACCATAGACAATCCATATGTTCCCCACCATGCCAATGTTTGCAACAATGCCGGACGAATGGCTAAAACCGAACTCACCGGATTCCACGGAAAGCCTGTGAATAAAAAGCTCCTTAGCCATTCAGCGCTGAAAAACCACATTGCCGTAAACAAACACATTTTTGCCGCTATGTTTTTTCCCGATTTTGTAATCCAAAATGGTAAAATTGTAAATAAACCAAAAAATGCACCGTTCAAAATAAGCACCAGCGGATAAAGAAAACCGGTTGCTTTTACGTCAATTAAAAGCGCATTACCAATCCAATAAAATCCGCAGGCAAAATATCCGAAACCAAACCAATAGCCAATTGCCGCTAAATGCTTGCCGTTAGCTGATTGCATACACAGCCAAAGCGCAACTGAGAACGCCGCTAAAACCGCCCAAAATTGGTAAAAAGGCGGCAAAGCAGCTGCTAAAACCGCACCAGCAATTAAGGCTATTGTTTTATGCCGAGGAAGCCAAAAACCAAATATTTTATTTTGTTGTTGCTGATGTTTCTTTTGTTTCTTGTTCATGTCTTTTTACAATCATAACTTTTTTAATACAACGAGAATCAACATCTATAATGCGAAAATTAACATTATCGGCAGCCTCTATCACTTCACCGCGCTGAGGCAAGCGTTCTACCATAGCGCAAATCAGCCCGCCTAACGTGTCAACATCATCTTCATAATCCTCTATGTTTTTAGCTAAATCCAGTCCGGTTTTTTCTTTAATATCTTCAAGCTCTGCCGAGCCATCAGCCATAATCACATTTTTCCCTTGTTGCTTAATTTCCGGTTCAGCGTCAATATCATACTCGTCTTCAATATCCCCCACAATTTCTTCCAGCAAATCTTCAATGGTCACAAGTCCGTCAATTCCGCCATATTCATCAACCACCAAAGCCATATGCACCTTGTTTTTTTGCATAAAATTCAACAAATCTAAAACATGCATTGAAGGAGAAACAAATTTCAGTTTATTGCCGGCAAGCATTGCAGCTTTGGCTTTTTGCTGTCCTTTCATCAAGGCCTTGGCCACATCAATAATATGCACCATACCGATAATTTCATCAAGCGATTGGTCATAAATCGGCACGCGCGAATGCCCTTTTTCCGTCATCAGCAAGCCTAAATCCTGCACGGTTCCGTCTTTTTGAAAAGCCACAATTTCAGCACGAGGCACCATAATTTGCCCGCAGCGCTTGTCTTTCAAATATAGAACATTGTTCAGCAAAAGCTGTTCCTGACTGCTCAAATTATCGCAACTATCGTTACTATCAGCCGCTTCTTCAATTAAATCTTCCAATGTTTCGCGCACATTTTCCTTGCGGCTGAAACGTCGGCAAAAACAGGTCCATAAACTTTCTTTTTGATTATTGTTGTTATTATCGCTCATACATTTTCCTCATATGGGTTTGCAATATTTAATTGCGCTAAAATTCTAATTTCTAAATTTTCCATAATTTCTGCCTCATCGTTGGTCATATGGTCATAGCCTAAAATATGCAAAAAACCGTGTACTAATAAATGGCAAAAATGCGCCTCTAAGCTAATTTGCTGCATTTCAGCCTCCGCAGCCATGGTTTCATAAGCCAAAATAATGTCACCTAAATCTGTTTCCTTAAAACAGCTATTTTCAGCCGCAAAATCAGCAAAATCAATATTGGCAAATGAGAGCACATTGGTCGGTTTATCCAGCCCGCGAAAATCGCGGTTAAGCACTTGCACCGTGGCATCATTACTCAAACATACATTCACGAATGTATGTTTATTGAGCGTTTGCAAAATTGTTTTTTCATTTTCATAAACATAAGCAAATGTAACGGCTTTAACTTTTTCAGCCAAAGCAGAAACATTCGGCAGTGCCGTTGCCCACCTGTCGTCCTCAATATTTAAATTTAAGCTGACATCAGTCATTTTCCGCACGACCTTTGCTGCGCTTTTCATAGGCCTGAACAATTTTTGCCACCAACCCGTGACGCACCACATCGCTAGCAGTAAATGTAACAGAAGAAATGCTTTCAACCTGACGTAGCGTATCAAGTGCATCACGCAAACCTGAAACCACGCCGTGTGGCAAATCAACTTGGCTTAAATCGCCATTAACCACCATGCGCGAATTTTCGCCCAAACGCGTTAAAAACATTTTCATTTGCATCGGCGTAGTGTTTTGCGCTTCATCTAAAATAATGAACGAGTTAGAAAGCGTTCGCCCGCGCATAAAGGCAAGCGGCGCAATTTCAATTTCACCCAAAGCCAATTTTTTATCGACCATTTCCGCCGGTAACATCTCATAAAGCGCATCATACAACGGCCGCAAATACGGGTCAACTTTTTCCTTCAAATCCCCCGGTAAAAAGCCCAAATTTTCGCCGGCTTCCACCGCCGGACGCGATAAGATAATTTTATCTATGGCACCCTCAAGCATCATTGAAACCGCCAGTGCCACGGCCAAATAAGTTTTACCCGTTCCGGCAGGACCAAGGCCGAATACAAGTTCGTTTTTCATCATTTCCTGAATATACTTTGCTTGTGTTGCCGAACGCGGATAGATATAACGTTTTTTGGTTTTTAGCACAATGTCGTTCATTTCCTGTTTTTCGCTTTCGCTATGCACATTATCGCCGCTCATACGTACGGCTGCTTTAACTTCCTGCTCTCCAATATCAATACCTTTACTGGCTTTATGATACAAAATTTCAAGTGCAGATTTAGCGTTTTCAACATCGCTCGATGCCCCTTTAATTGTAATTTGGTTACCAAAGCTCAAAATTTCTACATTCAGCATCTTTTCAATCAGCCGCAAATTGGCATCTGCTTCCCCCACCAATTGTTGCACCAACTGATTATTAAACAATTCAAACCCTATCTCTGCCATATCAAATTTCCTTTCCGCTCAAAGAATTTGTTGTTGCCGCAGTAACAACCACATCTATAATTTTATTCATATTATCACCTTTTGTTTCAATATGCAAGTTTTGCATATATGGCGTGCGCCCAATCAGCTGACCTTTATGCCGCCCCTTTTGTTCAAACAGAACCGGCATAGTTTGCCCCACACACGCTTCATTAAATTTGGTCTGATAGTCAAACAAAAGTGTTTGCAAAACATCTAAGCGCTCTTTTTTTACTTTTTCTTCCACCTGATTTTCCATAACGGCAGCCGGTGTCCCCGGTCGGCGGCTATATTTGAAAGAAAATGCTTGAATATATTTAACCTTATTGACCACCTCTAATGTTTTAGCAAAATCTTCATCGGTTTCCCCCGGAAAACCAACAATAAAATCCGACGACATTTTCAGCTTTGGATTAGCGGCATACAATTTTTCCACAATTTTCAAATAATCGGCCGAAGTATGCCGGCGGTTCATTGCCTTCAAAATTTTATCGGAACCGGACTGCACCGGCAAATGCAAATACGGCATTAAAATATCAATATCTTTGTGGCAGGCAATTAAATCATCACTCATATCGGCCGGATATGAGGTAGTGTATCGCAAGCGTTTTAAGCCGTCAAGCTCGGCAATTTTATGCAATAAATAGGCCAAATTACGCTCTTTACCGTTTTCATCTTCACCGTGATAAGAATTAACATTTTGCCCCAATAAATTAATTTCCAGCGTGCCGGTAGCAATTAAGCGCTTTGCTTCTTCCACCACCTCTTTAACCGTGCGAGAACATTCCGCCCCACGCGTATATGGCACCACACAATATGTGCAAAAATTGTTGCAGCCTTCTTGCACGGCTAAGTATGAGCATGCTCCTTGTGCTTTATTTTCCGGCAGAAAGTCAAATTTATTTATTGCCGGAAAATCGGTGTCAACAATGCCTTTATGTTTTTTATCGCTAACAACTTTGCGCAAAATTTCCGGTATGCGATAATACATCAGCGGCCCAACCGCAAAATCAACATACGGTGCGCGTTTAATAATTTGCTCATCTTCCGCCTGCACCACACAACCGGCCACACCGATAACGGTATCCAAACCATTTTCAGCCCGTTCATCGGCAATCAGTTTTGCCCGTCCTAAATCTGAGAACAATTTTTCCGCTGCTTTTTCACGGATATGACAGGTATTAAACAGCACAATATCAGCATCTGCCTGCTTTTGTGTTTCAATATACCCTTCATTTTTAAGCATATCGGCAATACGCGAAGAATCATAAACATTCATTTGGCAGCCGAAAGTTTTAATATAATATTTTTTTGCCACGTTATTATCCTTTTTTGCACATTATATTACATCAATAAGGCATTTGCGGGCAATTTTCAATTATTTTTTGCGCTCTTTACACTTTATTCAAAAAATTCGCTTTGCGCCATCAATTTTTTATTTCTGTTGCGGTTTTTAATAATTTCTTTTTCCTTCATTTTTTCCGTCATCGGCACTTCAATATTAAACAGAAGTGGGCGGACTCACAAAATCCGAACAAACCAATCGGCAGGCGTTTTTGGTAATACCTTATCACACCACAATCCGCCCTATCGCGGAAATCGCCGACATAGGATTAAATCTTTCTATGTCGGTCGATTTTGTTTACACGAGTTTTTCTGAACCCGATAGCGCACACTTATGCGCTACAAAAAATGGGATAGCATTAAAATTTATCAAAGTAAAGTTTTTTTGGCGCCTCTTTACAGCATTGCAACATAAAAGATACAAACAGCAACAAAAAAAACCGCCTCAAAGGCGGTTTCTCATAAAAAATATCATCAGCATATTTTCTGCTTAAAATTCTTTCAGCACTTCAGCGCTTTCCTCGGCGTTGTCAATATTTACCATGGCAATGGTATTATATCCGCAGTCAACGTGCAAAACTTCACCGGTAACGGCAGCGCCCAAATCTGAAAGTAAACTCAACGCCATATTTCCGACTTCGTTTTGATGAACATTGCGGCGCAACGGTGCGTTCAGCTCATTCCAGCGCAAAATCATTCTAAAATCGCCGATACCCGATGCTGCTAATGTTTTAATCGGCCCAGATGAAATAGCATTAACACGCACACCTTGCTTACCCATATCAACCGCAGCATAGCGCACTGAAGCCTCTAAAGCAGCTTTGGCCACGCCCATAATGTTGTAGTTCGGCAAAACACGCTCCGAGCCTAAATAGGTCAGCGTAATAATTGAGCCGCCTTCGTTCATAATCGGCGAGGCACAGCGGCACGCTTCTAAAAATGAATAGCAAGAAATGTGCATGGTGTTCAAAAAGTTATCTAGTGTGGTGTCAATTGTGCGGCCACGCAATTGGTCTTTGTCTGAAAAGGCAATGGCGTGCACCACAAAATCTATTTTGCCCCATTTTTCGCCTAATTCTTTGAAGCATGCTTCTACCGATGCCGAATCGGTAACATCACATTTAATCAACAGAGGATTATTCAATTGTTCTGCCAAAGGACGCACACGTTTTTCAAGCATTTCGTTCTGATAAGAAATTGCAATTTGCGCACCTTGTTCGTTCAGTGCTTGCGCAATACCCCAAGCAATTGACTTATCATTGGCAAGCCCCATAATTAAACCTTTTTTTCCGGCCATTAGTTCCATTTTCTTTTATCCTTTTTTAAAATTTATCAATTACACTACAATTAATTACTGATAGAATACTTATACAAAACAAATGATTTTGTAAATCTTTTTTTGAAAGTTATGGCATGATAAATTGGCAAAAGCTGCTTGATTATAAAAAATTTTTATTTTTATTTGCAAAAAAATTGCAATTACATCTTCGTGATACTACAATTCTGCGGGTTTCGGCCGCTCTTAGCTATACCACATTGCTGGCAGTGGTGCCGCTGATTGCCATTGCGCTGGCGGTTTTTGCGGCGTTCCCAATGTTTGAGCATGTGCGTTTGCAGGTGCAAGATTTTTTAATTCAGAATTTTGTGCCGAACTTAGGCGAAAATGTGCAGCAATATATGGCCGAATTTGTGGCCGCCGCCGGCAAACTGACAACCATTGGTGTTGCCGGTTTGGCTGTAACGGCGGTATTAATGCTTTCAACCATTGAAAGCAGTTTTAATTTTATTTTCAAAATTAAAAAACATCGGCGTTTGGCAACTAAAATGGCACTTTATTGGACTTTGATTATTTTGTGTCCGATTGTACTGGGAATTGGTTTTTCTTTGCGCGGCTATATGCTGAAACTGCAATATTTTAACAATAATGCGGAAAATTTAGACCTTTTTACAACCGTTGTGGCGCATAATTTGCTGATTTTTGCCGTTTTGGGGTTTTCATATTACATTGTCCCCAACAAAAAAATTCGCCTGTCAAGTGCTTTTATCGGTGCAGCCGTGGCATTTATAATGATGACTGTTTTGCGCTACGGCTTCGGCTATTTTTTGCAGCTTAATGTTACGTATAAAACGCTCTATGGTGCTATGGCTTCAGTGCCTCTGCTGCTTGTGTGGATGTATTCGTGGTGGACTGTAGTGCTGTTTGGCGCCGTGATTGTTGCTTCTTTAGAAGAACTCCAGCACAAAAAACAATTGTGGAAATAAAGCCGCGACAGCCTAATTTTGCAAATTTAATATTTTTAACAACTCCTGCATATCATCGGGCAGAATCGAATCGAATTGCAAAAATTTTCCGCTGCGGGGATGAACAAACCCCAAACTTTTAGCATGCAGCGCTTGGCGTGGAAAATTATTAACATAGTTTTTTGCCTCTGTCGGCAGCAAAATTTCCGATTTTTTGTTTTTAACATACACTTTATCACCAATAAGCGCATGGCCCATAGAGCTTAAATGCACCCTAATTTGGTGGGTGCGCCCTGTTTCCAAATTACATTGCACAAGCGCCGCGGCACGGCCGAAAGCCTGCAGCGTTTTATAGTGCGTTATCGCCGGCTTTCCGCCATTTTCAACAATAGCCATTTTTTTACGGTCAAATGAGCTGCGGCCAATATTACCCTCAATTGTTCCGCTTAAAGAATTCGGAACTCCGTAAACAACCGCCAAATATGTGCGCTCTATGCTGTGTTCGGCAAATTGTTCACTCAAATTCTGATGCGCTAAGTCATTTTTAGCCACCACCAACAAGCCGCTGGTTTCCTTATCAATACGATGCACAATTCCCGGACGTTTCACACCGCCGATGCCGGATAGTCTATCGGCGCAATAATATAAAAGCGCATTAACCAATGTGCCGTGCCATGCTCCTGCTGCCGGATGCACCGTCATACCGGCCGGTTTATTGACCACCAGTAAATCATCATCTTCATATACAATATCAAGAGCAATATTTTCTGCCGCAGGCTCAGCTTCTTCTGCCGGCGGAACGGTTACAATATATGCATCGCCGACTTTAACTTTATGTGAATTATCTATTTGTATGGTTTCATCAAGAGAAACATATCCGGCATTAATTAATTTTTGCAGCCGCGCGCGCGACATATCCGGCATTTTGGCGGCCAAAAACTTATCAAGCCGCATATTATTTTCAGGCGCTGATACTTCTGGTAATAAAAATATTTTATCTTCCGCTGTCATTTTTTTCTTTATTAAACATATATTATGAATTACAATATATAATAAATGTGCAAAAAGCAAGCCTGAGAAGAGGGAAAAATGGCTGAAAAAGATATTTTTGATGAAAATGATGACTTTGAAAAACTTTTAGATAGTTTTATTAATGATAAAAATGAGAGCGAAAATGCTGAAGACGAAAAACAGGAAGAATCACCGTTTGCAAAATTGAGTGATGAAAGCGAAAAACTTAATGAGCAAATTTCTGCCGAAATGGAAGAAGATTTAAGCGCCGCTCTGACAGCCGGCAAAGAAGAAGCTTCGGAACAGCAAAATATGCCAACTTTAGGCGCTGACGAATCGGAATTAGCACAGGCTTTTATTAACTTTCAATCTTCCGTTAATAAATTGGCAAAAGAAAATTTGAAGCATAATTTTGAGTGTCTTTTCAGCATTGACGACTTATACCCGAACTATAAACCCAGCTTAGGCCGGCTCATTTCAAATGACATTGTTAACGGTTGGGTGTTGCTGTCTCAAATGTTTCCGAATGAGGTGGGTAAATTTTCTCCATCTTCAAGCGATGAAGAATTTTTGAACTTTGCCGAAAAATTGCAAAATCAGGATTTGCAGTTAGCTGTTATTTCTTATGTGGAAATCTTAATTTATATGGAAAGCTGTGAACTCGGCTATCAGGCAAAACTAATCCGTTATCAGGAAACGCATATTAAAAAGATTATGTATGAAGAATATTTGGCGCGTAAAGAACGGCAGCAAAAATTTGCCGATGCGTTGAAAAAACGTAATTTTCCTGTTGATGCCGAACGTTTAATCAGCAATTATTTTCGGGTTGCACAAAAAGATTTTGACGGTGCATATCAGGCTCTGATTAACAATCCGGCTATTTTTGCACCGATTGATTTCAGCAAAATTAAACCGCGCTTTTTCGGGCTGATAAAAGTTACACCCAAAGACGGCATCCGCATCAATGCCGAAATCGGTAAATTTTTGAAAAAGCTTAAAGTTTAGTTTTTGTTGTTGCGCAACAGCTGCCATTCAAACCATTTAGCAATTTTCAAAAAGCGAAAATAGGCATAGGTTGTTGCCATCCAAAAACCGCATGTGCCGTAAAAACAATATCTTCTAATGAAATAATAAAACAAAAACTGCCGTGGAAATTCAGTATATAGACGCAATTTTGAATAGTGGCGACCTTGTTCAACCGCTGTTCTTACCAATTCATCGGTATACATATTAAGCTTATACCAAATGCGGGTTAAGGAAATATACGAATAGTGATGAATTTTATGTTTTAATTGTGCAACTTTGGCATCAGGTCCAACAATAACACGGTCATTGGTTAAATAGTCCGGCATATTGCTTTTGCGGCGGTCATATAAACGCTCTAAATTATATGTTCTGGCCAAAAGACGCGGTGTTTTATCTCCTGGCATCATATCGCAAATCTTAATTTTATAAGCATCTGCCTGCGGATTATTCATTTCCGCCTTAATTTCAATAATCAACTCCTTTGAGAGCACCTCATCAGAATCAAGCGAAAGCACCCAGTCATTAGAGCATTGTTCTTGGGCAAAATGTTTTTGCGAAGAAATGTTTTTCCACTGATGAAAGATAAATTTTGCTCCATATTGCTTGGCAATTTCTTCCGTTTTATCAGTGCTACCGCTATCTACCACAATAATTTCATCGGCAACCTGACTAACCGCCTCTAATGTTTTACCTAAGCGCTGTTCTTCATTAAGCGTAACAATATAAGCTGAAATTTTTACCATAGTTCTAGTCCTTATAAATTATTTAATTAGTCCGAATTTCTTTTTACCTTGAGCAATTTTGACAGCTCCGTCAACGATATCTGCTTTGGTAATAATATAATTTTCATCGCTGATTGGTTTGCCGTTAATTTTCAAACCGGCCTGTTTAATCAAGCGCCGCGCTTCGCCTTTGCTGGCTACAAAGCCAATTTGCAAAAACGCATCAAGAGCACCGATTCCGGCTTCCAAATCTGCATTTAAGGTAGGCAAATCATCACCGGCGGCACCTTGTTCAAAAGTTTTCACCGCTGTTGCTTGAGCAGCTTCGGCATTTTCTAAGCCGCGGCAAATTTTAGTTGCCTCAAAAGCCAATATTTTTTTAGCTTCATTAATTTCTTTGTCTTGCAGCTGTTCCAAACGGCGCACTTCGTCCATCGGTAAATCGGTATAAATACGCAAACATTTGCCCACTTCAGCATCGCTAATGTTGCGAAAATATTGATAATAATCATAAGCCGGCAGTTTCTCATCATTAATCCATACCGCGTTGCCTTCCGACTTGCCCATTTTTTTGCCGTTAGAATCGGTAATAATCGGGCTGGTAAAGCCAAACAGCTCGGTATTATAGCGCCGGCGACCCAATTCTGTGCCGGAGGTAATATTTCCCCATTGGTCGGCACCGGCAATTTGCGCGCGGCAATTATATTTTTGCAGCAACACACAAAAATCATATCCCTGCAGCAACATATAGTTAAATTCTAAAAACGACATCGGTTGTTCGCGTTCCAAACGGCTTTTAACGCTATCCATTGTCAGCATTCTGTTAACAGAATAACAAGTTCCAATATCACGCAGAAAAGCCAAATAGTTAATATCTTTGAACCAATCCCAGTTATCTACCATTAAGGCATCTGTTGCACCATTACCAAAACGCAGAAATTTAGAAAAAGACTTTTTCAAACCCTCAATATTGTGGGTAAGCGTTTGTTCATCTAAAAACGGGCGCAGTTTATCTTTGCCCGAAGGGTCGCCGATGCGCGCCGTTGCCCCGCCGACCAATGTCAGCGGTTTATGCCCGCATTTTTGAAACCAGCGCAGCATCATCAGTGGCACAATATGTCCCACGTGCAAACTATCTCCGGTTGGGTCGGAACCTAAATAACCAACAGCCGGTTTTCCGCTTTTTTCACACTCATACAAATAGTCATCAAAACCGTCAATATTTGTGCACTGATTGTAAAAACCGCGTTCCAGCATTATATTCAAAAATTCCGATTTAAATTGTGTCATTGTCAACCTTTCAAGTTTATACTAAATTTTAACGTATATTAGCATATAATTCCCCCATTGCAACAGGATTATGAAAATTAATGATAATAAAAAATATTCATGCATTAGGTTTATACGGCGGCGCATCTCTTAACGCGATAGAGATGGCGTTGATTGACAGTGATGGTGTTGATGTTTATAATGTTTTGAAAACAGAAGTTGTGCCATACCCTGAAAATTTGGCTTTAGACATTCGTGCCATTATCAGCCGCCGGCTTTTAAGCTATGCTGAGCTGGAAAACTGCGCCGACGTGCAAAATTTAAGAACCAAAGTCAGCGAATTTTATGCCGAAGCCATTGCAAATTTCTGCAACGAAGAAAAGGTTGATATTATTGGTATAGACAGCTTAACTATCGGCTGCGATACCACCAATAAATGTTCGTATCAAATTGAAGATGGACAGCTTATTTGTAACATTTTGCAACGGCGTATTATAACACATTTTCATAAAGCCGATTTATTAGCCGGAGGACAAACTTCTCCGCTGATGCCGGCATTTATTAATGCAATTTGGCAAAAAGAAAACAAACCGGCACTTTTTATTTATATCGGAGCCGTCAGCAGCTTGGTCTATTTAGGTGAAAGCGGTGAAATGCAAGCCTTTGACTGCGCCCCCGGTTTAGCCATGATTGAAGATTGGACCTTTCGCCACGCTAAAATGCAAACCGACTATAACGGCAAACTGGCGGCCACCGGCAATATACATCAACAAATTTTACAAACGCTTCTGCGCCACAAATTTTTGCACATGGAACCGCCGAAAGCGTTGGATATAATGCGTTTCAGCGATAAAAAAGAACATTTGGAGGGGCTTTCTTTGGAAGACGGCGCGGCAACTGCCACTGCCTTTATTGCTGAAGCAATTTACCAGGCGGCTCTAGACTTTCTGCCTAAAATTCCGGCTACAATTTATGTTGTCGGCGCAGGGATTAAAAATCCGACACTATGCCGTTTTATAAAACAAAGCTTTGCCCCGCGTGAACCGCAAATATTATTGCAATGGCGAACACTGGGAGCGTCTGCAACGGCTTTTAATGCCGTGCGCCGACTATATGCTATGCCCATTACCTTTCCAACCACAACCGGCGCTTATGAACCGCTGAGCGGAGGAGAATTTTATGAAGTTAAAGAGTAAAAACACCATAGAAATCAAAAACCTGTACAAAAACTACGAAAATATTGCGGCATCTGACAATATTTGCCTGCAAGCCAAAGAGGGAGAAATTATTGCGCTATTAGGGCCTAACGGTGCCGGAAAATCTACCTTGATGAATATGATTGCCGGTTTTTTGGCACCAACCTCCGGCAGTATAAAAGTTATGGATAAAGATATTTCTGCTTTTCCTTTATTTGCCAAGCAAAATATCGGCTTTTTGCCCGAGGGTTCGCCTTTATATGCTGATATGAGCGTTGCCATGTTTTTAAATTATATGGCGCAGTTGCGCGGAGTGCATAAAAAACAAGTGCAACAAGCGGCGCAAACGGCAAACATTGTTGAAGTTATGGAACAAAAAATAGAAACCTTATCCAAAGGATATCTGCGGCGAGTGGGTTTTGCTCAAAGCATTCTCTCTAATCCGCCGATTTTGCTTCTCGATGAACCGACCGACGGATTAGACCCTAATCAAAAAGAACATATGCGCGGGCTGATTAAACAAATGTCCAAAGATAAAACCATTATCATTTCAACCCATTTGCTTGATGAAGCGGAAAGTATTTGTAATCGCATCATTATATTGGATAAAGGCAAAATAAGAGCCGACGGCACATATAAACAGATTTTGCAACAAAGCAAAAGCCCTGATTTAGCGACGGCATTTAAAAAATTGACAATATCGGAGGAGGCAAATTAAAATGCAAAAACTTTGGATTGTTACAAAAAATGAACTTATGCGTTATTTCATTTCACCTTTGGCCTACGTATATTTGCTGAGCTTTCTAATTTTGAACGCATCATTTGCCATATATTTCGGCGATTTTTTCAATCGCGGCAAAGCAGACTTATTGCCGATGTTCGAATTTTTGCCTTGGCTGTATTTATTATTCATTCCCGGAATTTCTATGCGCTTATGGGCTGAAGAATTTCGCTATAAAACCATTGTACAAATTATAACTCAGCCAATTGCCATACGCACACTGGTAATCGGCAAATTTTTAACTTCGTGGCTTTTTTGCGGCCTTGCCCTTTTACTAACGTTTCCGTTTTGGCTCACGGTAAATATCTTGGGCGAACCGGATAACGGCGTAATTGCTTTGGGATATTTTGCCGCGCTTATTTTAGCCGGATGCATGCTGGCCATTTCACAAACAATGTCGGCATTGACCAAAAATCAAGTTATAGCTCTTGTTTTGGCGGTTATTGCCAATTTATTTTTCTTTTGGAGCGGAGTGGAATATATTTTATCATTTTTCCGCCTGTTTTTACCTGATAGCGCTATTGATACCATTGCCTCATTCAGCTTTGTCACCCATTTTAGTACAATGACTAAAGGCTTGGTAGAATTGCGTGATATTATCTTTTTTGCCGCAGTCATTATCTTTTTTAATTTTACCACCATTTTGGTTGTCAATTTTAAAACCGCGGGAACTTCAGGTTGGCTAAAATCGACCAGCCGCAGTTATTATATTTTTGCTTGGCTGATGCTACTCACCGGTTTTTTCGGCATTAACATTTTGGCAAATAATCTAACAAGACAAATTCAATATGATGCCACCGCAGAAAAAATATATACCCTCACCTCAAGCACCAAAGATGTACTTAATCGCTTGCCTGAACCAATAATGGCAAAACTATATTTTTCACCTATTTTGGAACAGCGTAATCCTAATTTACGACAGCTTTTTGATAATATACGATTGCTGCTGCAAAAATATAAAACCGCCGCAAAAGACAATTTTACTTACAAAATATATTACCCTAAATTTTTAAGCCAAGAAGAAGATATTGCTTTAGCCGACGGCTTGCAAGCAATTCCGCTTATAGACCTCAATCAAAACGCATTGTTCGGCTTAACGCTGGAAGATACTTTGCAAAACAAGCAGATTATTCCGTTTTTTGCTCAGCAGCAATTAGGAGCTATTGAACAAGATATAACCGCCAAAATTTATCAGATGTATCATCAAAAAAAGACCATCGGTATTATCACTGGCTTGCCTATATTCGGCTATAGCGAGGCAGAAGGCGTTGTTTTGCATTCTTCGTGGGAAATTATCCGCGTTTTGCAAGAAAACTACTCTTTGCAAAATATTACCAAAGCTGAAGATTTAACAGATGATATTGCCGCTGTTGTTTTATTAAATCCGCAAAATTTAACAGATGATATGGTTGAAAAAATTAAAAAATATTCTCAATCCGGCGGCAAATTTCTGCTGATTTTAGATCCGGCAAACGAGGCATCACGCCTATATGCACCAGCCACCGGAATGTTGCAAAGTTCACAACTGGGAGATTTAGCAAATTTTTGGGGGATTAATTTTTATGCCGACTATGTGGTAGCCGATTTGCAAAATTCCATAACAGTAGACTCTACAATTAATTATAACACAAATCCGGTATTTTCTCAAGATGTGATACAATTCAAAGTTCCGCAAAAAAATATGAATCCATACCACCCGATTACAAAAAATTTACACGAAATGATGTTGGCTTCCGCTTCGGTTGTTATGCCTAACCAACAAGATATAACTGATGGTAAAATTAAATTTGTGCCATTGCTAAGGGCCGGAGATATATCTTCAATAATGACCTCTAAAGTTGTTATAGATGGCTTAAATCCACAACAAGTTCTGCAATATTTTGCTGCAGATGACAACCAAAAAATTTTGGCGGCCGAAGTCAGCGGACAAACCGCTGAAAATCCGTTTGAAATGATCATTATTACCGATTCAGATTTTCTCTATGATTCCTTTTGGGCCGATAAACAGCATTTTTTGGAAAAAGAATATACTTTCAACAGTTTTGATAACGCTAATTTTGTGTTGAATGCTCTCGATTATTTAACATATGACCAAACTATGCTGAATTTGCGGGGAAAAAGAGCCAATATCCGCCGCTTTAATGATATTGAAAATTTGCGCCGCATAAATTCTCTAACCTTTAAACAAAAAGAAAATGCCGTTTTTGCTGAAATAAATCATGCTAAAGCAGCTTTAAATGAGGTGTGGAACAAAAAAAATTTTGAAGAACGGGAAAATTTCAGCGCTGATGAATTGGCCGCAATATCCGGAGTTCGACACCAACTTGATGATTTACGCGAACAATTAAGCGAATTACGCTACAATGCTTTTCGCAACATCAAAAAAATTGCCGATAAAGTCGCCTTATTCAATATTGCTTTAGTTCCGGCTATTATTATTTTAGTGCTGTTGATAAACTTCGGTTTTAAACACTATTTTCACCGCCAAAGCATTGGGCGCCATAGCCAAAAATCAGCACCATATTTTGATATAAAACTAATGAAATTAAGCCTGATTTGTGTTTTGCTTTTAATTTTAGGCGCTGTTTCTGTTTATCTAACTAATCGAAGTGAAGCAGATGCCTATGAAAACAGATTGCTGTTTCCTGATTTAACAACAAATTTAAATAACATTAATAAGGTTGTTTTAAAAACAAACAAGCAAACCTTAACTTTTGTTTATAAAAATAATTTGTGGCATTTGCAAGAAATGCCTTCTTTACCAGTCTATCAAGAAAGAATTCGCCGTTTGCTGACAACTATTGCCGAAGCGACATATTTTGCAAAAAAATCCAATAAAGCGCAAAATTTAGCAATGTTTAATTTGGCTCCGCTCGAAGATGAACATTCAAAAGTAACAGAAATTTCACTGTTTAGCGATAATGGCCCTGTTAACAGTTTTTATTTGGGCGATATAAATATAGATTTAGGCCGCGGTGCTATGTCCGCATATATGCGCTTGGCCGACCAATTTCAAGTTTGGCAAATTAAGGCTGATTTTATCAATATGAATTTAGATTGGCATAATTGGACCTATTCTCACCTATGGGATTTGCGTTTTGGTCGGCTTATTGCGCCAAGCGCTACCGAACATGAAGAACAGGTTTTGGTGATTTTGCTTAAAGAATTGCTTAACACCGAAATTATGGAAGTTTCAAATAAACCTAATATAAATCCGCAAGATAAAATTGTTCTCAATGTTGAAGAAGGTAACAAAGTTACTATGGCGTTTTATATGCAAAATGATGATGCTTGGGTAACTTTTGACTTTGCAAAAAATAATACAAACAAACATCTTAAACTTTGGGCGCAATATCTTGAAAACAAAGCCGCCAAAGTCGATAAAATCAAATTGGAGAAAATCATTGAGTTCCTCAAACAATACTATTAAATTAAAAAATTTAGCCGCATTAATGAGCATCAGCGTTGCCACACTGCTCAGTTTAGTTAAAGCGCTGGCATTTTTTTACACCGGCTCGCTGTCTGTTCTAAGCTCTATGGTCGATAGCTTGGCAGATGTTATTTCTTCGCTTATTACCTATATTGCCGTGCGCATATCAAATAAGCCGCTTAATGAAAGGCATCGTTACGGCTACGGCAAAGCTGAAGCGGTCAGTGCATTGCTTCAATCCGCCTTTATAGCAGGTTCTGCCGGATTTATATTATACGATGGTATTAAACGTTTTATTTATCCGATAATAGTAGAGCAAACAGCAGTCGGTATGGCAATTATGTGCTTTAGCTTGTTTAGCACTTTGCTTTTAGTGATATTTCAGCGTCATGTGGTGAAAAAAACCAATTCCAAAGCCATTGATGCCGACAGTGCGCACTACACAGTCGATATTTTAAGCAATTTTTCGGTCATACTTTCTCTGTTGGTTGTCCGCTATTTGCAATGGCAATGGTTTGACGTTTTAACCGCACTGCTAATTGCCTTTTATTTGTCCGCAAATGCTCTGCGCTTGGCATATGATGCCTTAAATGAAATTACTGATGCAGAAGTTGATGATAATACGAAAAAACATATTATCAATATTATCCAAACTGTTGCAAATGTAAAAGGATATCACGACTTACGCACTCGGGTTGCCGGAGCACATATGTTTATAGAAATTCATTTAGAACTTGATGGTAATTTATCATTATTTACCACTCACGCTATTGCTGATGAAGTTGAGCATAAAATTATTGCTGCCTTCCCGCAAGCACAGGTAATCATTCACCAAGACCCATATGGTATATGCGAAAATCGCTTAGATAATCAAATCAAGACGCTTTAACAAATTTATCTAACTCATCAATTGCATCATCAATCAATTTCTGCTTATCATTGTTTTGCAAATATTGATTAATGGCTTTTTGCGCCAAACAAACAGATATCCTACTGGCAGAAAGGTTAATTTCATTCTTGGCCTTTTCCGTTGCCGATTTTATTCTTCGCTCAGCTTCTTTTTCTTTGTTTTGCAAATCAACTCTCATTTGCGCCGTTTCCGCCTGCTGCATACGCCGCAAATTTTGTTTTCCTTGTGCCACAATCTGCGCAGCTTCCTGCTCAACATTTACAAACTTACGCTCATATTCCGCCAACAAAGCCTGAGCATCATCACGAAGTTTCACGGCCTCATCAATGTCATTAATCACCTTATCAACGCGCCGTTGCAATGCTGATTTAATAAATTTATACGCCGGCTTAAGAAGCACCAACATAGCCAATATGAAGGCAACCCCTACCCAAAAATGCACTTCCATATACAATGGTTCTTCCGTCAAATGCGATTGCACCGCGGCTTTACCGGCATCAATAACGTGCGACACGTTTTCTGCCGCTCCCATAATTGCATTCTGCGTTGAATCAATTAAGCCGTTACTACTCAGCGGCAGCATATCGGCAGCTTGTTCATCAATCGGCAAAACATTTACTTCATTAACCATTGTTTTTTTCCTTTAAGGCCACTTTTGCCACTTCTTCTCGGCTGATATTTAAAAAACCCAATTTTTGCAAAATACTATAGGCCAGTTCTTGTGAAATATCTTCTATTTGCAGCAAGGTCTCATTTTTTTCCGATGCCAGCAAAAATTCATTATCGGCAATTTTTTTATTCAACTGCTCAGTCATTTGACGATTAGTCGACTCCAGTTGTTTTTTTAATTCAGCCCGACCATCGCTCAGTTGCCGTTCAGCCTGTGCTTTTGCCGCTGCCAAAGTTTCATTATATTTGTTTAAAGAGTTTTTTGCCGCAGTGTTAAAAAAATCTGCCTTTTGCACATAATCAACAATTTTGCGTTTGCGCTGCTCAACAACATTTGCTAATTTTGGCATAATCCAAAATGCCAACATTGCCCATAAGGCACAAAAACACACAATCAACCAAAATGCTTGAGAAACAAAAGTCGACCAATCTAACTGCGGCATAACAACCTCTTTAACAACTAAAAACTAATTACAGAATCATCAAAATAGCAATTACCAAGATGTATAATGCAATAGATTCAATAGAGCCCATGCCGATAAAACCGAACAAGGTAACATCTTTTTTAACTTGCGGATTGCGACCAACGGTTTCAATTAATGAAGTCCACAATTTTGTTAAACCCCATGCCGCAGCACTCATAGCCAAGGCGCAAATACCTGCAGCAATAAAAGCCATTGATTTATCTTGTAAAATTTCGTTTTCCATTGTTATATCCTTTCGCGATAATTAAGAGTTAGTTCCAATTTACTTTTTTATTCTTCGTCACTAATTGCTTGGCTTAGATACACACAGCTTAGTGTTGTGTATATATAGGCTTGCAACAATGTAACGAATAATTCAAACATAATGATACACATATCGGCAATAAGAGGAATAAACCCAAATAACCCCATTGTCAAAATAAATGTACCCAAAACCTCAAGCATAATATGTCCAACCGACATATTAACCGCCAAACGAATCGTCAGACTGAAAGGTTTTGCTAAAAGCGATAATGTTTCCACCGGAATAATCAGCGGTGCCATAATCAAAGGCAGTCCTTCCGGAAAAAACGTATGAAAATATTTCAGACCGCGGTGTTTCAAACCAAAAAATATGTTTAAGAGTAAACAAAACACTGACAGTGTGCCAACAGCAGCAATATGCGATGTAAAAGTAAAGCTATATGGCAGCAATCCCAACATATTTCCAACGGCAATAAAAGTGAAAAGCGTAAAAATTAGAGCCACAAATTTATAGCCCTCATGCCCCAGCGTTTCTCCAATCATACCATTAATAAAATCATATATCGACTCGGCAAACGCCTGCTTTTTGGTAGGAACAATTGCACATTTACGCAAAGCCAGCAACATTGCAATAACAATAACGCCAACCGTTATCACCATACATAGGGACGAATTTGTGAATGACAAATCAACCCCGCCGGCTTGCCACGGAAAGAGTTTTTTAATTGCAAACTGTTCTAAAGGGTTTTCCATTATTTATTCCTCTCAACCTCTTTTTCTATTTGTTTAGCTAAGCGATATACATTAAGCATACCAGCCGCCAAACCGAAGATAGCTAGTACTAACATAAAAAATATGCGCGTGTCAAAACATTTATCTAAAACATACCCAATACTTATACCAATAAATACCGGAGCAATAAATTCCGCAGCTGCGCGCACACCATTTTCCCAAAATTTTGCCAGCTCAGAGTGCTCTCTTTTTGCTGTTTGTTTGCCTTTCAAACTAGCTATTCGCGCGTCTATATCCTCAATATCTTTCGGATTTTGTTTCATTATTCGCTTACCGTAATCCCCAACCGTTGGTCTAAATATTCAATGAGCCGGTCATATTTCGGTTCGCCGTGAATAATTTCGTTGCTGTCAGCACCGCTAACCACCAGAGCCGGAGTGCCGTTAATATGCAGTTTAGTTAAAGCCTGCTGCCGGTCTGTAATAATTTCCTGTGCCACTTTGTCATCATGCATACAACGTTGGGCTTCATCATATCCCAGCCCAAACTCTGCCGCATATCTCAATAAGCGATCATCATCTTCATCTAACCACCACGAACGCTGATAGTCAAACAAATGTCGCACAAAAGCGTGATAGTCATCATAATTCATGCAATGAGCCAAAAGTGCCGCTTTCATCGATTTTTTATCAAGCGGGAAATGCACAAAAATAATGCGCAAATATCCGGTGTCAACATATCTCTCAACAAGTTTCGGCAAAATATCTAAGTGAAAATCGGCGCAATGCGGGCAACCTAACGAAGAATATTCATAAAGAGTCCATGGTGCTTTTGGCGAGCCTATAGCATATCTATCTGATGCCGTAATTCTAATATTGGCCGGCCCTATTGCTGCAATTCCGTTCTGTGGCGCAGCTTCGGCAATTTGCCGAATTAAAATCAGCTGTCCGTCAACATACGTAAAACCTTTAAAATTAAAATAGAACACTGCCGCCATAAAAAAGACAACAATAAAAGAAATTACACCGCTGATTTTTTTAATAATTTTTTCCACTTAAGTTTTCTCCTTCGTTTTCCGCTTCAATTGCAATCGCTTGCCCCAAATTTTGCAATACCGAACGCAATTTTGGCGATTGAATGTCTTTAATTAATTCCGTAATATAATTTTCTTTATCGGCAGATACAACATTTTTTTGCAGGTTTTCAATGGGTTTTTTATTTACTCCGAAATCAGCAACTGCGGCTGTCTGCAAAATTTTTAATTTTCCTACCGCTTCATAACCGAAAAATCCGTTAATTTTATTTAGAATCATTCTTTCTTTTTGCCTAATTTCCATTGCAAAAGCCCCACTTGACGTAATCACACTCAAGCAGCCATTGCAACGTTCGTCTTGCTTAAACGTCAACTTAATCGGTAACGCGTATGAAGCCAAATTTTTACCCACAATTGTTTGCCAGTTTGTGAGCAAATCAACCATATAAAATCCTTGAGCTCCGAGAAGTTGCTTAGCAACCGGCATAACAACTTTCGCCAAATTAACCAGTCCGCTTGAAGTATGTTCACTTCTGATTTTAATTTTATCTTTCATCACGACTTCGCTCCCGATTTATAACCGGCTAAAGGGTGCTTGGTACAAACTGTCTGCTGTAATTTGCTTGATGTGATGTGAGTATATATTTCCGTGGTGGCAATGCTTTCGTGTCCCAACATTTTCTGCACTGCCCGCAAATCTGCTTCATTATTCAGAAGATGGGTCGCAAAAGAATGCCGTAAAACGTGCGGAGATACTAAATGCGGGTTAATACCGTTTTCAACCGCTAAATTTTTTAAGTCTTTGTAAAAAGCATCTCGCGTAAAATGTCCGTCAGCAGAACTTGCAGAAGGAAACAGCCAATTTGACTTTTGAGCAGAATGCAAAAAATTTTGCCTACTTTCTAAATATTTTTGCACCGCATCTAAAGTTCCCGATGCCACCGGCACCAAGCGCTCTTTACTGCCTTTTCCAAAAATTGTAATCAGCCCTTTATTGTAGTTTATGGCGCTTAAAGAAAGAGAAACCAACTCAGAAACACGCAATCCCGTAGCATACATAAGCTCTATCATCACCGCAACACGCTGCCAGCGATAATCTTTTTTGGCATATGCTGCCGCTATCAATTCTTTTATTTGCGCATATGATAAAAATTTAGGAAGTGGTTTTTCTTGCTTAGGAGTTAAAATATTTTGTGTAGGATTGCTGTTTATAATATGCTCTGAATATAAAAATTTGCAAAACTCTCTAATTGCCGAAAGTTTACGAGCAACGGTTTTAGGAGCAAAACTACGCTCCTGTAGGTGTTGTATAAATTTTTCCACCTGCAGCTTAGTCAAACAACTTATATCTGCATTGCAAAAACGCAAAAATTGCCCTAAATCACACTCATAGGCGCTTATTGTGCGTGAAGAAACCCCTTTTTCAGCCGCAATCATTGCTAAAAAATTTTCAATTTCTACACCAAGCATCTATTTTTCCAAATTAACTTCAATCTCCTGAGTCTGATGCTCTGTCGGCACTTGAATGTCTTGCAAAATAACAGCACCAATTGCTAAAATAACAACTAAAACAACCGCATAAACTATAATTTTTTTATCACTTTTGTGTTTAAATTGACTACGCATATTTAAAATCCTTTTATTATATGTTAAAAATCTGTTGATTATATGTTAACAAAGTTATATTGTAAGGTCAATTGAGAAGAAAAATAATAAACACAATTAATATGTATGACAATGCCGAAAGATAAAATAATTTTGCTCGTAGGACTGATGGGAAGCGGCAAAACCAGTGTCGGAAAGCGTTTAGCACGCAAACTTTCATTGCCTTTTGTAGACGGGGACCAAGAAATTGAAAAAGCAGCGGGATTATCGTTGGTTGATGTTCTTAAGTGTTTTGGTGAAAAGGAATATCGAGCCGGCGAGGCACGGGTTATGAAACGGCTACTGCAAGGGAACCCTTGTGTTTTAGCTTCAGGCGGCGGCTCTTTTGTGGCAGAACAAACAAGACGCTTAGCCAAAGAAAATGCCTTAACCATTTGGCTCAAGGCCGATATCAATACCTTATATCACCGCACAGCCGGTCGCACGCGGCGGCCGTTTTTGCTGGGTGATAATGCAACCGTGAAAGAAAAATTACGTGAATATATTTCAGAAGAATACCCGTTTTATTCTGAGGCTGATATTGTGGTTGAAACTCGCAATGAGCGTGTAGAAAATACCGTTCGGCGCGTTTTGTCAGCTATTAACGGTTATTATAAAAATATAAATTCTGCAGAATCTTTAATCAATAAACAGGAAAATCGATGATTACAACAATTACAATTATTTGCATTTGCGTGGCGCTATTTTTATCCAGTTTTTTTTCATGTTCCGAAAGCGCTATGACTGGTGCTTCCGAGGCCTATATGGCCGATTTGGAAAAAAATGAACATAACACTCGAGCCGGTTTGGCTCTGAAAATATTATCCAAGCGCAGCCGTGCCGTAATTACCACACTTGTGGGCAATAATGTTTGTAACACCCTCGGAACAGCGCTGGCAACAAAGCTTTTGGTTGATACCTTTGGTGCTGAAGGTGTGGCATATGCAACTTTAATTATGACCTTTTTGCTGCTAATATACGGCGATATGCTGCCTAAAAGTTACGCGGTAGAAAATGCCAATAAAACCGCTTTGCAAATTGCACCTGTTATTAATTTTTGCATTTGGCTTTTTACCCCGATTGTTTATATTATGCAAAAAGTTGTGCATTGGTCATTCAGGCTTTTCGGTATTAAAGAGCATAGTGCCGGTGATATTGATATTGCCGAAATCCGCGGTGCTATAGATTTGTATCAAGGCACGGAAATTAAGCAAGAAAAAGAAATGCTGAAAAGTATTTTCGATTTATCGGAAATTACGGTTTATGACGTTATGAATCACCGGCAAAATATTTATGCCATCAATGTCGATTTGCCTATTGAAGAAATAATTGATGCCGTTCGGGAAAGCCCTTTTTCTCGCATACCGGTATATAAAGAAAAGCCGGAAAATATTGTTGGCATTATTATGGCTAAAAGTTTTTTGAAAACGTGCTGGCAACATAAAGATAGTTTAGATAAGTTAAAAATCAAAGATTTATTGCTGGAACCGTGGTTTATTCCGGAAACAACTACATTATTACAACAATTACAGACATTTAAGCAACGGCGAGAGCATTTTGCTTTGGTTGTTGACGAATATGGCACTTTGGAAGGTGTGGTAACTTTGGAAGATATTTTGGAAGAAATTGTCGGCAACATTGAAGATGAAACCGATAAAACGCCGGCTACCGTCAAACAAACCTCCGATGGCTATTATTTAGTTGAAGGACAAACCCCAATACGCGATTTGAACCGTATGTACAATTGGAACATCAGCGATGATAATGTCGTTACTATTGCCGGATATTTGCTCGATATGACGGAAAGTATTCCTGACGAGGGGCAAAAATTTGTGTTTGACGGTTTTGAATTTGCCATTATAAAAAAAGTGCGCAATCAGTTAACACAAATTAAAATGCGCCCGCTTAATGAAACAGAACAGGAAGAAGAAAATGATTAAAGAACTTATTTTTGCCAGCCGTAATCAGGGGAAAATTGCAGAAATAACACAAATGCTGGCACCGCTCGGCATTACGGTAAAGTCAGCGCTTGAGCTTAATTTGCCTGATGTTGAAGAAACAGGCACAACTTTTGCCGAAAATTCTTTATTAAAATCGCAAACAATTGCCAAAGCACAGGGAATACCATGCATTGCCGATGATTCCGGCCTCTGTGTTGATGCTTTGAACGGAGCACCGGGGGTATATTCGGCACGTTACGCACCTAACCGAGATTTTGATAAAGGTATGGATAAACTGCTTAAAGAAATGTCTGAAATTGAAAATTGCGACCGTTCGGCTCATTTCAGTTGTGTTGTTTCTCTAAGCTGGCCAAACGGAAATTATGAACTGTTTGAAGGCCGCGTTGATGGTAAAATTGCCGAGCAAAAAATGTCCGGAGATGAAGGGTTTGGATATGACCCGCTGTTTATTCCAAAAGGATATACGCAAAGTTTTGCTCAAATGAGCCACGATGAAAAAAACAAAATTTCGCATCGCGGTCGTGCTATGGCAAAGTTTAAGGCATATATTGAAAGTTTGTAGGCTAAAAAATGGCAAAAAAGCGTATTTTTAATGTTTCGGCCAGTGCTTCTTTTGTTGATATACTTGCCGAACATTTTCTGAAAACCGAAAAAGACAATTTATCGCAAGTTTTGTTTTTGTTGCCGAATCGGCGTGCTTGCCGTGATTTAGCCGATGCGTTTGTGCGAGCAAACGGATTAGAACCGACAATTTTACCGCAAATGAAACCGGTTGCAGAGGCCGAAGAAGACGCTGTATTGCTCAGCGGTCAGGCAAATTTGACAATGCAATTTGCGCCGGCCGTCAGCAACTCAGAAAGATTGTTCTATTTAAGTAAACAAATTATGGAAAACGGTCAATCTTTGGGCATTAGCACCGTTACGGCAGCGCAAGCATACGAGCTGGCGCAAAGTTTGTCTGTTTTTTTTGATAATTGCCAGCAACAGCAAAAAAGTCTGGACGGACTTGATAAGCTGCTGGAAAATTATCCTAATTATGCCGAGCATTGGCAACGCACTTTAGATTTGTTAACACTGCTGCGAAAAATGTGGCCGCAATATCTGCAACAGCAAAACAAAACAAACATTATACAGCGGCAACAGCTTTTGCTGGCAGCAGAACTGGACTATTGGCAACAAACAAAAACCTCACAGCGCATTGTGGCTGCGGGTATTACTGCCGCATTTCCGATACTTAAAAAATTAGTAAAAACAGTCTATGATTTGCCTAACGGTGAGGTTTGGCTATATGGCCTAGATAAATACTTAAGCGAACCGGATTGGGAACAAGTGGAAGTTCATCATCCGCAATATGAGCTGAAAGAGCTGCTTGAATGTTTGAATTTGAAACGTTCCGAAGTTCAAGATGTTGTTTTGCCTGAAGCGCGCGAGTTTTTGGTTAGCGAATGCATGCGACCGGTTAAAACCACCGACGTTTGGCGCACTTTGCCGCAAAATGAAAATTTTTCATCGGCACTTAAAGGGTTGCAAATTGTAGAATGTGATGATATGCGCCAAGAAGCAAATGCTGTTGCCTTAATTATTCGCAGCACGCTGGAAAACTCAAAAAAAACCGTTGCTTTGGTAACAGGCGACAGAAATTTAGCGCGATGTGTGGTTGCAGAACTTAAACGTTGGAACATTACTGCCGATGATTCTGCAGGTTTACCGCTAAATCAAACTCCTATCGGTATTTATTTGCGCTTAATTATAGAAACAGTACGCAATAATTTTACTCAAACCGATTGTATGGCACTTTTAAAGCACCCTTTCACATCATGCTCCATGAATAAAGCAAAATGCCGTAAACTGGCGCGGCAACTTGAATTATATTGGCGGCACGATAAAAAATATGCTAAAACAACAAATAATGAAGAACAAGTGTTGCTTGCAGCATTCCAAAAATGCTTACAGCCGCTAACCGATTTATATGCCAAAAGCACCGTCAGCTTAACGGAAATTTTGACGGCGCATATTCAAACAGCAGAAAATTTAGCCTCAACCGATGAAAAAAGCGGCGATAAAATTATCTGGCGGCTAGATGCCGGAAAAATGGCAGCCGACTTTGTGAACGACTTGTTAACAAACGGCGAAATATTTGGTGCGTTCAAACCTTATGAATATGGCAGCCTTTTCAACAAAATGTTGCAAACACAAAATGTGCGCATACGATATGGTATGCATCCGCAAGTAAAAATTTTAGGACCGATTGAGGCTCGCTTAACCCAATTTGATATAACCATAATCGGCGAGGTTAACGAGGGCTTTTGGCCGGCATCTCCGGCCAGCGATATGTGGATGTCTCGGCAAATGCGCGAAGACTTCGGTTTACCTGATAAGGAACGTGCCATCGGCGTTTGTGCTGCTGATTTTGCACATTTGCTTAATTCAAAAGAAGTATATTTAACCCGCGCAGCACGTCTTGACGGCGCTCCTACGGCTAAATCTCGCTGGCTGTTGCGCCTAGAAACGGTTTTAACGGCATTGCTCGGTAAAAGAGAATCCATATATAATCTATATGATAGGCAGTATGTATCTTGGGCAAAATTTGCCGAACGCGCAGAAACGCTTAAACCGATTAGCGCACCACAACCACGACCTACCGTAGAAAAGCGGCCATTGCAGCTTTCCGCTTCTAACATAGATTCGCTGTTTCGCGACCCGTATACTATTTTTGCTAAATACATTTTGCAATTATATCCTTTAGACGATTTAGACCGCCGTTTTGACCGCCGCGACTATGGTAATATTGTGCATAAAACAGTTGAATTATTCAATCGCCGCTACGGCGCCTCCATGCCGAAAAACGCTAAAGAAGAATTGTTGCGTTTGGGAGAAGAACAATTTAAGGCAGCAAATATTCCAACCCCAATCCGCGTTTTTTGGTGGCCCAAATTTGAACAAACTGCCGATTGGCTGATTGCTACCGAACAAAATTATCGGCAAAATATTACGGCAATATATAACGAAATTGAAGGTAAAATGAAGTGGCCGCTCAGTAACGGAACAACATTCACTTTAACTGGTAAAGCTGACCGCATAGATATTACCGATGACGGTATGCTGCATATTATCGATTATAAAACCGGCTCAGGCGGCTACCCGCAATCATTAAGAGAGATGAAATTAGGCTATGCGCCGCAATTACCAACTGAAGCATTGATTGCTTTAAACGGCGGTTATGCCGACATTTCCGCACATATGCCAATAAATACGCTTGCCTATTGGCTTTTGGGTAAAGATACAAAAGAACTTAAAGAGGAAGAAGTCAGTCAGGTTATATCTTTGACACAAGAAAACATAAAAAAACGTTTGCATGAATTTTATGAGCAAACACCGCCGGCACCATATGTTTATAAACCGGACCCACTGAATGTTACGAAATATTCCGATTATGAGCATTTGGCCCGCTATAGGGAATGGGGTATTAGTGACGATAAAGAAGGATAAAAAATGAGTGCTAAAACTATAACCGATTACAAAACTCAAAGAGAAAATTTGGTGCAGTTGGCAACAAAACAGCAACACGCTGCCGCAAATCCAAACGTTTCGGTTTGGGTTAGCGCTTCAGCCGGAACCGGCAAAACACGCGTGCTTTCCGACAGAGTTTTGCGTATGCTGCTCAAAAACATAGATGCCGCTAAAATTTTATGCTTAACTTATACCAAAGCTGCAGCCGTAGAGATGAAAAACCGCATTTTTGAACGTTTAAGCGAATGGGCTGTTACCAACGAAGACGAGCTGGAAAAAAATTTGCTTGAGTTGCTGGGAGATGAACTTATCACTCCTGATGAATTTGCAAACATAAAAAAACTCGCCCGCACCAGATTTGCCGCTCTGCTTGACACTCCCGGAGGACTCAAAATTCAAACAATTCATAGTTTTTGCCAAGAAATATTGAAGCGCTTTCCGCTGGAGGCTGAAATTTTACCATATTTTGATATTATGGAAGACCGCGAAGTTGACGAGGTTCTGCATAGTTTGCAAAATAAAATACAAACAGAAGCCGAAAAAAATCCTAATTTGCCGATAAGTTTGGCGCTGCAATATCTAAACGCCCACCTTGATGAAAACAGTTTTCCGAAAGTAATGAAAAATATTGCCGATAAGCGCAGTGAAATTGCTTCTTTACTATGCCAGTTTTCACAAATTAACGATTTTGCATCAGCACTGCAAAAACGCCTGCAAATTAATCCGCAAATTAAAACCGAAGATTTGCAGAAAATGTATATGGCAGAAATTGACCGCTCCGCCGTAAAACAATTTTTACCTTTGTGGCAAAGCGGCAAAAAACAATGCGACCTCAAAAATTCTGCTTTAATGGCTGCAATGTCAGAACAAAATTTTCCTATATCCGATTATGCCATCTATACTAAGATATTCAGCGCAAAAAATATTGCGAGTGCTGAATTAAGACGAGCAAATCCAAATTTTGACGACTGGATTGAGCAAGAAAAAGAACGCACGGCAACTTATGCAAACAAAATATTACATTATAATCTCTATGCGGCAACGCTTAATTTAATGATTGTAGCGGCAGAATTTATCAGTCAATATGAAGAATTTAAGCATCGTAACGGTAAAATGGATTATACTGATTTAATCTTGCTAACCAAAAATTTGTTGCAAAAATCGCAAATGGCTGATTGGGTTTTGTTCAAACTAGACGGCGGAATTGACCACATATTAATTGATGAGGCACAAGATACATCTCCTTCCCAATGGGACATAATCGGCGCATTAAGTGCCGAATTTTTATCAGGAGAAGGTTTAAAGGATGCTTCCACAATTTTTGCCGTTGGCGACCGTAAACAATCTATTTTCAGCTTCCAAGGGGCAGATCCGGATAAATATGACCAAATGGCAGCAGAAACAAGCAAAAGCGGAAGTCGTTTTCAAAAAGTAGATTTAGAGGTTTCATTCCGTTCAGCACCTGCCATATTAGAAACCGTAAACAAACTGTTTGCTTCCCCGCAAATGTCTGTAGGTGTTGTGACTAATGGCGAAAATGTGCATCATATTGCTTCGCGTGCCGGAGAATTCGGTGAAGTACAAATTTGGCCGCTTATGGTTAATCCGGCCGATTATAAAACCGAAAAAAACGGGCAAATTCCGCTTTTAATACAAAATACCGAATTTTCACTAAAACAGCAAATGGCTGAAGCCATTGTTAATGAAATTATACGCTTGCACACTCAAAGTCAAAGTTCAGAACAGCCACTGCATTACAGTGATTTTATGGTTTTGGTGCAGCGCCGAAAAAGCATTGTTAATGAATTTATCCGCGCCTGCAAAAAACATAATATTCCAGTAACCGGTGCCGATAAACTGCTTTTAAGCTCAGAAATTGTGGTGCAAGATTTAATTTCGCTTGGCAAATTTTTACTTTTGCCGGAAGATGATTTATCGTTGGCAGAAGTTCTTAAATCACCGCTTTTCGGACTTGATGATGATGATTTAACCGAACTTTGCTATAATCGCCGTACAGCCTCGTTATGGCAATGTCTATTGCAAAACGAAAAATATGCAACAGTTAGTGAAAAATTACAAAATTTGCTGAATAAGGTAGATTTTTTGCGCCCGTTTGAACTTTATACCGAAATTCTCACAACTCTTAACGTCCGCTACAAAATGACCTTGCGCATGGGTATGGAAATTGAAGATTCTCTTGATGAGTTTATGAATTTAGCTCTTTCTTTTGAAAAAGATAATATTCCAACTCTGCAAGGATTTATCCGTTGGCTTGAGCAAGCCGAGGTAGAAATTAAACGCGAAACCGACAGCAAAGATATTGATGCCGTGCGCTTAATGACGGTTCATCGTTCTAAAGGCCTGCAGGCTCCGGTGGTTTTTTTGCCTGATAGCGGCACGGCTAAAACCATAAACCGCGAACAGAATCTCTTAATTGATGACAATATAGCTTATTATCCGCTTAATAAGGATTATTATGATGAAAATTGCGATAATATATTGGAAAAAGAAAAACAAAAGCATTTAGAAGAAAGCAAGCGTCTGCTCTATGTTGCAATGACCAGAGCCGAGGACCGATTGTATATTTGCGCATTTCAAAACGGCAACAGCTCAAAAATTCCAGAAAATTCGTGGTTTAATATGTGCCAAAATTTTTTATGTTGCGAAAATGATAATAATAAATCAATGGACCAAATATGGCGGTATACATCTCCGCATATTGTAAACAAGCGTTCCAAGGAAAAAAATATGCTAAAAATTGAGCGTATCCCTCTGCCGACGTGGATAAACGAACCTGTTGCCGATGTTTCTGCTTTAGCAAAACCATGGACACCGTCCAAACCGGAAACTGAAGATGAAGTTGATTCCGCTTCACCGCTAGCTGTTAACGGCAATTATTATCGGCGCGGAACAATTATCCATAAACTGTTGCAATATCTGCCGCAAACTAAAGGCGATAAACAAGCAATAATGCAAAAATTTTTGCAGCGCCATGCAACAGGCATCAGCGAATCCGAGCAACAACAAATTATAAAAGAAGTTCTTAATTTGCTAAATGACGAGCGTTATGCCGTTATATTTGGCAGTAAGTCGCGTGCCGAAGTTCCAATTATGGGAGAAGTTGACGGTAAAATTATTTCGGCTCAGCTTGACCGTTTGGTAGTTCTTGACGACAAAGTAATAATTGTTGACTTTAAAACCAACCGACCGGCAGCATCTAATTTAGAAGAAACACCGCCGGCCTATAAAAAGCAACTTACCGCTTATACCGAGTTAGTTCAGCGCATATACCCGCACCATAAAACAGAAGCCTACATTTTATGGACCAATGTGCCGCGTTTAATGCAAGTAATATAAAAAATTATTGCATGGTTTCTATTGCTTTTGATATTTTGCGAATCGAATTAAGTTCAATTTGCCGTACCCGCTCTTTTGAAATATGATAAATACGGCTTAAATCTTCAAGCGTGGCATTTTCATCGGCCAAACGCCGCTGATATAAAATATCTTTTTCTCGCGGATTTAATACCGTAATAGCCTGATTAAACAGTTTGCGCCGATAGTTCAACGTTTCACGATAAGCCAGTCGTTCTTCCTGATTTGGTTTAGTGTCATAAATAAAATCCAACCACTCCGCCGTACCGTCTCCATCTCCGTTATCAACAGTAGCATTAAGCGAACCATCGTGCGCTTTAAGCCGTGTATTCATATCGGTAACCTCTTGCACGCTAACATCAAGCGAATTTGCAATATCTTGTAAAATTTGTGCCGAAAGTTCACGGTCATCGGTTAAATTCAGCTGATTTTTAATTTTGCGCAAATTAAAAAATAATTTTTTCTGCGCCGCAGTTGTGCCAAGTTTTACCAGCGACCACGAATTGAGAATATATTTCTGCACCGCCGCTTTAATCCACCACAAAGCATAAGTAGAAAAGCGAAAGCCTTTATCCGGTTCAAAACGATCAATAGCATAAATCAGGCCTATATTACCTTCAGAAATCATTTCGCTTAAAGGTAAGCCGTATCCCTTATATTGCGAAACAACTTTCACCACTAACCGTAAATGCGATGTAATTAAATGATAAGCAATATCTTTGTCACCGGTTTTTTTATATTGCACCGCCAGCTGATATTCTTCATCTTGCGTAAGCAGCGGAAATTTGCGTATGTTTTGTAAATAGCGCGCCAAATTAAGTTCCGGCGAAAAGTCAAGTCCTATAAGAGAAGTCCCATTTTCCATAGCGTCCTCCTTATTGTTGACCGTCATAATTTTAGTAATTGCATTATTAAATGCAATATAGTCTTTGGTTTAATAGTTGCTTAGTTCTAAATTTTAGCCGATGGTTAAAACCATTTTATTATCATTACTTTCCAAAGTAATTGCCGCTTTAGTTCCCAACAATTCACGTAAGTAAATCAGTTGCACAAATTGTGCCGCATTTTCTGCCGGCTTTTGCCCTTGCAAAATTTGCTTATATGTCGCAATTTTCGGTTCTGATAGTGCAGTTTGCGAGGTTGTTTCAACCACAACTTGCCGCCCGACTTGAACTTTAATATGCCCGCCGCGCAAACAAACTTCAGCGCCAATCATCAAACACAGGCACAAAACTTTAGCCATTTCCGGTATAATTTTATTGCATTCAAAATCAATTTTATAATTGCGACTACCTATAACATTTAAATAATCGCAGCATATTTTTGCTATTTTATCAGAACTAACAGCACTTGTATCTAGCCCGAAAGCCAGCCGAAAAAATTGCTGACGAGCACTTAAAGTGGCCGCAGCCGTTGTTAAAACGCTTAAATCACTTTCATCAAGCACACTTCCGGCCTCAGATAAAATTTCCATTACATTATTTAATGCTCCGATATTACCGATTAAATCGTGGCTGATACGTGTACAAACAAGTTCTGCTAATTCAGTCCTTGCAATATCCATTTCTTTTTACTCCTAAAAAGTATAAACCGCCGTATTCATAAATTTTTGGTCTTCACGTGACATTCTAGTATAATCCAACTCCAGTAACATCGGGTCGGTTAAAATGAGCCTGCCGGTTGCCGCCTGCAAATAAGGTTTATTTTCGCCCAAACCCCAAATGACCTGCTCTTTATTATCCGGAACACCATATTTTTGATTAATTTTTTTCCAAAATTCAAACACCTTCAAATTTTGTAAATATGCAGCTTTTGTGCCGCTGCCGGTAACATTGGCCGCTTCGGTATGATACATAATGCGATGCACTTTATTACCGGTAAAGTTGCTGGTATAAAAAACTTCCACTTCTTCTTTGGTATGAAAATTGGCATATTTTTCGTGCTGCACATATTGATAATTTTTCTGCTTTGCCATTTTAACCACACAGTTGCCAATGCGTTCAAACCCAACAACACCCTGATTGCGGCACATTTCTTCATAGCGCCAACGAATAAAATTCGGAATTTCCAAATGCTCATAAGTTTTACGATATCCACGTTTTTGCATTGCCTGAGCCGTTTGCTCTCTGTTCATGCGCAACATAATGCCGGAAATATCGAACACCGAAGCATTAGAGCGATGTATTTGCGGCTGAGAAGAATCGCCAACCGAAGCAATGGCTGCAGAACCTTTTTCGGCCACTGTTGTCACTAAATTATTAATCCAAGTGGCATTTTCCTCTTGCTTTGGCTGTTGAACCTTCTTCGCGTCTTGCGGCGCATTTTCATCTGCATTTTGCACATATTCAGTCAGCGAATCTGTTTTTTTTTCATCTTCAGCAACAACGCTTGAGGCCGATAAAATGCCGACCAATACTAAAACACCTGTTTTTTTTAAATTTATTGTCATCTCTTAACTCAATAAACTAACCTTGTAACCAAATTTATCATTGTGGTTTTAAAAAAGGTTTAAAATGCGCCAAATTATTATTTACAATGAAACATAAGCGGTTTATTTTAAGCCTGTCTGATATAAGGAGATGAAATGACGGCAACAGCGAATATTATCGGTGCCGGTTTAGCCGGATGCGAATCCGCGTGGCAACTGGCAAAACGCGGCATAAAAGTAAAACTTTTTGAAATGAAACCGCAAAAATTTTCTCCGGCACACAAAAATACCGATTTTGCCGAACTGGTCTGCTCTAATTCTTTGCGCGCCGATGATGCCGAACATAATGCGGTTGGCTTAATGCACGAAGAAATGCGCCGTTTTAATTCACTGATAATGCAATGCGCTGATGCCACCAAAGTTCCGGCCGGAGGGGCTTTAGCAGTTGACCGCAACGGCTTTGCCCATATGGTAACGGAAAAATTGTTGGCAACCAATATGGTTGAAGTTATCAGTGGCGAAATAACCGAATTTCCTGCTGCTGACGCACCGCTAACCATTATTGCCACCGGTCCTTTAACCAGTGCCGATTTTGCTAACACAATTTTAGAAAAAGTGAATCATCAGGCATTTTCGTTTTATGATGCCATTGCGCCGGTTGTATATAAAGAGAGCATCAATTTTGATAAAGCATGGTATCAATCACGCTATGATAAAGGTGATAAATATGACTATATTAATTGCCCGCTTAATAAAGAACAATACTACGGTTTTGTTAATGCGCTTTTAGCGGCAGAAAAAATGCCGTTTCATGACTTTGAAACACCGCAATATTTTGACGGCTGCTTGCCGATAGAAGTAATGGCGGAACGCGGTGCCGATACTCTTTTGTTCGGACCGATGAAGCCTGTAGGATTAACCAATCCGCATAGCATGGAAAAACCATATGCCGTTGTGCAACTTCGCCAAGATAATAAAGAAGATACATTGCGCAATATTGTCGGTTTTCAAACCAAAATGAAATATGGAGCGCAACAGGAAGTTTTTCGCCTGATTCCGGGGTTGGAAAATGCCGAATTTGCTCGCTACGGCGGCATTCATAAAAATACATTCATTAACAGTCCGCTGCTTTTAGACGAGTTTTTACGCCTAAAAAGCCAACCAAACGTTATGTTTGCCGGCCAAATTACCGGTTGCGAGGGATATGTTGAAAGTGCAAATGTCGGTATGTCTGCCGGCTATTTTGCCGCCTGCTTAATTCAAGGAAAAACACCGCTTTTACCGCCGCAGACAACAGCTACCGGTGCCATGCTCGGTCATTTGAAAGACACAACAGCCGAATATCAACCAATGAACATTAACTTCGGCATTTTTCCAACCATTCAAGGCGAAATTACTTCCAGTGGAAAATTCCGTAAAATTAAAGGTGCAGACCGCAAAGCAGCTTATTGCCACCGAGCTTTGGCCGATTTTGCGCAGTGGCTGCAACAAATTGAAAATAATTAACAAGCTTGTTGAACACCGCTTGACGAATCGGCGATTTTTCAATAAACTCAAGCTAATTGATGTAATAAAAATGAAAGGGCTTATATGTTATCGGTAGGTGATTTGGTAAAAAAATCTCACCCTGCGCTGTTTTGGTGCATGCGCAGTTTACCAAAAGTAAAACGTGAAGCCCTGTTCACGTTGTTTGCTTTTTGCCGACACATTGACAACATTGCTCGTTCTGATATGCCTGTTGCCGAGAAAAAAGAGCTGATTAAGGCATGGTACGAAGAATTGGTTAATATCTATGATAAACACGTTCCTGCTACCAATATAGGCAGAAAAATTTATAAAAATTGTTTGCGTTTTAATTTGCCACGAAAAAAATTAGAAGAAATTTTAGCCAGTGCAACCTTAAACATTCCCAAACCTTTGTGCGCACCTAAACGAATTATTTTTGAGCAATATATTAATGGCGCTGCTGTTGTGCCGTTTGAACTGGCGCTGCAAATTATGGATGCAAAAAACTCAGCGGCAACAGAAGAATTAGCTAAAAATTTAGGCCGAGCCGTGCTTTTAACCCTCATTTTGCGTGATGTTAAAGATGATGCCAAAGGCGGACGTTTATATATGCCCGAAGATATTTTGAAACGCACAAATCTTGAAAATATCAAACCCATGCAAATTATAGAATCGCCCGATTTTGCTCTTGCTCGTGAATTGCTTGCCGGTGAGGCAGAATTAGCTTTTATGAAGGCAGAAAGATTAATCCGTATACTACAGTCACGTTCAGCAATGTCATTACGCTATATTGAAAATGTCAGCCAATATTTGTTCGCTTTTATGAAAAAACGCGGTTGGGAAATTATTTCTCCTAAACCCAAATTGCATATTTCTGCCTATTTGCTGATTTTGTGGCGCGTTCTATTTAAATAGAATCTTTTATTGCTTATTTATATTGATTTTCAGTACGAAAAAAACTATATTATCGCTTAATGAATAATACTATAAGGAGAAATATAAAATGAACGAATTCGATAAATTGTCAGCAACTGATGTTATCAGACAACCAAGCGTTGAAATGGTTGATGAAGGTTTGCGCAGCTATATGGTTAAGGTTTTCAACTATATGGGAGGCAGCTTGCTGGTTGCCGGATTGGTAGCATATTTGTTTGCCAATACCGAACTGGTTAAACTTTTATATAATATAAATTACCAAAACAATACCGCTTCAATTTCGGGCATTGGGTGGCTGATTATGCTGGCACCTTTAGCTTTAATTTTTGCTTTTAATTATGTTCTAACTCATAAAAGTTTGGCCGCTGTCCAATTAGTGTTCTGGGCTTTTTCCGCATTAGAAGGCGCATCGCTGGCTTATGTGTTTTTAATCTATAGCGGCGCCAGTATCACCCGCGTATTTTTCATCACGGCCGTAACATTTTGCGGTATGGGAATTTTAGGCTATTCAACTAAACGTGACCTCTCTAAACTCAGCAGCTATTTATATATGGCGCTTATAGGGCTTATTGTTGCAATGGTGGTGAATATCTTCTTAAACAGCAGCGGTTTGTATTATGTATTATCAGCAGTCGGAGTGTTAGTTTTTACCGGTTTAACTGCCGCAGATATGCAAAATATCAAAATGATGTATTATCGTCAGGATAATAACGATGTGGCTTCTCGTAAAGCAATTGCCGGCGCTCTGAACTTATATTTAGATTTTATCAATCTGTTTTTAATGCTGTTGCGTTTGTTTGGCGACAGAAGATAATAAGAAAGCAATTTAAAAAAGAAATGCCCGTATAAAAGCGGGCATATTCTTTTGGTGCAATATTGTGTTTACCAATCGCTTTCTTTAATGCGCTCAATGTCGGCACCAACTGCCTTGAATTTTTCTTCTAAATGTTCATAGCCACGGTCAAGGTGATATACACGGTTAACAATAGTTTCGCCTTCAGCCACCAATCCGGCCAAAATTAAGGCAAACGATGCGCGTAAATCTGTTGACATAACCGGTGCGGCCGAAAGTTTTTCCACCCCGCGCACAATGGCCGAAGCATGGCCGTGAACATTAATATTTGCCCCCATACGCATCAATTCAGGAACATGCATAAAACGATTTTCCCAAATATTTTCTGTTATCATTGCCGCGCCTTTTGCCACACACATCAGCGCCATAAACTGAGCTTGCAAATCTGTCGGAAAACCTGGGTAATAATCAGTAAATACATCTTCGCCGTGCAAATCGGCATGCTGAGCATCAACAATTATGCCTGTATCGGTCGCCTCAATTTTTATGCCCATTTTTTGTAAAATATCCATTGGCGTTTTTAAGTGTTCAATGTTTGCATTAACCAATTCCAAGCGCCCTTTGGTAATGGCAGCAGCAACGGCATATGAGCCGGCTTCAATGCGGTCATTGATAATTTCGTGGGTTATACCGTGCAGCTCAGAAACGCCGGTAATGGTTAATGTTGAAGTGTTTACACCTTCAATATGCGCCCCCATTTTATTAAGCATATCAATTAAATCGGCAATTTCCGGTTCTTTGGCAGCATTTTCAATAACCGTTGTACCTTCAGCCAATGTGGCAGCCATTAAAATATTGCAAGTTGCCCCTACTGAAGCGGAATGGAACGCAACATGTGCGCCTTTCAAACGTCCGTTAATATCTGCCACTACATAGCCGTTTTTAATTTCAATATGAGCACCCATTTGCTCCAACGATGTTAAATGAATATCCATCGGGCGTGCCCCAATGGCACAACCGCCGGGAAGCGAAAGTTCAACATGCCCATATTTTGCCAACAGCGGCCCTAAAACATAGTATGAAGCACGCATTTTACGCACATAATCATACGGAGCAACCAAACTTGTCGGTTTTGGCGTGTGATATGTTATGGATTGCGTTTTATGACCATTTAAAATTTCTTCTTTTACATCAATTTGTGTGCCGATTTGCGCCAGTAAGTTATTGAGCGACGTAATATCTGAGAGAAAAGGAATGTTTTTTACGGTTACCGGCTCATCGGTTAAAAGCGAAGCACAAATAATAGGCAAAGCGGTATTTTTAGCACCGCTGATATATACTTTACCAAACAATTGGCGTCCGCCTCTTATTTTTATTTTATCCATTTTTTTGCTCCTTTTCTCTTTTTAATTTTTCTAGTTCCTGCTGTTGTTTTTTGCGTTTGGCAATGTTTTTTTGCAGTGCCTTTGCTTCTTTTTCAAAGCGAATTTGCTGTTGTGACTTTTGTGCGGACATATAGCCTATCTCCTCTTTATATAATTGCTTATATTATTAAGACAAAGCCGCCTTGGTTACCATATTTATACTGATTTATGCACAGTTTTTATACCCTTACTTGCTTTTGTAATATAAATATCCTACATTTAAATCAGCGTAAGGAAAAAAGGAAGATGAAAAAGTTTTATTGTTTTTATTGCCAGCAAGATGTTGAACCTCGGCGTTTTATAAAATGGCGTTTCTGCCCCAAATGCGGCAAATATCTTAAAGATAGCGGAGAAGGGTTCTACAGAATATGCAATCGCTGCGGTGCAAATATGCCGGTTGATGCTTCTGCTTGCTATAAATGCGGAAATTCCACCGGTTTGCCGGAGGAAAAATATACGGCAGAAAAATTCTTAAATTTAAGTAATTGGGCCTATTTTTTGCAAAACTGCATATTTTTCGCACTCTGCATTGTTCTTTTAATTGGCATAATATATCTTTCTTTTTATCTTATTATAGCAGCACTTATCTGCTTTGCAATTTTTTATTGCCTCAGCTTTTTTATGCCAAAAAGCAAATAAATTTATCGGCAAAAACCTTTTTGCTGCAAAAAGAACATCAACTCGTCATCAGCTTGGCGCGTTTGCTCATTTTCAATTTCTGAACGAACACGAACTTTGCCTTGTGCCATAAATCGCTTTTCGCCATATTTATCAAGCAACTCGCGATAATAGTTTAATAAACCGGCAATTGTTTTGCTATCAATGCGGCAAGTAACCGTATAATCTTGCAGTACGCCTTCAACTTCCAATTCACTCACCAAATATATTGTGCAAACATCATTGGCAAATTCTGCTTCCAATGCTTGCCTAATTTGCTTATCACCGCTTATTTTTTTGTTTTCGGTTCCTAAATAGTCAACGCCTTTGGCACAAGAGTTTAAGGCATGCAAAATACCGTTATAAATATATTGCGGCTTAAAATTATATTTTGCCATCTCAGGATTGCGCAGCAAAATCTGTAAATCATCAAAACCATGAATATTCGGCAAAACTTCCAGCGGAACAAACAAATCAAAATCAGCATAGCGCAAGTGGCATTTTTCTGCTTCTTTTCCAACAATTTCCACCGCAGAATCTGCACCGTCTAATCTGTTATTATCGCTGGCCGGCTTGCACTGACGCAGCGCATTCATAAATTCCGGTGTAAATACATTAAATACTTCCGCTTCTTTTTCAGGCAAAACATTTTCTTTTGTTACTAAATCATCTGGTGCCGCAACAGCATCATCGGCCGCAATCGCAACAGCATTATTAGCTGAAACAGACTCCGAAATTTGCGCTTCTTCTGCCTGCGCCAAAGATATATTAAACATTGCAAACAAAATCAATAAATAAGGCATATTACCAACCTCTCGAATATTTCCATTTTTTTTAGGATAAAACATAAACCTCTCTTTGTCACGCGCTTTTATTTTACTTTCACAAAAAACAAGAGGGAGGCCAAGCACCCATACGGCTTGCCTCCCTCCAAGTCCGCCCAAAGTTCAAGAAGCTTAGGCCGGTTGATAATATTATCAGAGCCATGTCTTGAAAACTTTTGAAAGCGCACTTATTACCCTGACATTGATGGTAGAGGACTTTACTCTAAAATTCCTCAGCCTCAGACGTCTAAGTAACGGTTCTGCCAAACAATTTAGAATTTGATTGCTCAAAAACACCACTGTTCAACCGAACACCGAATATTTAAGCTCTATTGCCAAGTTTTCAACGCTATCTGAACTAAATATCAGCTAAAATAAACTTTTTATCTGAAACCGAATTTCATTGTTACGGTTGTGCTGCCTCTTTCCGGCGTGCAACCGGTAACCGCAGTTCCTAAATCAACAGGTGAATTATGTATTGTTTCATCCGAGCCATAGCTTAAACCGACAAATCCGCTGGAATTGCTATTGCCGTAGTTGCCGTTGGAAAGGCTTAAGCACATTTCTTCGCTTAAACCGGAAACAACCACCCAAAACATTGGATTAGTGCCAACATAAACCACATCATAAGTAACGTCATTGCGGTCAGTCCAATCTGTTGCTAAAGTGTCCGGATAAGCATTAGCTTTTTTAACATACACGTTCAAGTCATCAGATGTAGCTCCATCTTCTATATCTAACTGATAATCTCTGATAATATGGCGGGTTTTCTGCGCCAAAGAGGTCATGGTATCTGTTACCTCGTTAATGGCTTGATGCATACGCGTTTTCATTACTAAACCAAAGCCACCCGTAGTTAAGATTCCGATAATGGTTAACACCCCCAGCATTTCCATCATCGAACGTCCATATTGATTATTCTTTTTCATATTATTCTCCTTGTTGGTTGTGTTCTGCAGTCGCAGCAGGTGCTACATATCCGCATCCGGCATACGAAAGTTTTATGCTGTTAGCTCCATCAACGCATTTTGTTGCCGCCGTTGCTAAGTCAACCGGCATAGATAATGAAGAAGTTTCCTCACCGTAAGTTACGCCGGTTATTCCGCTTGAACGCACGGTTCCCCAATCATTGCTAAGTATTTTAATGCATAATTCTTGCGGCACATTGCCAATAGTAATGGAAAATGATCCGGTTGTATCTATTGTGGCCACATCGTAAGTTATATCCAAAGTTCCGCTATAAACACCGTTGTCGTCATAACTCAAACTGCTGGGATATCTGCCTGACTTATATAAAAACACCCCATAAGCAACATTTGCATCTGCATATCCGCTGTCATCACTATAATCGCATACTAATCTTCTACCATCTTCGGCTAACTGAGAAATTTCAGATAACACTTGATTATATCGCTGACTTTGCATTGCAGAAGAAATAACCCCGATACCGCCTACAGATATAACGCCGATTATAGATAACACCCCCAGCATCTCAATCATCGAGCGGCCAAACTCATTATTTTTAAGCATCATCTCTCACCTTTAATAAAAGGCCTCCTAAACAACGGAGGCCGATTTTTTTTACATCAAATTATTTACGTTCTTTTGTCGGCATTTCTTCCGGTGCTTTCTGAACAGTTTTAATTTGTTCGGTCACCGGCTTATATACCGTTTGCTGCCACGGGCTTTCTTCCACATATTCTTGTCCGCAAATGCAGATACCAAGGCTGCGCAAAGCTGTTTCTGTCGGAATAAACACATCAAGGCCTTCATTAGTGCGAATCCCTGAATGAGCAATACCGTTCAAAGAACAATCTTTGTAGAACAAGCCACCGCCGACGGTAACATTTTGAATAAACGTATTGGCTAAAATTTCCGCACCTTTTTCTTCAGTGTAACGATAACCTTCAATTTTAGCACTGTTTTCTAAATAGTTTTCACCGTCTTTGAAGTCCGTAACGTCTAGTAAACCAAGTGTTAAATAGCCGTTACGACCAACTTCCGGCAAGCTCAAATTAAGCGCCAAAGGCGTATATTCTGTCGGGGTATCAAGCATCAACAGCGCCGTATTTTTACTTGGGTTAACCCGCACTGCACGTGCTGTCATTTCAACATTGCGCACCGTTTTAACCTTATAAACATTGTCATTCGGGTCAATTAAATCACCTGAGGTTAAAATAAACCGGTCTGAAATCAATAATCCCGCACCTTTTCGGCCGTTAGGGCTGTCAATTTGCACCACGGACGAGCGCATACGATAAATTGTTTCCGGCGTTAAGTTCTGGCATGTATTTGCGGTAACAACACACAAATTTTCAAGCGCAACCACATCTCCCGTATCAATCCAAGTGTCATCAACAACTTTGCATTGTCCGTCTGCACGAACATTACCGTTTTCATCAATGCACGATTCAACAATTTCGTGTGTCTCAATCACCGCTCCGCTTTCAATAATCGGCATCGGCTCAATAACCGGCTCCGGTGCACAGCCGCAAGTTGGCATACATTGTGACATATCAACACCCGGACGGCTTATTTCGCAATTTTTAACGCATTCATATTGCTTCAAATATCCACATTTCATCGGATTCAAAGCACGTTCTTCTTCCACCAATTCATTGCGCTGTGCCGCTAATGATACAGGGTCAACACGTTTCATCAACTGGTCTTCAAACCCAGGTAAAGCGCGCAAATTGCTTACAGCATCAGCAAATGCTCGCTCAATCAGCTTAACTTCACCATTAACTTCGCCATAATAAAGCTCGCCATAACCGGTGCTTTCACCTTTCCAATATACATTGGTTTTGGTTAAATCCATCAAACGCCATACCACCGTCATTTCCGATGTTCCGTTGCGTTGGTCTTTTTTCTGCGAACTATCCCAATCATATTCATCACAAATATTCATAAAATAGTCGGTAATTTCTGCCGTCAACACATATTCCGGCAACTCAATCGGTGTGGTTTGCAAGCATAAATCTTTCGGCATAGGCAAAACTTTGTAGCAATCTTGAGTTGCCTCTTCAAACACCGTGGCAAACTTAATGTTCTTTTCCATAATGCGGCCGCTGTTCAAATTTGCTTCTTTATTGAAACGACGGCAACCAAAAATACGAAAACGATAGTTGCCTAAATGGCTGCTATAAGGCCCATCAATTCCGGTATTTTTAATTCTAAAATCAACGTGGTCTAACGCAAGCGGCGCCATTGCACAACAATCACGATGCATTGCCTCATATACAACCGGCGTATACATCACAAAATTCTGAATTGCCGGCGAGCTAACATATTCTATGCGGCGTTCTTCACATTTTTTGCATGGTCCGGGGAACAGGCTGCCGTCTTTAGAACACTTAGAACAAGGTTCACCTCCGAACAAACTACCGTCTTTAGAGCAGTTTACACATGGCGCACCGCCAAAAATACTGCCGTCTTTAGAACAACTTTTGCATGGCCCGCCCGGAAACAAACTGCCGTCACGGTCTTCAACTTGCGCAACTTCCTCTACCGATTCGTTTATCGGTGCATTTTGATATTGCGGTTCATAAGTCTGATACGGCATCGTTTGATAAACAGCCATTCCTTGCGGCAAGTTTTGCACCTGAGGCACATTAGGCTGAACATTGTGCGGCCCGCTGAACTTTTGCTCAAAGCTCCTAGCATCACGATACGCACCGTTCGGCGCATAATATCCCTGCTGTGCATTAACGCTACCAATCAGCGTTCCGCTGCTCAGCAAAGCCGCTATTGCAATTAGTACTTTATTTTGTTTTTTCATCTGTTTTCTCCTAAACCTGTTTGGACGGCATAACATATCTGTATGACAACGCCTCTGCTACGTGTATCTTAGACACATTTTTTTCATTTTGCAAGTCTGCAATTGTTCTTGCTAATTTTAATGTGCGATGATAGGCTCTGGCCGAAAGTTTCATCTTATCGGCAAAAGCCACTAATAATTGTTTGGCATCTTCCGCTAATTGAGTAACTTGCTCTAAAGCATCACCCTTAAGCTGTGAATTGGTATATAAATTTGGCAAACCCATTTCAATAAAACGTTGCCGCTGAATTTTCCGCGCGGCAATCACTCTCTCACGAATCTGAGCCGAGCTCTCGCCGGTTTTAATTTCCGACATATCCCACGGACTTACCGGCGGCACCTGAATATGCATATCAAACCTATCCATCAATGGGCCGGAAATACGTGATTGATATTCTTCAGCGCATTTCGGAGCACGCGTGCATTCTTGTCCGTTGATACCCAAATAACCGCAGCGACATGGATTCATTGCCGCAATCAGCTGAAAATTTGCCGGATATTGAGTATGACAATTAACTCTGGAAATTGAAACATAGCCGGTTTCAAGCGGCTGACGCAATGCTTCTAAGGTGGCACGATTAAATTCCGGCAGCTCATCTAAAAACAACACTCCGTTGTGCGCCAATGAAATTTCTCCCGGAATACCCTTACGCCCACCGCCGATTAAAGCCGGTGTTGAAGCATTGTGGTGTGGGTCACGGTACGGTCTGTCAAAACTGATTTCACCATCTTTAAGCTCTCCGGCAATAGAATGAATCATACATGTTTCTAAGGCTTCTTCTGTTGTCATCGGCGGCAAAATCGTCACCATCCGCGCCGCTAACATCGACTTTCCGGCCCCCGGTGTGCCAACCATCAATAAATTATGACCGCCGGCAGCGGCAATTTCCATGGCGCGTTTTGCTGTTTCTTGACCTTTAACATCGGCCATATCTAAATCGGATGTGCGGCTCTTTTTCTGCTTTGCCGTTGGTGTCGGCAACTGCTGAACACCTTTTAAATGGTTTATCAGAGCCAACAAACTCGGTGCGGCAACAATATCTTTTAAGCCGGACCACACAGCCTCGCTGCCTTGTGATGCCGGACAAATTAAGCCTTTTTGCCGGCGCGAAGCATGAATAGCCACCGGTAAAACTCCGTTAACCGGCTGAATTTTCCCGTCTAAACCAAGCTCACCTATAACAACATAATTGTTCACTTCTTCTGCCGGAACAATACCCAAGCCGGCTAACACAGCCAGAGCAATCGGTAAATCAAAATGCGAACCTTCTTTTAATAAATCTGCAGGTGCTAAGTTAACAATAATGCGTTTAGCCGGCAATTCTACACCTAAAGTATTAAGCGCAGCTCTAACTCGTTCGCGGCTTTCGGCAATAGTTTTATCAGGCAAACCTACAATCGAAAATACAGGCATACCTGCCGTAATTTGCAGCTGCAAATCAACATCTAGAGTTGAAAGTCCGTTGAAAGCTATAGTGTTAACGTGCGCCAACATTTTTACCACCTCGGCACATTTTCACCGTTGCGCCAACGCCGTGTCGGATATGTTCCCGTCTTCAAAAAATCATATTTTGCAGCCATATGCGGAATTTCCGTAATACGAACATAACATGAATCTTCCAAAACCGCCACACACGCCTCAATTTCTGCTTCCGAACCGCGGCAATAAGCTAAAACACGAGTATTTAGATTTTCCATAATCACTTGATTTGCCTCATATTTATTATTCGGAACCTGCGGAAAATCACGTTCACTAAAAACAGTTTCCGCCTGCGGTTCATAGTCATAATCAGCGCACCCCGGAAAAGTATGCATACCATCTTTGCTATAAACAGCAATAGTTGTTTCATGCCGGCAATGCGGTGAAAGACCATATAAATCTTCATTTATATATTGCGAACGGCCCATGCAACCGCCGGTAAGCAATGTTATCGTTAATATCAAAAACGTGCAAAAATTTTTCATTTTACCTCACATAATACACTAATATGCCGTTAAGATATAGCAAAATTATTAAAATAGTATTTACGGTTATAATGAAAAATCTTTTCAAGGTTTTAAATTTAAGCCTTCATATTTTTTGCTTGATTTATATTTTAATTAAGCTATTGTGAAGCATCTGTTGCTAAGGTAGAAAATTTATGTTTTCTGCATCGTTTTAGCTATATTTACAACCAATTGAAAGGAATAAATAATGTTAATTTTTGCCATATTATTGCTTGTTTTCAGTGTTTACAGCTTTCCGGTATTAGCCAATCCGGCCTGCGCCGTATGCACAGTTGGTGTTGTTGCCGGATTAAGCATTGCACGGCAATTAGGGGTAGATGACGGCGTTGTTGCGGTTTGGGCCGGCGCTTTACTCGCACTTATCGGATATTGGACAATTTTGTGGTTTGATAAAAAAAATTGGCATTTTCCTTTTCGTAACAGCATATTAATGTTGCTTTCTTTAGCCATTATCGGCGGTGTTTATATTAAAGATTTAGCTTACACTCCAAAACCAATTCTTATCTTTTATATGGACCCGTTTTTGTTTTGCACGTTGCTGGGCGCCGCGGTTTTAATATATAGTTCTAAATTTTATCAATGGATGAAGGCAAAAAACGGCGGACACGCTCATTTTCCGTTTGAAAAAGTAGTGTTACCGATTGTTGCTATAGCCTTAACCGGTTGGGCTGTTGATGCCTTGCAGCTTTGCCAGCCTGCTGCCGATGAATATAATGCCGCGGCAACATCATCGCTGCCGGCTGACGGTTCAGACATTTATGATTTTTAATAAGTTACAACTTTTTATTCGGCTTGTTCTTCCAAAAGTTCATCTTGCGCACGACAGAAAGTCAACATTAAGGCGCAGAAAAACAGTTGCATAAAAATTTTAACAAAGTAAAACACAACAGCCAGCCAAGCTGCCTCCGCTTTAAGTGCTTCAAGCCATATATTAAGCCGAATCGTGCATAAAAGCATAAATGCCAACAAACTTAAAAATAATATAATTGCCACATATGCTCTGCCGGCGGTTTGCCCGTAAATAAGTTTAAAGTCCCCGCGTTTGCGCGCTAAAAATCTGCTAACCGAAGCCGCCATGCGCATAAATAAAATCATTAACAGAAAACAGCCAAAAACCAGCGTAAAATAAATCATTTCAATGCGCCAATCAGGATTTGCCTGTTGAAACAATAATTTAATTGATATTGCAAACAGCAGCAAAAAAACCGCCAAATATGCTAACAAAAACAGCTCTTTTTGCCATTTTTCAACACTGCGCCGCCATAAAAATTTTAGCTTAAATGCCAAACCATTAAAGGCTTCATCGTAAAAGTCAACAGCAAAAGACAGTTGTAAATGCGCAAAAATTACGACATACATTGCAAACAAAACCCAAAAAACGTTTTGCTGTGTAATAAATCCGCAAAAACCATCAAAAGAATATGAACAAATTTGCCCGATATACATTGCCAACAAAGCTAATGGCGTTAGTAAAGCCGCATAAATCGCCAACGGTCGCCAACAGTCAAAAACGCGCCCTCCCAGCTTAAATAAACGCGCCATAACTCCAACCATTGAATATTTTTGCGTATTTATCATTTTTTATATCTCCTTTACCTCTGTCACACCGGCAATGGCACGCAGTTTTGTCAGCAGCTCTCCATTATCCAAAGCATAGTTTTTCGGCAGTGCAATCCGCACGTCCCATTCCGGCAACTCCGGCTTAATATATATTTTGTTTGCGCCAAAATGTTCACGCAGCAGTGCCTGATTAATTGCTCTGACAGCCGCCACATCATTAACCGCAATTTCCAATCCCTTTGATGTTTCGGCAATTGCCGTATCCAGTGTCTTAATGCTGTTGAACAACATGCGCGGCGGCTTTTCTTCTTCTTGCTTTTCTATTACCGCCTGCACATAAAGAGGCACACCGCTTTCAATGGCCGCCCCATATTTTGCAATGCCCTCCGAAAACAGCAGACCTTCATAGGCCGCCGATGTATCGGAAAGCCGCACAAAGGCAAACGGTTTGCCGCTTTTGCTGATTTTTTTCTGAAAGCTTTGTAAGCAGCCCGCTAAATTTGCCACAATTTTATCACCGGTTTTAATGCCTTTAACTACATCGTTATACGGCAAAATTCCCAAACGCACCATGCTTTGCGCATATATATCCAGCGGATGAGCCGACAAATAAAAACCAATAGCCTCTGCTTCATTTTGCAGCCGCTCCAATTCCGGCCAATCCGGCTTTTCCTGCAATTTCACCGTAGCACTCAACTCATCTGCTCCAAACAACGATGTTTGCGCGCTAACCTTCAGTTCTGAAGCCGCCGCAATATGCCGCAAAATATTGTCAATATTAATATACAGCTTTTGGCGGTTTTTATCAAGACCGTCAAACGCACCGGCCTTAATCAGCTGTTCCAGTTGCTTGCGGTTTATCTGCTTAATATCCACACGATGGATAAAATCAGATAAATTCTTGAATTTCCCGTTTTTTTGCCTTTCTGCAGCAATGGCTTGCATATTTGCCTCACCCACCCCTTTAATGCCGGCAAGCGCAAAACGAATATTGCCGTTTTCCACTGTGAATAATGCTTCGGAAAAATTAATATCCGGCGGCAACACTTTAAAGCCCATTTTTTTCACTTCATCGCTGTAAAAAGCAATTTTATCGGTGTTGGTAATATCAAAATCCATAATGGCGCACATAAATTCCACCGGATAATGCGCCTTCAAATATGCTGTCTGATACGAAATCAGCGAATAAGCGGCAGCGTGCGATTTATTAAAACCGTAAGAGGCAAACTTTTCCATTTGGTCAAAAATGCTCTTGGCAACTTCAGCGTCTATACCGTTTTTCAGCGCTCCGGCCGTGAACATTTCCCGTTGGTGCGGAATTTCTTCGCGTTGCTTTTTCCCCATCACCTTACGCAGTTTATCAGCTCCGCCGAGTGTATATCCGCCCAACACTTGCGCAATTTTCATCACTTGCTCCTGATAAACCATAATGCCGTAAGTTTCATCAAGAATCGGTGCCAAATCAGGGTGCAGATACTCTATTTTTTCTTTACCGTGCTTGCGGGCAATAAATGTCGGAATATTATCCATCGGCCCCGGGCGATACAGCGAAATCACCGCTATTAAATCCTCAAAACGGTCCGGTTTAATCTGCTTCATCACATCACGCATGCCCGATGATTCAAATTGAAACACGGCGCTGGTATCGCCACGTTGCAAAAGTTCATACGTCTGCTTGTCATCAAGCGGCAATGAGGCCATATCTAGCTTAATAGAGTGAATACGTTCCACCCATTCCACGGCTTTTTCAATCACCGTCAGTGTTTTCAGCCCCAAAAAGTCAAACTTAATCAGTCCGGTTTCTTCCACATATTTCATATCATATTGCGTAACCGGCATATCGGCCCGCGGGTCTTTATAAAGCGGCACCAATTCATCAAGCGGCCGGTCGCCAATCACCACACCGGCAGCGTGCATACCGCTGTTGCGATACAAACCCTCCAGCTTCATGGCAATATCAAACAGTTTATTTATCTGTGGGTCATTAACACGCATTGCCTCCAATTCCGGCACTTGCTCCAACGCTTCTTGCAATGTCGGATTTTTACCGCCCTGCCCCGGCGGAATCATCTTTGAAATGCGGTCAGCTTGACTATATGGCATTTGCAGCACCCTCGCCACATCGCGAATTACGGCTTTCGATTGCAATTTGCCATAAGTAATAATTTGCGCCACTTTTTCATGCCCATATTTTTCCTGCACATATTCAATGGTTTTGTGGCGGTTTTCTTGGCATAAGTCCACGTCAAAATCCGGCATGTTGACACGTTCCGGATTTAAAAAACGCTCAAACAGCAAATCTAAACGAATCGGGTCTAGGTCAGTAATTTTCAATGCCCAAGCCACAATAGAACCGGCGCCGGAACCTCGCCCCGGACCAATCGGTACGCCATGCGTTTTTGACCAGCGGATAAAATCCGACACAATCAAAAAATAGCCCGGAAAGCCCATTTTTTTAATCACGCAAAGCTCATAATCCAGCCGTTTGTAATATATCCTATCCGTGCGCTCACGTTCCTCAGCTGTCATCTCCGCCGTATAAACCTGCCGTTCCATACGCTCATGCAGCCCCTTATAGGCTTCTTCGGTAATAAACTCGTCCTGCGTTTTGCCGTCGGGACATATAAAAATCGGCAGTAAAGGCTCAACTTTTTTAGAAAGATAATTGCAGCGTTTGGCAATATTTACCGTATTTTCAATTGCTTCAGGAATATCCTTAAACAATTGAATCATTTCATTTTCGCTTTTCCAGCAATTGTTCGGCGAAAAATGATGCCGGTTTTCGTTGCTCACATATTCACCCTCGGCAATGCAAACCAAGGCATCATGCGCCTCATACATGCCGGCATCAAAAAAATAAACATCGTTGGTCGCCACCAGCGGAATATCATATTTATAAGCCAGCTCCAAAAACATCGGCTCGGTTATTTTTTCTTCGTCATAGCCAACCCGCGAAAGCTCCATATATAAACGGTCACCGAATATTGCATGCAAGGCAGAAAGTTTTGCTTCGGCATCTTCACGCCTATTTTGCACAATAAGTTGTCCTACCGGCCCGCTGAAACCGCCGGTCAAACAAATCAAACCTTCATTAAATTCTGCTAAATCGGCCATTGTCACCTGCGGTGTGCCGCTTTTTTGCGTATTATCCAAATAATAACGCTTAAAAATTTTCATCAGCGATTGATAACCGACCTCATTTTGCACTAGTAAGATAAGCGGCTGCGGCTCAAGTTCTCGTCCTTTAGAAACGGCAATATTTTCCGAATCGTCATTATGCAAACAAAGTTCCGCCCCCAAAATCGGCTTAATACCTTCATCAGCGGCATATTTAGAAAAAGCCTTGCCGCCAAACAAATTTCCGTGGTCGGTAATGGCGCAGGCCGCCACTCCTAAATCGTGCAGCTTATGCAGCAACTTAGGCACCGGAATTGCTCCTAATGCCAGCGAATAGGCCGTATGCACACGCAAATTTATAAATTTCGGTTCAGACATTTGTTTGCAATATGTAAAAGCGCTGCTTTATGATACGCCAATTTTCCTTCTATGCATTATCTGATGATGCTTTTTTGTAGCAACGGCAGTGACAAATGCCGTCACGCTCAATGTCGCTGCGGCACAGTTCTGAAATGCAGTAGCGCTTTTCGTTTTGCCCGTCGCAAGGGCAGCGCCGCCATTCATTATCGCCAAACATCATATTTTTTGCCCGAGCAATTTTTTCAATATTTTCTGTCGGATAATATCCCGCATTTTTGCAATTTTCGAGCATCATTTCTAAAATTGTAGCCATTTTAAAGTTCTCCATATTTTAACGTTGTTCCAATATATCTAAAATTGTGCTGAGTTCAGCCGGACTTTTGTAATGTAATACTACACGACCTTTGCCGTTTTTTCCAGCATTAATTTTAACTTTTAGTTTTAGTTTTGCCTCTAGGTCACGCATAATTTCTTCCAAATCAACATCGCTGATGCGTGCCTGTTTTACTCTTGGCTGCCGGCGCTTATTTGCCGCTACTAATTTTTCAGTTTCACGCACGCTTAAGTCGCGTGCAATAATTTCTTCTGCCAGTTCTTCGGCATTTTCAACCCCAACTAAAGCTCTGGCATGACCGGCACTTAATTTTCCATCATTTACGGCTGCTTGAACACCGGCCGGCAACAACAGCAAACGCAGCGCATTGGTAATATAGCTGCGTGAACGCCCCACAATTTTACTAACGTTTTCTTGTGTGTAGGCAAATTCGTCAAGCAATCGGTTAATACCTTCAGCTTCTTCAATAGGTGTTAAATTTTCGCGCTGTAAGTTTTCAATTAAAGCAATTTCCAGCGCCTCTTCATCGCTCAAATCCTTAATAACAGCCGGCACATTTTTCAATCCGGCCATTTGCGCCGCCCGCCAACGGCGTTCTCCGGCAATAATTTCAAAACCCTCACCGCTGTGCCGCAATAATAGAGGCTGCAAAACGCCCTTTTCTTTAATTGATGCACTTAAAGCCTTTAAGGCTTCGTCATCAAATTTTTGCCGCGGCTGAAAACGGCATGGACGAATAAGAGAAATATCAACTTCGCTGCTTGGTTCTTTAAATACAGTGTTCTCAGCAATCTTTTCAAGCTTTGGCGCTTCGGCCACATCGTCCCAGCTGATAACATCTTCGCCGAATAACGACTCCAAACCACGCCCTAAACCGTGTTTTTTATTGTTTGCACTCATCTATAAAACCCCTTCTCGTTGTAAAAATTCCTTAGCCAGCTGAATATATGCCTGCGCACCGCTGCACTTAAAATCATAAATCAAAATCGGTTTGCCGTATGATGGCGCCTCGGCAATACGCACACAACGCGGAATAACTGTTAGATAAACCTTGTCGCCAAAATATTTGCGCACATCAGCCTCAATCATTTTGCTTAAATTATTCTGCCGACTGAACATTGTCAGCACAATTCCCTGCAATGCAAGCGCTGGATTAAAATTGCGCTTAACGGCATTAATGTTCTTAATTAAATCAGTTAACCCTTCCAAAGCTAAAAATTCGCATTGCAGCGGCACCATCACCGAATTTGACGCTACCATAGCATTAATTGTAATTAAATTAAGCGAAGGCGGGCAATCTATCAATACATAATCATAGTTTTCTTGCAAGCGCCGCATGGCTTTCTTAAAAATAAATTCACGCCCGTCTAAATCAACAAGCTCAACCTCAGCCGCCGCTAAATCAGGCGCTGACGGTAACAAATCAAAATTAGGCACGTCTGTTGAAACAATTGCTTTATTAACATCGCAATTTCCAACTAGAACACCATATGATGACGGCGCACCTTTTTGCTTTTTAATTCCCATTGAGGTTGTTGCGTTGCCCTGCGGGTCAAAGTCTATAACAAGCACCTTTTTGCCGATGGCCGCTAATGCCGTGGCAATATTAATTGTGGTGGTGGTTTTTCCTACACCGCCCTTGCGATTTGCTACTGAAATTATCTTCATCTTTTTTTCCTTAAATTCGTCATTTCCAGCACAACACCGTCTACGCACTGCTTATTCGGATAAACGGTTAAATCATATTTCCAATGTTCCGCAGCCTGCGTATCTTCTTCCGCCCACTTTTGACCTTTTAAAAACAGCATTTTGGTTTTTGGAGAGCCAACATGCGCAGCATAACCGCATAAAACATCAAGCAAAGCAACCGCACGCGCCGTTATCACATCAACATCTTTAAATACAGTGTTTTCTACACGATTATTGATAACTTCAACATTTTTCAGCTCTAATTTTTCACAAACATCTTTTAAATACACTGTTTTTTTCGTTATACTTTCAATCAACGTTATTTTGACTGACGTATTCCGTTGGGCTAACAAAATAGCCAGCACAATTCCAGGAAAACCAGCTCCACTTCCGATATCAACCAGATGTTTTGCGCTTTCCGGTATATAGTTAATAAGCTGTGCTGAATCCAAAATATGCCGTGACCAAACATCAAGCATTGAATTTTTGCTAACCAAATTCATCTTGCTGTTCCATTCACCTAAAAGTGCGGCAAACTTTTGCAACTTAGCAAATTCTGCCTCTGAAATTCCGGCGTTTTTTACTTCAATTTCTAAATTCATTTTTTCCTCTTAATTTCAAGTATGAATCAATCTTTTTTTAAGCGCAATATATTTTAGAGGTTATACATTTAAAATTTTTTTGCATAAATCATCACTTGTGACGCGAAATAATAGTAACCTCATTGCCGCGAGTGAAGCAGAATAATAATTCTCATCGCTCGCCGAGTGAAACGAGTGCAAAAAATGTCATTCCTTGCACGGCGCTGTGCGTCCATTTTATGTCATCGCTCGATTCCGTAGGAATCGTCCAGCGATCTTCGAATTAAAAAACAAAAAATGCTTTACAAAGTTAAATATTTAAAATAATCTGCGTTTGTCAGCCGGTTTTCGGCTGATGGAGTATCGTAACTCCTTAAACCAAAACTCCTCCTTTGAGGGGAGCCGGCGGAATATACTGAATACACTATACTGACCATAAACAGTTACGAACTCCCCTTGCCTAAAACGGCAAGGTTTTTGTTTTTAATTCTACAAAAACTTTTTAAGTGAGTTCTAAAAAAATGAGTAATAATCACTTTATCAATCGAGAAAGCCGCGAAGAATTGGGCTATGCTTTGTGGCTATTGCGGCGCGAACGGCGGCTGAATTTGGCACGCTTGAGCCAAAAAGTGAACATACCGGCACGGGTGCTGAATGAAATTGAGCGCGGGCGGCATTTTGAGTTTTGCGCCGTGTGCCGGCTGATGACTTTCTATGGCAAAAAGCTGAAAATATGTTTTGAATAAAACTCGTATTTTTTAAAATGTTTCACGTGAAACATTTGCCACTTTTGCCATTTAATTCAATAACTTAAATGCCATTTTTAAATTCTGTTTTGCACAAATTCAAGGCACTTAAAATTGTAACCTTTGCATTATTTTACACTGTTGCAATTTTTCTTCTGCTGCCGCAAAATCTCTTCCTAACTCATCAGCGTGGTGTGCATCATCACTGATAAGCATCGTAATATTGCGCTTTGCCGCCTCAAGCAATATGTTTTCGTTCGGATAAAAATCGCCGATTTTGCGCAGTCCTTTGGTGCTGATTTCCATAGGTACATTATTGACTGCCAACGCATCAAGAACAGCAGTTTTTTCATTCCAAAAATCATTCGGGCCACAAATTTCATCACCCAGGCGGCGCGCATAATCCAAATGCGCTAAAAACTTAAACATTCTGCTCTCGATAGCCTGTTTAATTGTTTTAAAGTGGCGGGATAAATATTCTTGATAAATTGCTGAATCGTCGTAAATTTTCGGCAAATCAGTCAGATTTATAATATTTTCTCCGCTTTCATCAAACACAAAATGGTTGCCACTAATTACATAGTCATAATCAAGCTGTGCCAAAAAATTTTGCAGTTCTTCCAGCCACCCGTCATAAGTAAAAAAATCTACCTCAAAACCAACATGCAGCTTAAAATTTTCAGCTTTTGCTACTTGCCGTATTTCATCGCAATGGCGCTGAAATCGTTCTAAAATTTCATTAAAATCTGTGCAATATATATGTTTTTCATCTTTCATATGTTGATTAACCAAACATGAGGGACTTTGCCACATATTTTTGTGCACAATCAAATGGTCGCTGATGCCGAGTTCCGTAAAACCTATGGATTTAGCTTGCCGCACCATATCGCAGATGCTGCACCTGCCGTCTGAAAAATTTGTGTGCGAATGGTATGAAAATGTTTGAACATTATTTTGCATGCTTTATATATCCCAAAATTGCCATCACCGCTGCCGGTGTTACGCCGGTAATTCGCGATGCCTCGCCGATAGTTTTCGGCCGAACCGTTGACAAGCGCTGCACCATTTCGGTTGAAAGTCCGCCGATAGAAGCATAATCTATATCGTCACGAATTTGCAAATTTTCATCTTTTTTAAACAGAGCAACATCTTCAAGTTCACGTTTTAAATAGCCGGAATATTTTGCATCAATATCAATTTGTTCATAAACTTTATCTTCTATGTCTTTGATTTTATTATCTAAACTTTCAAGAACTTCACGCTTCACTTCAGGATAAGCCATCAATTCTTTTAAGCTCTTTCTGCCTTTTTGCTTGATACTAATTCCGGCCGCTTCAATTTGCATATATGGGATAATTGTATGAATGCAATGGTAATCAAATTCTTTAATTTTTTGCATTTTTTGCATATATGCCGCATAACGTTCTTCACCAACACAACCTACCTGATAGCCAATTTCGGTTAAGCGCGCATCGGCATTATCTGCCCGTAGCAAAAGGCGATATTCGGAACGTGAAGTAAACATTCTGTATGGTTCATCAACTCCTTTTGTAATAAGGTCATCAATCATAACTCCGATATAACCCTGACTGCGGTCAATAAACAATTCTTTACCTTTATTCTGCGCTGCAAGTGCGGCATTCACACCCGCCACCAAACCTTGCGCAGCGGCTTCTTCATAACCGGTGGTTCCGTTAATTTGTCCGGCTAAATATAGTCCGCCAATTTTCTTAACCTGCAAACAATGGTCTAACTCTTGCGGGTCAACATAGTCATATTCAATGGCATAAGCATAGCGCAAAATTTCTACATTTTCTAAGCCTTTCATCGTATGAATAAAGGCATCTTGAACATCAGCCGGCAGCGAGGTGGAAATGCCGTTTGGATAAACAACATCGGTATCATATCCCTCCGGCTCTAAGAAAATTTGATGTGCCGTGCGGTCGGCAAAGCGCACCAACTTATCTTCAATGCTTGGGCAATAGCGCGGTCCGCGGCCGGTAATTAAGCCGGAAAACAATGCGCATTTTTCAAAATTAGCCCGAATAATTTTGTGGGTTTCTTCATTAGTATAAGTAATTCCGCACTCAATTTGCCTATTATTTAATTTTTCGGTTAAAAATGAAAACGGCTGCGGATTTTCATCACCGGCTTGCTTTTCCAAAATATTCCAATTTATGGTATTACCGTTTAAACGCGCCGGTGTTCCGGTTTTCAAGCGTCCAAGTTTTAAGCCTTTTTGCTTTAAATACGGTGTTACACCGCTGCAGGCAATGTCGCCAACTCGACCGCCAATGCTGGTTTGGTGACCGGTGAACATAACGCCATTTAAAAATGTGCCGGTTGTTAAAACCACAGCTTTTGCATTAATATGCTCGCCATCGGCTGTTATTATGCCGATTATTTTATCTTCAGCAAAAATCAAGCCTTCAACCGCCGCTTCTTTAATTTCTAAATTAGGTGTTTGTTTTAAGGCTTCGAGCATATATTTTCGATAAAGCGCACGGTCAGCTTGCGCACGCGGTCCGCGCACGGCCGGCCCTTTGGAAAGGTTAAGCATTCTAAACTGGATACCGGCTTTATCAATAACTTTACCCATTAAACCGTCAAGCGCATCAATTTCACGTACCAAATGTCCTTTGCCTAAACCGCCGATAGCCGGATTGCACGACATCTCGCCGATTGTGGCAATTTTGTGCGTTATCAATAGCGTGTTTGCACCGGTTCTGGCCGCCGCAGCACAGGCCTCACAGCCGGCATGTCCGCCGCCGACCACAATTACATCGTATATTTTTTCCATTCTAACCTCATATTTAGCGCACATCATACACATTTTGCTGCAAAATGCAACAGTCTTTTATATCATTTTTAATTTATATTTTTGTGCAAAACAGAATTTAAAAATGGCATTTAAGTTATTGAATTAAATAGTTAAAGTGGCAAATGTTTCACGTGAAACATTTTTAAGAAAGGCAGTAAAAGTGTTAGAATATATAAACAGAGTCTGTAGTTGATATAATAAATCTTGTCGTGGTGTTCGCTGCATTCAACCCCGCATGATGGCAAAGGCTTAGTTATTATTCCAATTCTGTTTTACCATAAAATTCGAACAGGTTTGTTAAAGCACCATAGCGCATTGACCGCCCCAGTTCCATACTTTCAATCACTTTCGCCGGAATACCGGTTTGTGTTGCAACACTGCTAACATTCAGTATGACGTATTCAATATATTCCGCCATCTCCCCTTAAAGGGAGTTCATTTGTTAGGGAGTTAGGATACTCCATCAGCCGAACACCAGCTGACAAACACAGATTATTTTAAATATTTAACTTCGTAAAGAATTTTTTGTTTCTTTATGGTCATAAATCCAATTAAAAAGAATATGTCATCGCTCGCCGAGCGGAGCGAGTGCAAAAAATGTCATTCCTTGCGCGGCGCTGCGCGTCCATTTTATGTCATCGCTCGATTCCGCAGGAATCGTCCAGCGATCTTCGAATTAAAATAATCGGTAGATCCTCTGACTCGTCTGCGCTTTGCGCATCCGAGAGGGATGACATTATTATTTTGTTGCACTGAAGTATGGGAATCCTCACGTCACATTCTTCAAATGCTCCTCAGAATGACAGCGCCAGTGAAAATAGAACAAAAGACTTTAAAGTTATTTACCAATGCAAAAGCTGCTGAAAATTTTATTAAGAACTTCGTCAACTTCAACACGGCCGGTAATTTTACCAATTGCACGGCAGGCTAAGCGGATATCTTCGGCTGCAAGCTCTATTTCTTTATCCAAATTAAAGCGCAACAAGTTTTCCAAACATTCTTGCAAAGCTTCACGATAGCGTTGTCTAGTTATAATTTGAGTTGAAGAACTATTATACATCTCACTGAAATAGCTATATATTTTATCGGTTATGGCACTTATATTTTCACTATTTTTAGCGCTTATCAAAATGCAACCAGAATTTTGCAGATTTTGTTTTTGTTCCGGTGTTAATTTATCGCTTTTATTTGCAACGACTATGTAGTTGTTTTCAGCAGAAAAATAATCGTTAAAAATATCTGGAGAATCAACAGAGGCATCAAACATAAACAATTTAAAATCTGCCGTTGTTATTTTTTCTTTTGCCAACGAAACTCCTATTTTTTCAACTGAATCTGTGGTTTCACGCAATCCTGCAGTGTCTGCAAAAATAACCGGAAAACCATTTAAATCAATATAAGTTTCAATAACATCGCGGGTGGTGCCGGCAACATCAGAAACTATTGCCACATTTCTTTTTGCTATTGCATTTATTAAACTTGATTTTCCCGCATTAACCGGTCCAGCAATTGCAACTCTGAAGCCATCACGCAAGCGTTCTTCTATTTTATTAACCTGTAAATGATTTTTTATTTCATTTCCGATAGTTAGCACATCATTAGATAGTTTAAATACAGTGTTCTTAGGTATATTTTCATCAGGAAAATCTATATAGGCTTCAACATAAGCCAAAACATCTACCAACCTATTGCGCCAACTCTCGTATAAAGAAAGCAAAGCTCCGCCCATTTGCTGTAAAGCAACTTTTCGTTGAAGCGATGTTTCTGCTTCTATTAAATCAGCCAAACCTTCGGCGGCGGTTAAATCCATTTTTCCGTTATAAAATGCACGTTTAGAAAACTCGCCGGCTGTTGCTAAACGAAAATCCTTTATGCAGGATAATGCGTCTAATATGCCTCGGATAACGGCTTTAGAGCCATGACAGTTAATTTCAACCACGTTTTCACCGGTAAAAGAGTGCGGAGCTTTGAAACCGACTATTAAGCAATTATCTAAAATTTCACCGCAATTATTATGCAATGACAATAAATACATCTTTCTGCTTTCAACCTGTGCAGACGGTTTTGAAGTAAGTTTATCAAAAACATCAAAAGCAGATTCACCGGAAATGCGAAAAACTGCTACTCCTGATTTTCCGCTTGCGGTTGAAAGCGCATATATGGTCTTATTATCCGTCATTATTTTTTCCATTTAAATTATTGCCCTTTTTTTGAGCGTAGAAGCGTTGTTTTTTTATTAATGAACAATCTATCATTTTTTTTAAATCCGTCAACTCTAAAAGCTTTTGGCGGATAAAAAATTTTTAGCCGTTTTCTAAAGTTGCTATACTTTTACCAAAATTTAAATCTTTGCTTATAGGATATAGTCGAGATTATGTATCTGAAAGGTTTACTATGCTTAAAAATTCGCTATTTGCAAAAACTGTTTACGGGATTAGCATCTACTCTTTTGTTTTTGCATTATTACCACAAAATGCCAAAGCTTGGGGATTGGCTCCGGAATCGTTTAATAGAATGTATTCAATGGCGCATAACGGTGAAGTTGAAGGTTTACGCGCTTCTGTGTATCGGGGATTAAATATTGACTCGGTAAACAGCCGTGGCGATACCGGATTATGCGTAGCCGCACGTCGACATGATATTCGTGCATATAATGCCTTTAGGGCATCAGGAGCAAATCCGCGGCACCCTTGCACACAACGCATTTATGATTATGAAGAATTTGTAAGCAATTCTAATGCAGTGCCGTTTGTGGCAAATTCGCGTGAAGCATACAGTGCCTTAGGAAAAGAAGAATATAGAATTGCCCCTTGGGTATGGTGGACCGGCGGAGCGCTGCTGGTTGGCGGTGTTGCGGCAGCTATTGCGCTTGGCGGTGGCGGCGGCGGTGGCGGCAGCAGTTCTTCATCGAATACAAAACCGGCGGAAGAATATAAAAGCTTAGGTGCAGTGGCGGCAGGTAAAGGCACTGTCAAAAATTTAGCTAAGCAAACCGATAAAACCAACAATGATTATTTTGAATATAGCGGTAATAAAAATGCAGCAAAAATTGCAGCTGTAAATTTGAATAATAATGTGTTGCAAGATACTAATTATATTGATGTTATCTATAAGGCAACAACCGGCGGGGCATATACAAACAGCAACCAAGGCAAAGTTTACATTAAAGACGGTGCAATTGCGATGGATGCCGTGAAACGCAGCATTGTTACGAATAACGGATATATTAACGTTAAGGCTGACAATGCCGCAATTGGTATGGTAGCAAGCGAGTCATCTCAAGCAATAAACAACGGAAAATCATCTAACGGAATTGTTATGTATTATTCCGGTGGAGAAAATAATGCTATTATTGGAATGTATGCAGACACTAATTCGACTATTAACAATAACGGACGGATTTATGGTACCGCAACTTCAGGCACAGGCACATCTGCCACGGCATTGAATGGTTCACTGATAGCAATGGAAGCTATGACAATTAATTCAGGACAAGACAGAAACGAAGAAATGGTAACCGTTACCAATGGCGAAAATGGTACAATTACATTAAGTGCCGGTGCGGGAACCGGTTCGGAAAGCGAATCTGAAGTGCAAGTAGAATTAGTTGGTATCGGCAACTATTTAAATTATGGATTTTTATATGAATCAAAAGATATAAACCGCGCAGAAAAGGTTACATTGGTTAATGATGGTGATATTCTTTTGAATTATATAGGAAATTATACTTCTAATGCATTACATCAGGGTAAAGGAGGTATTGTAGGCATTAGAGCCGAAGTTAATGCTGTTGCCACCAATAACAAAAATATTACAATTAGTTTTAATGAAACATCAAATTCAGATGTAGATGCAACGGCCGGAATGCTTTTAGTGCATGGTGGTATGGCCGATGAAGACGGCAATCAAGTTTCCGGAATTTTAAAAAACAATGGTAATATCAGTATTTTAACAACAGGTTCCAACAGCCCTAAAAACTATGGAATGCTTTCTGTTGAAGGTGATGGTAATGTTTCTAACTTATACAGGGTTAATCCGCTTTTAAGCAATATGAAAGACGGAACTATTATGATTAAAGCCTCTAACAGCTATGGTATGGCAACATATAATGGCGGAACATTAACAAATTACGGAATTATAACCTTAGGTGATGAAGATTCGGCAACATCTTCGTTTTATTCCAACAATACAGCAATGTATGCGGCAGGAGATATTTCTAAACCGGCAAATATTATCAACAGTGGCACGATTAACATTAACTCGCATAATTCTTATGCTTTAATTAATGAACATATCGGTAGTACAAGACTGGTTAATAACGGAACAATTAATGTTAACAAAGACGCGCGTAATACCAAAGTTTTTGGCGGTGCATACAGTGAGCTTGTTAATGAAGGAGATATTACTTATAAATCTTTGCCTAAAAACGGTGAAGAAGAATTTAATGGCACAACACCTAGTTCTGATGATACGGTTAATGCATTTGCTAATTATAAGCCGCAAGTTGGGATTAGTATTATGGAAACTAAACCGGATATAGAAACGCAATCTTCTTCATCGGAAACCGAAAATGCTTTAAATGCAAAAGATGCCTCAATTACGATTGATGCCACGTCTTTTATTGCCGGTATTCAGGTAAACAGATCGCGTGGACAAGGCACAAACAATGGTACAATCAGCATTTTACGGGAAGAAAATTATGACAACACCACTGATAATATAGGTATGTTTTTAGACGAAGGAACAGCTCAGAGTGCGCGTTTATTAAACAACGGAACTATCAGTGTTGATTCTAAATATTCGGCAGCAATGGCCAGCATTTCAACCAATAATGCCGGAGTTCGCAATGAAAGCGGTGCTTTAATTGAAGCAACGCATGATTATACTATCGGAATATATGTGGGAGGCAGAACAATTGCTCAAAATGCCGGTTCAATAATAATGAAATATGCGGCTAAAGCTACAGAAGCCAACTATATGACCGCGGTTTATATTGATGAAGATGCCGAAACCGGAAAATCTACATTTACCAACGATGCAAGCGGTATTATTAATGTTGGTGAACAAGAAAAAGAAATTGCCTATGGATATGGTATTTTTACTAAGGAAGGTTCAACTGCTGACATTATTAATAACGGCACTATTAATATATATACTAAAAATCAGGGCGGCGGAATTTGGCTTTTAGGTACATCACAAGCTATAAATAAAGCCGTGATAAATGTATTAAGCGACAATACTTATGGTATGTATGCTAAAGGGCCGAGCAGTAACGAATCAGATGACAGCGAAACAACAGCGGCAAAATTAATTAATAATGAAAGCGGTGTTATTAACGTGGGAACCGCGCAAACTGCAGTAAAAGGCAGTTATGGCATATATGCTGACGGTGTTGTTAATGTTGATAATAAAGGCACTATCAATCTTTATAACGATGAAACAGCAACAAACAGAGGTTATGCCATTTATTCTACCGGTGATGCAACAATTAGCAATACAGGTACAATAAACTTGTTTAATGGCAACAGCGCAGCAATTTATGCCGGCGGAGGTACGGTTGATAATGACGCTGATATCAATATTTTAAACAACAACAGCTATGGTTTAGAAATTAGCGGTGATGCCCAAATTACCAACAATGGCAAGATTACGGTCGGCACACAAGAAACTCCGGTGAGCCAAAGTTACGGTATGGTAGTATCTAATCAAACGGAATCCGAAGGAAGTTTAATAAACGCCGGAACAATAGATGTATATAGCACCGGAAACAGTTATGGCATTTTGGCTCGTAGTTCTGCAACGGTTGAAAATAAAGGAAACATTACCGCATATAAAACGACCAGCGGTGGCACTGTTAATTCTGTTACTGCCGTTTTATCAAGCGGTGAAAATACTGTTATTAACACCGGAAATATTGCGGCTGAAGGTGCTGGAAGTTTTGCTGTTCGGTCCAATGGCAGCGGCAGTAAATTAACTCTAGAAAACGGTTCAGCTGAAGATACTGATGCGCAAATCGTTCTTGGTAAATCTGGTGATGAACAAAGCGGTGGTGCGGCGATTAGTGCCGGAGAAATTGATACAATTACCAACTATGCTTCGATTATGGTATATAACAATAATGCAACGGCTATTGCTGCGCAAAGCGGTACATCTATTACCAATGAAACAAATGCCGAAATAAATATATCAGGCAACGACGGAACCGGTATTAATGGCGGAACTGTTACTGATATTAAAAACAACGGTGAAATTATTTTAGGTAATGGCAATAATAACAGAGGTATTGTTTTTGGCGGCAGCGGCACTGTAGAAAACGCTGGTTCAATAACCATAGGAACAACTGGCAGTGAGGCAACCCAAAACTATGGCATTTATGCCACCGCTGGAACTATAACAAACGGAGGTACAATTGCTATGAATTCAACCGGTTCTGCTATAAAAGCTTCAAACAGCGTAACTAAGGTTACTAACCAGCAGGGAGGCGAAATTATTTTAAAATATAGTTATAATTATGGTATTAATGCCGAAAACGGCATAGACGTCGAAAATTCAGGTACAATTACCGTAATAGGTTTATATTCATATTCAACCGGAATTTATGCCTCTAATTCATCAAAGATAACAAATAAAGGAACAATAAATATTAATGCTCTTATACATAATTATGGCATTCAAACCAGTGGAAGTGTTGATATTACCAATGATACATCGGGGATTATAAATGTTTATGCTCCTAATAGTTACGGTATTTATGCTATAAATCGCGCAAAAAATATAACTAATAATGGGTATATTAATGTTTATGGCAACAATTCTTATGGTATATATGCTGTTAATCCGGAAAATGTTACTAACAACGGACATATTAATGTTGATGGCAACAACAGTTATGGAATTTGGGTTGAAGTTACCGAAGACAATGTTAATACACCTGTAAACATTGAAAATAAGCAAACAATAAATGTTAGCGGAAGTAACAGCTATGCAATTTATGTGCAGAAGGATTATGTTCAAGGAACTGAGGAAAAAACTGAAGGTGAGGAAACTAAAACAGTTTATTCGGGCGATAATACAACTGTGACAGATGGCGGTGCAGCGCCGGTGGCTATTAAGGCGCAAACTGCCGGCGGCGGCATGACAGATTGGCATGAGCCGGGGACGGAAGTTATAACGGGGCTAAATTCCCCAGCGACAGCACATTCTTTAATTTTTATGCCGGCAAATTTACAAAAGGGCGTACGTTTGGTTAACAGCGGTATTATCAATTCAGACGGTGCGGTTGATTTTGGTGACGGTTCGGTTGCGCAAGGGCAAAACGTTTTGAGCGCAGATGGTCAATATGTGGCAGATTCATTCAGCGGAACAGTAGTTGTTGACACAGCGCAAGCAGTGGAAAACTTTGCAACAACACAGGTTAATGAAAATGCGTTTGTTGGTGAAGACAATGGAATTGATGTGGTTTCAGATTCTTATATGTTTACGGTAAATACAGAGCGCAACAGCAACGGCAACACAAATGTGGTGACGAGTTTGCGTTCGTTTAATGCCATTGCACCAAACAACAACACTGCATCGTTCTTAAAAACAAACTATGCGGCAGGGCAGGGAGCAACACTGTTTCAGGCTTTAGGTGCAACTCAAACGCAAGCGCAATTTATTCAAACGCTTAATCGTAGCCTTGGTTTGGGGGTTATGCCTAATTTTGTTAAGCAAAACAGAGATACAGAGCGCACGCTTAACAAAGAAATTAATGATGATATTATGACAGCCAGCGCAGAAAAAAACAGAGCGCGCTTTAAGGCTTTGCACTTTAACAGCAAAGTTAGCGGGCAGCATAATTTGAGCGGTTATGATAATAAAACCACTGCTGTTTACGGCTTTAGCGACTTTGCTCTAAGTGATATGTATTCGCGTGCCGGTTTAGGCTTGGCGGTTGCTCGGTCATATGCTAAGTTTGACGATAGTTCGAAGCGATACAATAATATGGTGGAAGTTTTTGCACCATTAACATATCAACGAAATGATTCCGTTATTATGTTGAAACCGAAAGGCGGATTTGCCCGCGGTCACTACCGTCGTTTTGGTGCCGACAAGCGCTATAAAGGTAATAACGAAGAATATTATTACGGAATTAATACCGGTGCTAAACACTCGTTTGACTTAGGTATTGCCGAAGTTGAACCTAATGTTGGGGTTAATGTAACAGGTATGTATGTTGACAGTGTTCACGAAAGCAACGGTGGCTTAAAAATTAAAGCTAAAAATGTTGTTTCAACTCAATCGGCAATGGGTATTGATGTGGCTAAAAATTTTGAGCTGAATAATGAACAAAGTTTGCGCCTTAAGGCCGGCGGAAAATATTATCATGAATTTGGTGAAAAATATCGCACAAAGGCAACTATTGACGGTATGACCGGCGGTTATGATATGATTGATGAACGGTTTGAACGTGATTTTGGGCTGCTAAGCTTAAAGGCCGATTATCAATATAATCAATTTTCTGTTGGTGCCGAAGCACATGCGCCGATTGAACACAACAATAAACCATATTATTTGTTGAATATTGGATATAAATTCTGATAATTTTCATATTTTATTAAAAAAACTGCTTTTTCCAATGAAAAGGCAGTTTTTTATAACCAAACTCGCATTTTAGCGGCAAAATAAAATCATCAAAAACACGCCTTTCAATCCAATCTCCGCGATAAATATCACCCGTTTCGTGCAAATCACGCATTTGTGATATAACTAAATATATGCGTATTTTAGGATATTCATTTTGCACCGACAAAACCTCATCATAAGCGTCTTCTTCATATCCGCCGATTTCGACGACTAAAAAAGTGTCAACATCTTCATTTTTAATTAAATTTATAATTTCTTGCCGAATACGCGCTTTCAAACAAACAGGAGTATGGTGTCCAAATTCAATAATCCAAAATTTATCGTAATTATTGCCTAAAAATGCGCAAACTTTTCCCAAAACATAAAATACCAATCAGCCCAACCAAATTAAACCATTATCGGTGATGGGTGTTGACAACTACGAATTTCACGAAAAGTAGTCCGGCTAATTCGTGCAAAGCCTTATCTTCGCCGGCACCCACCTATTGGTGAGCCCAACGGAAAACATTGTATATCCGTTTTTCTTAAAAAATCAATAAAAGATTGAAAATTCATATATCAATATAAATCAAAATAGAAAAATAATAAAAAACAGTTGACTTTATCATACATATTTTATATATACTCTCCATAAAGTATAAATACTTATCAAAAATTTTAATCATATAATAAGGTAATCATGCATTTAAGAGAATTAAAGGAAAAATCTCCGACGGAGTTATTGACTCAGGCTGAAGATTTAGGGGTTGAAGACGCATCTTCCATGCGTGTTCAAGATTTAGTGTTTGCAATTATGAAAAAATTAGCTGAAGATGACACAGTTATTTGCGGTGATGGTGTTATTGAAGTTTTGCAAGATGGTTTTGGTTTTTTACGCTCTTCTAAGTCTAATTATTTAGCCAGCGCCGATGATATATATGTTTCTCCGCAACAGGTTAAAAAATTCGGTCTGCGCACCGGTGATACGGTTGAAGGTGAAATTAGAGCTCCTAAAGAAAATGAACGTTACTTTGCTTTAACTAAAGTAAATGCAATTAATTTTGATGATCCGGAAAAATCTAAATTACGCGTCAATTTTGATAATTTAACCCCGTTATATCCAACAGAAAAACTTAATTTTGATATTATATGCGGCGATAAAGACTATACCACACGTGTAATTGACTTAATATCTCCTCAGGGTAAAGGTCAACGCGGCTTAATTGTGGCACCGCCGCGTACCGGTAAAACAGTTATGCTGCAAAATATTGCACATGCCATATCCACCAATCACCCTGAAGTATATTTAATGGTGTTGCTGATTGATGAACGTCCGGAAGAAGTTACTGATATGACACGCTCGGTTAAAGGTGAAGTTATTTCTTCTACCTTTGATGAACCGGCTACCCGCCACGTTCAAGTTGCAGAAATGTGTATTGAAAAAGCCAAACGTTTGGTAGAAAATAAAAAAGATGTGGTTATTTTACTTGATTCTATTACCCGTTTGGGCCGTGCATATAATGCTGTTGTGCCTTCTTCCGGTAAAGTTTTAACCGGCGGTGTTGATGCAAATGCATTACAACGCCCGAAACGCTTGCTTGGTGCAGCGCGCAATGTGGAAGAAGGCGGCTCGTTAACAATTATAGCTACCGCGCTGATTGATACCGGTTCACGCATGGATGAAGTTATTTTTGAAGAATTTAAAGGCACAGGTAATTCAGAAATTATCTTAGACCGTAAATTAACTGATAAACGTCTGTTTCCAACCATTGATATTACCCGTTCCGGCACGCGTAAAGAAGAACTTTTGGTTGATAAAGCAACACTTACCAAAATGTGGGTTTTGCGCCGTGTGCTGATGCAAATGGGTATGACCGACGGTATGGAATTTTTGCTTGATAAATTACGTCAAACCAAAAATAACGAAGATTTCTTCCAAAATATGAATTCTTAAAAAAAATGTTATTATACTCTTGCGTTGCAGTTTTATAAAACCCATATATAGGATATATAAAAAAGCAACGGAGAATAATAATGAGTAAAAAGCAAAAATTTAAAACCGAAGTTTCAAAACTACTGGATATAGTAATAAATTCACTGTATTCAGAAAAATATATTTTTCTGCGTGAATTAATTTCTAATGCCAGTGATGCCTGCGATAAGTTGCATTATTATGCGCTGATGAATCAGGATATTGCTAAAAATAACGGCGCTTTCAAAATTACAATTACACCGAATACCGAGGAAAATACGCTAACAATTAGCGATAACGGTATCGGTATGAATAAAGATGATTTGATTAATCATTTAGGAACAATTGCCAAATCAGGTACGGCAGATTTTGTGATGAATGCCAAAGATAACGGTTCGGTGGTAGATTTAATAGGTAAATTCGGAGTTGGTTTTTATTCAGCATTTATGGTTGCCGATAAGGTTGAAGTAACAACTAAACGCGCCGGTGAAGAACAGGCTTATAAATGGATTTCTGATGGTGTTGACGGCTTTGAAATAAGTGAAGCTGAACGAGATAAATTTGGCACCGATATTAAACTATATTTGAAAGAAGATGCTAAAGATTATATTGATACCATCTATTTGCGCCACATAATTCGTACCTATTCCGACCATATAAATTATCCGATTGTGCTTAATTTAGGCAAGGCCGGCGAAGAAACCGTGAACACCGGTTCGGCGCTGTGGACTAAAAATAAAGGCGAAATAAGCGATGAACAATATAATGAATTTTATCATCATATATCGCGCAATTTTGATACGCCGTGGCTAAAACTTCATTTTAAGGCAGAAGGAAATATTGAATATACCGGTTTATTATATATTCCGTCGGAAGCACCATATGACTTATTCCAGCCGGATAGAAGACAAAGTTTGAAGCTTTATGTTAATAGGGTGTTCATTTCCGATAAGGTTGATGACTTGATGCCGGCATATCTGCGTTTTGTGCAGGGAATTATAGACAGTGCGGATTTACCGCTTAATATTTCGCGCGAAATGCTGCAACAAAATGCACTGATAGCTAAAATTAGAAGCGGCACGGTGGCGCGCTTATTAAAAGAATTGAAAAAACGCTCAGAAAATTATGATGACTATATGAAGTTTTGGAAAAATTTCGGCACAGCGTTTAAAGAAGGTATATATGAAGATGTGGCAAACAGAGTAGAAGTGGCAGAATTATCGCGCTTTTATTCAACGCACGATAAAGAAAAAATGACCTCGCTAGATGAATATATTTCGCGCGTTATTGAAGGACAAACCACAATTTATTACATTACCGGTGATGATGTTCCGACACTGCGCAATAATCCGCAACTGGAAGCATTTGCTGCTAAAGGAATTGAGGTGCTGTTGTTAACTGACCCGATTGATGAATTTTGGGTGCAGGTACTAACTAATTTCAAAGGATATCCGATTAAGCATATTTCACAAGCTGATATAGATTTGAAAATGGTGCGAGATACACCGCGCGCCGATGAAGGAAGTTTGAAACGTTTAACAGACTTTATGACTGAATTGTTTAAAGACGAGGTTGGTAAAGTTGAGGCAACTGAAAAGCTGACCAAAAGTCCGGTAAGTTTAACGGTTGAAAATGGACAGATGAGCATTCATTTAGAACGTTTAATGCGCAATCATCAGCAACAGACATCTTTTGCCAGCACCCGCATTTTAGAGGTTAACCCATATCATCCGCTGATTATTCGCTTGGCCGACAGTATGTTTGAGCCAAACCAAAAAGCACGTGTTGAAGAAATTTGCCGCTTGCTTTTAGACCAAGCCAAAATTGCCGAGGGCGAGGCCATCAGCGACAGCTCATTCTTCAGTGAAAAACTAAGCGAATATATAATGAATGGTTGGCAAAAAGACGCTTAATTAAATATATTTTTAGTTTTAGTTAAAAGTGTTAAATAAATTAGATATATTCTCTTTTATAACGTAGTTGCTCACCAAATTCAATAGCTAAATCGGCGTTTTTTTTCCATTTATATGATTGTAAACCATATTCATTGGCTTTTTTTGCTTGTCCTAAGGCCATATAATCAATTTGTAATTGGTCGCAAAACTCACCTTTTAGCGTAAAATTTTCATTACGCTTACGCAAATTATTATTTGCTAATTTAAGACCTTCTTCCAACAAAGAAATTCGCATTTCTACAGATAATTGTTGCTTCACAATTGCTTCAATTACCGAAAGCCTTTCTAAACGCTGTTTTGGTGATAATTTTGTAAAAGGAATAATTTTATTATCTTTTTTAATTATACCCAGTTCGTTTAAATATGAAAAATTTGTTTTATTATTCATTTTCATATAAAGTTGATGCATAATATTTAAATAAACCGGCCTTGTTTTAGAACCGCCGCGTTTAAAAAATGTTTGACGAGCAGTTAAATTTATTTCTACATCATTGCCTTTTTGTAAAATAGCAGCTTTCTTTCTTAAAACATCTAAAGACCAGCCTTTACTACCGCCGTTAATATCAATAAAACCTAAAAGAGTATTATAAAGAGCTGCTTTATTCTCCGGAAATATATTGCTTTTATCTACAAAATCTTCATATTTTTTTGCCGCTTCAATGTTTCTATAGTCTTCTAAATCAACATTTTCTTCCGTAGCCATATGGTTAAAATTGTCTACAGTATAATAAAATCTAGCAGCAGCATCAAATTCTTCAGATGATACCCAATTTAGTAAATCATATAACTTTTGTTTAGCTAAATCATTACCTTTTGCGTCGTAACGATTTCGGCATAGTGTATCAATAAAGTCATTAATATAAAAATTATCAAGCTGCATATTTTTTCCTTTAAAGTAAAATTAGAGTTTTTTTACCATTTTCATAAAAGTAATACCTTGTTCTTCAAACATATCACCTTCTATAGAATAACCAATTTTTTCATAAAATCCCACAACAGAGAGCATAGCATGCATAATTATAGTAGAAAATCCGGCATTTTTAGCACGCTTTTCAGCATATATAATTAACTCACGTCCAATACCCTCACCTTGATAAACTGTATCAACTGCTACTTGCATTAACCGGATATTTTCATCATCAAGCGGCGCTAAAATAAGTCCGCCTATAAGTTTTCCATCAAGAGATTCTATACAACCTATGTGTAAATATTTTGCCTCTTCGGGGCGGAAAGAATCAAGAAATTTCAAACCGAGTGGTTCTAATAAAATTTTGTAGCGCAATTCCACTAATTCGTTATAACGAGTAGAACCAAATTCAATATCAATCATTTTACGCATAATTTTATCTCCTTATTTTTCCTACATTAAAACATATTTTTTTATATTTTACAAGCTAAAATGAAACTCCACCTGCTTACGCAGGTAGTGTTACGCTCGAATCATAAAAAATTATGCATTGTTTATCGCAATTGCTATATTATTGAAAATACTGATTTTATTATAGCTTACAACAAATATAAACGCAGAGATTATGATTTTTGCCAAGCGGCCAAAGGTAAAGGTGTGAAAGTAATTGAACTGGGATATGAGTAAAAAAAATTTTTTTCCACATTTTTTTTCTCTATTATTTATTTAAAAATATATTGTTTTTGTTATAGATGCTGTTTTATATGTTAATTAAATTTTTTTAATATAAATATACACATTTATAAGTTTTTTTAAATTTTTGTTATGTTGTTTTATTTCAATTAGTTAAAAAATGGTTAATAAAGTTATAAACATTATTAAGATGCTGTTGAAAAAAATATGAACATGTTAATAAGTTTATGAATATTTTTGATAATATGTATATAGTTTGTTAAAAAAATTCAAGAGGTGCTTATTTATCCACAATTTGAACTATATTGTGTTAATAAAATATATAAATGTTTGATAAAAGGTAATAAATGATAATTGTTGGTATAACCGGTTGTATAGGCTGCGGTAAAACTTTTTTGGGAAATATACTAAAAAGTTTAGGTTATAGTGTATATAATCCAGATGATTGGACGCGGGAATTATATAAGAAAGAAAATTTTCTTAAATTAATAAAAGAAAATTTTCCGACAGTATTTGAAAACGGAATTTTTAACAAAAGAAAATTGCGAGAGCTGGTTTTTAATGATGGTAAACAGCTTGATAAATTAGAAAATATTATATATCCTATTTTGTTAGATAAATTTAAAAAAATAATAAGGAAGCAAGCTAAAAAACAAGATATAATATTTTTTGATGTGGCTTTGTTATTAGAATTCGGTTGGGATAAATTTTGCGATTATATAATAACGGCTCATGCTTCGGAAAACATTCAAAAACAAAGAGTTATATTGCGTGATGGTATAAAAGATGCTGATTTTTATAAAATTATAGAAAAACAAATATCACAAAAACAAAAAGAAGAAGCGGCTGACTTGGTTATAAATACAGAAAATAAAGAAAATTTATTAAAAGTTGAGTTAATAAAATTTATAAAAGAGATTATAGAATGAGAGAAATTTGTTTTGATACTGAAACAACAGGTTTTGATCCGGAAACCGGAGACAGATTGGTGGAAATTGGTGCAGTGGAACTTGTTAACCATTTGCCGACCGGTAATATTTTTCATGAATATATAAATCCGGAACGTGATGTGCCGGAAGAAGTTGTTAAAGTGCATGGTTTAACTAATGAATTTTTGGCTGACAAGCCGACTTTCGCACAAATTGCGCAAAAATGGGTGGATTTTATTGGTGATGACGGTATTTTTGTGGCACATAATGCGCAATTTGATATGAAATTTATAAATTATGAACTTAAAAAATTAGGTTATGAAGTTTATGAATGGGATAGAGTTGTTGATACATTAGCAATTGCAAAAAATGAATTTCCGGGTGCGCGTAATAATTTAGATGCATTGTGCCGGCGTTTTAATATAGATAATTCAGCACGAACTTTTCACGGTGCTTTATTAGATGCTCAGCTTTTGGCAGAAGTATATTTACAGCTTTTGGGCGGTGATGAGCCAAGTATTAAGTTTGTGCAAGGTGATAATACTCATAAAAATTATGATAAAATAAAAACAGCAAAAGTGGAAATAAAAGAGCGTCATTTTATACTTTCTGCTCAAGAAGAAGAAATACATAGAGCCTTTATGGAAAAAAATTTGAAAAATGCTTTATGGCTGCAAGATGAGGTGAAAGTTGAAAATGCATAAATATTTGCAATATATATATAACACTTATATAAATAAGCAAATGTTGATATTGTTGGCTCTTGGTTTTGCCAGCGGATTTCCTTTTTTATTAGTATTCGGAACTCTGACTTTATGGCTTAAACAAGCTGGATTGACTTTAGCTCTTATAGCTACTTTTTCTTTGGTAAAAATTCCATATTCAATCAAATGGCTGTGGTCACCGCTGATAGATAATTTAAAATTACCATATTTACATAAATTAGGAAGGCGGCGCTCTTGGGCTGTTTTAATTCAAATATTAATATTGTTTGCAATTTTTACCATGTCATGTATAAATCCGGCGCAAAATTATGGTCTGATGGCTTTTTTAGCTTGTATAACGGCATTTTTATCGGCATCGCAAGACATAGTGCTTGATGCTTATAGGGTGGAATGTTTTGCCTCTCAGCCGGAAAAACAAGCTAATGGTGTGGCTATATTTGTGTTGGGATACAGATTAGGTTTAATATATTCCGGTGCAGGTGCTTTATATTTAGCAGCGCTGTATGATTGGAACACGGCGTATAAAATTATGGCGCTTGGCGGTTTAGTTGGTTTGCTGGCAATGTTATATGCTAAAGAAGCTGTGGTTTATGAATATAAAAAACAAAAACGAAAAATTAGTGAATTTTTAAAATCATCAGTTGTTGAACCGTTTAAAAACTTTATTCAAAACAGCCATTGGGGTTGGATTATTTTAATGGTTTTTACCTATCATTTAAGTAATGCTTATTTTAATCCGGTTATAAATCCTTTTTATGATGATATGGGGTTTACAAAGATAGAAATTGCCAATGTGATGAAGCTTTATGGTATGGTTGCGGCAATTTCCGGCGGTATTATAGGCGGTTTGATTATTGGTAAAATTGGACTTAAAAAGGGGTTATTATATTTTGGTATTTTACAATGTTTTTCAACACTATTGTTTTCAGTTCAAGCTATATACGGTCACAATATGCCGCTGTTTATTACAGTGGTTACGCTGGAAAATTTTATTTCAGGTTTAGCAACAACAGCGCTGGTGGCTTATGTTTCATCACTTTGCAATAAAGCATATACAGCCACCCAATATGCTCTTTTATCGTCAATTATGGGGGCTTCGCGTGATATATTTTCTTCTACCAGCGGAGTGGTGGCACAATTTTTAGGCTGGAAGATGTTTTTTGTGATTTCGGCGTTGATGAGTTTACCGAGTTTGTTTATTATAATTTTATTTATAGATAAAGATAAGTAAAAAATGGAGAAAAATGGTTATGGAATTAATAAAACAATTTAATTTAACACAATTTATGGGCGCATTTGTAGTATTATTTGCTATTATTGATATTATAGGTACATTGCCTGTGGCTATAAATTTACAACACAATGGTAGAAAAATTAACCCGATGCGGGCAAGTTTAATTTCTTTATTTTTATTTATAGGTTTTATGTATGCTGGAAAAGCTTTTTTAGGTTTATTTAATCTTGATATTTCTTCATTTGCGGTAGCCGGTTCCATAATAGTTTTCATTATTGCTATGGAAATGGTTTTGGATATTGAAATTTTTAGGCAAAACAGCGCTATTGGTAATGATGCAACTTTTACACCTATTGTTTTTCCACTAATTGCCGGAGCAGGTTCATTTACAACGCTTTTATCTATAAGATCGCAATATAATGATTTTAATATAATATTAGCTATTATATTAAACGTTATTATAATTTATGTTGCTTTAAAAATGGCATTTAAAATAGAAAAATGGTTATCTCCGGGAGTTATATGTATTTTTCAAAAAGCATTTGGTATTATATTGCTTTCATTAGCTGTTAAATTGTTTACATCTAATATTACAATTTTAATAGCCGGTATAAAAAATTTTTAGTACTTACATTAATGTTATAGGTAAAAGCGCACGCCGCGGTGAAATTTTTTGTTTGAATACAGCATTAAACACCGGATATGCGCGCTCACACTCAGTTAAGGCTATATCTGTTACTTGAGTTAATTTATCTATAAAGTTTTTATCAGTTCTATCTATAAATATAGAATGACGGAAAAGAGGAGTTTGTGCTTCTTGCCAATATGAAAAATAGCCAACCCAAATATCTTCATTGAGCAAAGCTAAAAGCTCAAAAATTGTGGGAAGACTGATATCTTGAGGCTCTATATTAATTAAACACGATATATGCAGGCAATTCATTTGTTCTTCCCAAGCAAAGAAAAACAGCATATCATCCCATTTACCGGAAATTTGCACCACAACTTCATTATTACTGCGGCGCTCTGTTGAATGTTTTTTTTCAATAAATAAACATTCTATATCGTCAATAGGATTATATTTATATAAATTTTTTGCAAACATATCTATTCCCTTGCTTATATCTCGTTTTTAAGATGGCATATTTATAAAAAAAAATACAATTTATATACTAAAGTTTTCCACTTATTTTGATTTTTTGCATTAATATTTTATTAAACAAAACGTAAAATCAAATACTTAAAAATAAAGATGTTTATAAAATTTTTTAAAGTGTGGATTATATTTTTTTATTAATATACTTTTAAGTAATTAGTAATAAAGGACACAGAAAAATGACTGGTTTAGCTTATCCGGAAATTTCACCTATTATATTTTCGCTAGGTTTTTTTGAATTACGCTGGTATTCTTTAGCATATTTAATTGGAATATTATCCGGTTGGTGGATTGCGGTGCGTCGTGCCGAAAAATATAATTTAGGCTTGAATAAACTTAAGGTTGATGATTTAGCTTTTTATGTTACTCTTGGTATAATTCTTGGTGGAAGATTGGGATATGTTCTGTTTTACGGAAATGGTCAATATTGGGAGCATCCGTGGCAAATATTTGCCATTTGGCAGGGAGGAATGTCTTTTCACGGAGGTATAATAGGTGTCATTTTGGCATTATTATATTTTGCTCATAAAATAAAATATCCGTTTTTAGGTTTGACCGATTTAGTGGCGCCTGTTGTCCCGATTGGCATTTTTTTAGGTAGATTGGCTAATTTTGCAAATGATGAATTATGGGGAAGGGTGACAAATGTGGAATGGGCTGTGCGTTTTCCGCGCGGAGGATATTTACCTCGGCATCCTTCACAAATTTATGAAGCTTGTTTAGAAGGAATTGTTTTATTTATTATCCTTAATGTATTATGGAAAATTAAATGGTGCCGTGAACGTATAGGTTTTATTTCAGGAATATTTTTGCTTGGATATGCAATATGCCGCAGTATAGTTGAACAATTTCGCGAACCTGATGCGCAAATAGGCTTTTTATTTGGGCATATAACTATGGGGCAATGCTTGTCGGTTCCTATAATATTGCTTGGTATATATCTTATATATAGAGCTTTAAAAAAATAAACGCCGCAAACAGACGGCGCTTATAAAATATAACATGCGAATCGACTAATTAAGCTTTTTTATTCAAGATAGATTTTTTAATTTGTTTAGCTTCTTCAGTTAATTTATTATTAGAAGTGTTTGTTAAAAAACCATCTAAACCGCCGTTATGTTCAATAGAACGCAGGGTTTTAGAACAAATTTTAAGCTTAAATACTCTGTTCAAAGCTTCGCTGAACAAAGAAACAACTTGCAAGTTAGGCATAAAACGACGGCGTGTTTTGTTATGAGCGTGGCTGACATTGTTGCCGCTTTGCACACCGGTGCCTAATATATCACATTTTTTAGACATTTTCAGATTCCTTAAACTAATTTTAACAATATTGTTGCTTGTTAATACATTGAAATGCTTGACAAGTCAAGTAAAATTATATAAAAAAACGAAAAAAGTTTGCAATATATTGAATTTTTAGCAAAATGCTACTTTTTATACAAATTATGTACCCGTAGCTCAATTGGATAGAGCTGGAAGAAAGAAAAATGCCTAAAACGGCATTTTTCTGACGACAGGCGAAGGTTGCTTTTGAGCTAGCTAGCGCAAGCGACGCGCAGCGAAAAACATGCAACCGAGTGCCCGAAGCGCAGTTGTTGAGCGATAAATTCGCGAAACATACGGAGCAAGAATGCCTCCGATGCCAAATTATACAAATTATGTACCCGTAGCTCAATTGGATAGAGTGTTGGCCTCCGACGCCAAAGGTTGCGAGTTCGAGCCTCGCCGGGTACGCCAATATAGCCATATGAAAGAACGAGCAACCTTTAGGTTGCGCACGAGGATAAAAACAAGCTAAATGCTTGTTTTTACCGCAAGTGGCGAAGTTTATGGTTCAAAAAGGTTTCTTTTTCTCACAGTGAAGCTAAAAAATCTTCCAATTCCGCTCTTTTCTTGGCTGAAGTTGGCACTCCGTTTTGTTGTTCATCATACTCAAGCACCAAATTTAGAATCCATGACCTTTCTTCTGGCGATGCTAGCGATATCATCTCCAACAATTCCGAATCTAAATGAATCAGCATCACTAAGATATCAGAATATTCGCGTTTAAAAGCTGCTTGCTCAAGTTGTAGAGCAATTTTTTCCAAGTTTTCTTTTTGCTGAGGAGTAATTTTTTGCGACTGCAAAAAATATAAAACACCGAGCATTTTTCCTATTTCCTGATTTGATATCTTATCAGGTTGTTGCAACTGCAACGCTTGCTTAACAGCATTAATTATTAAATCGTAAATCATAATTGTAGAGTTTAAATTAATAATATAAAACTGGCGGTAATATAGCATTATTTTGCCTGAAAGTCAAACAGCTCATGTTTGAAATTTTATATATTAAAAAAACGGCTCTCAAATTGAGAACCGTTTTTCGTGCATACACTGTTTAGTGTTGCGGGCTAGTCCATTTTTTTGGCTTCAATGCGCATAGCGTAGAAAGAGCGCCATACGAAAATTAAACCGATGACGAAAAATGCCACGCCTATACCAAGGGCTAGCTTTTCGTTTTGTTCAGATACTTTTACAGCCATTTCGGCAGCAAGCAAGCCAAACAAAGTGGTAAATTTAATAATCGGGTTCAAAGCCACCGACGCTGTGTCTTTATACGGGTCACCAACCGTATCACCCACCACTGAAGCGGCGTGCAAATCAGAACCTTTTTCGTTCAAATCAACTTCAACCACCTTTTTGGCATTATCCCAAGCACCGCCGGCATTGGCCATAAACAGCGCCTGATACAAACCGAAGATAGCGATTGAAATGAGGTAGCTGGCGAACAATTTCGGTCCGAAGAACGCAAAGGCAATGGCAAATGAGAAAATGACCACAAAGATATTGAACATACCTTTTTGCGCATATTGCGTGCAAATTTTCACCACTGTTTTAGAATCTTCAACCGAAGCTGCTTTATTGGTATCGAGCTTAATATGCTCTTTAATGTAGTTTACCGCACGATAAGCACCTGTTGAAACCGCCTGAATAGCTGCACCGGAGAACCAATAAATGACCGCACCGCCCAACAGCAAGCCGATTAAGACACGGGCATCAATTAAGTTTAATTCCAAATTAAGCAACAAAATGATAGAGAAAATCATGGTTGTTGCACCGATAACCGCCGTACCGATTAAAACAGGTTTAGAAGTTGCTTTAAAGGTATTACCGGCTGAATCGTTTGCTTCAAGCAAATGTTTGCCGTGTTCAAAATTCGGTTCAAAGCCATAGGTATTTTTGATTTCTTTTTTAATACCTTTTTGGCATTCAATTTGCGAAAGTTCAAACACAGATTGTGCATTATCTGTTACCGGACCATAGCTGTCAACCGCAATGGTAACAGGACCCATGCCAAGCATACCGAACGCCACCAAACCAAAAGCAAACACGGTCGGATAAATCATAATTTGCCCAATTTCGCCTTGCGCCGTAATATATGCCACAGCCATTAAGCCGGCCATTACAACACCTTGCCAAAAACCGGAGAAATTACCCGAAACAATACCTGACAAGATGTTAAGAGAAGCACCGGCTTCACGGCTGGCATTCACCACTTCTTGAACATGTTTTGATTTTGATGAGGTAAAGATTTTGGTAAATTCCGGAATAATTGCTGCTGCTAAAGTGCCGCAGCTGATAATGATTGACATTTTCCACCAAATATTTGGACCGAATTGTTCCATTGGCAGCATTAAATATGATACGCCGAATGTAACGGCAATGGAAATGATTGATGTTAACCAAATTAAGCTGGTTAACGGCTTTTCAAAGTCAAATTCATCACGTTTACCGAAAATGACTTTAGAGATGATGCCGTTTAAGCCGTATGAGAACATAGAGGTCAAAATCATCAAAATGCGCATTGCAAAAATCCACGTAATTAAGCGGGCTTGCAATTCCGGAGCGAAGACATATTGTGCTAAAGCTCCTTCCGGCGTATAGTGCATACCGGCAGCCAAAACGATAAAGCTGATAAGAGCTACACCGGTCACACCATAGGTTTCAAAACCATCGGCGGTTGGTCCGCATGAATCGCCGGCATTATCACCGGTACAATCGGCAATAACTCCAGGGTTACGCGCATCATCTTCATCAATTTTGAAAATAATTTTCATTAAATCTGCGCCGATGTCGGCAATTTTGGTAAAGATACCGCCGCAAATGCGTAATGCCGAAGCGCCCAATGATTCACCGATGGCGAATCCAATAAAGCAAGCGCCGGCTGTTTCACGGTCAACAAACACCAAAATATAGAGCATTACCAAAAGTTCAACGCAAATCAGCAGTACGCCGATAGACATGCCGGAACGCAGCGGTAAGCTCATGACCGGATATGCTTTACCTTTAAGTGAAGCAAAAGAAGTGCGAGAATTGGCATAAGTGTTAATACGCATACCAAACCAAGCAACCGTAAACGAACCCAAAATACCAAGGATTGACCATAATAAAATATAGGCAACTTTGCTCCACGGAGTATCATTCAAACCGGCAAAGTAATAAACAATGCAAGCACCGATAAACAGCTCTAAAACAAACAGCAATTTTGCCTGTTGTTTCATATAAGTTGTGCAGGTAGCGTAAATTGTTTCCGATACTTTAAGCATAGATTCGTGTGCCGGCAAGCGTTTAATACTGAAAAATTCGCCCAAACCAAAACACATACCTAATAAACAGATAATCATACCGCCGATAAGCAGCTGATTGCCGCTTACACTATGGTCTAAAATTGTATAAGTTGCTTCACTCAGCGACGGAATAAGCAAGTCTAATTCCGATGCTGATGCTCCGTTAACAACGGCAAATAATGCCGTCATTGAACTGAGAACAATTTTACATATTTTTGTTCTGCTGATAAACATCTCTTTTTCCTTTTAAAAAATTAAAACGCGGTCAGCATAAGTTATCCCTTATTGACCGATTGTTTGTATCTTAAAACATATTTATTAAGAATGCATTATAAATTTACATTTTTTTATTTTTCGGGGATAAGCTGTGAAAATTTAATAATTTTATGATTCGAACGTAACACTACCTGCGCAAGCAGGTAGATGTAGACAATCCTAAATCTTCGCGCTATACTGCGGTTATGGAAGAAGTAAAGTATAGCAAACAACGCTATATAGAATATCAATGACGCGAAGATTTAGG
>JAFUBQ010000008.1 GCA_017460085.1 Alphaproteobacteria bacterium
CCGCCATTTACAACTGCCCTGCTAAAAGCTGGGGGTTGTTGTAAATGTTGCGGAGAGTGAGGATTTGAAACCTAGAGGAAGGGTTCGACAAGGAGGTCAAGCCAGACGGGAGTATGGCGGTCGGCGAAGCCGATGTCCGACGAAGCGGCGCAGCCAATCCCTATCTCTCCGCCAATAAGGATAAGTCGTCAGAAATGGCGACTTTTTCTTTTATTTTCAATAGCTTAGGTTAGTCCGTATGATATGTTTTTTTTAATGCTGTTTTTTGAAGTTTATACGGATCATTTATAATAAAATTCACTTCTAAAAAATATTTATCTTATATCTTGTTTTTTTATAATAAATTTCCTATATAATAATCGATAGCGCTATCATTGTGTTAATTTTAAGATATGAAATGATTATTTATGCCAAGAAAAAATACTCAATATGTCGGCGATTGCTCTTTAAAGGGTGTTGCTAAAAAAGCGTATGAAGTTGCTAAACGGTCAAACGCACAAAATCCGGCAAAAACAGGTAATTTTGCAGTTGATTTTACAGCAGGTAAAATACCGCTCGTTAAAGGCTGGAATCGGGGTTTTAATTTAGGAAAAGCGGGATTTATTGCAAAGCAGACATATAATGAAACTTGCAAACGCAAAAAATAAGTGATTTAATCTTATTTTATGAATAGGAGATAATTTAATGAAAAATTTTATAAAACAAATTTTAATGTTTGGAGGTATTTATTTTATTATCTCCTTTTTACTTGGTTTTATACATGAAAATACGAATAATTTATATGATATTATTTTGCTTTTGTTATTTTTTATTTGTTTCGTGAGACTTTGCTTAAAGAGAAATTTTGTATTTTTGCAAAAGATAGAGGAAAAACTTCCAAAGATAAGTATTTTCTTATCGAGTTTTGGTATGGTTCAATATTTTGAAATATTTTTTGTTACTATTCCCGGTATTGTTTATGGATATAATGCAGCGAGGGCTGCCTATAATAATGTTGAGTATGCCTCAATAATGCCACTTTATCTTGATTATGCTATATATGTTTATTTTTCATTTATAATACTGGCTATAATAATGGCAACATATATTTGTTTTGCAAAAAATAAGAAGAAAAACAGTTGAAAACATAGATTAGTCCGTAGATTGTTTTATTAAGACAACGAGAAACAAAATGCAAGTGCGGGGTATGAGTGCGGCGCAGCCAATCTTAGACCCTACCCAAAACAACAAGCCGTTGGGATAGGCGATTTTTTGGTGTTTTTATGCATATAAAAACTTTACTTTTGTCTTAAAAATTGGTATTATTACAGAAATATTACAATTGTTACGGAGTTATCATGAAACATTATTGCCAAACAATTCTGATTAGACTACAACAAGAAAGCGATATTTTACGCAATATGCCGATAACTTTAGATGTTACAAATGAAGTAGAAAATGGTTCAACTGATGTCAAAACAAAAAACATTAAAGTCAACCCTCAATATATTTCAAAGCCCAAAGTTGCTGTAAGCACAATAGCTCATGAATTGGCACATATTGTGTATCACGAATTATACGGATTTAAGCGCAATAAAGAAGATGAAATTTTTGCCGATGTTTATGGTATGATATTATGCAAACGTGCCGGATTCGATATTACCGACATGAAAGACGAGTGGAAATGTAAATTAAAACGTATGGAAAATACAAATGAACATCCGCAGAATCAAATCAGATATTTAATCTTGAAACGTGTTGAGGCTTATCTTGATGATTTTAATACTATAAAAATCAATAATCAATCGGCCAGACGTTCAGATTATGAGGAAGCACCTTTTGATATTACTTTTCGCCGCGATAGAAGCAGAAAAGCATTCGGGATAGAAGATGACGACAAAAGAACAACAAAAGCAAATGCACAAGAACTTCTGCGTGCCAATATTTCAACCGATGAACTTAAGCAAAAAATAATGACATCTGATTTGTTGACTTTGTGTCAGAACGACCTTCATGATTTAAGCGAAAAAATTTGTAAAAGAGCGTTATTTCAAGATTATGATGTGATTGAAAAAATGCATAACGCTTTGACTCAGTCTTCTTTTGAAAGCACAGATAACAAATATAAGGAAGATATCATTTCGCTTGAAAATCAAATGATACAAGAATTAATGGCTATGCAATCGCAGCAAATACCGCAAGTATTTAGAAAAAAGGTGGAGGTTTTGCTATGGCATAAAAATAGATTTACGTCTCCGTTGGATCGCAAACAATTACAAAATTGGTATGTCAAAAGTTTATTAAAGCAATACGGAAAAGATGATGGTTCCGAGCAATATACCGCTGATTTGAGTGAAAATCTATCAAGATTACACAATAAATTGCATAATGCCGATGTTTTGCCTTTGTTGCGCAACATCAGAGATATGTTGAAGTTAAAAGAACATAACCTTCCGCTTTTGCAAAGTTTTGCTCAGCAAAATAATCAGGAAACTAAGCAGATTCGTATGGAAATTTTAGCAACTGAATGTCTTTTGAGCATTGATCAGGCCGTGAAAACGGTGCGTTATCTGAGTAGTAATAAACTTGAGCCGTTCAGGTATGAGGGTTTTCACGGTGAATATTGGTATAACGATTATACCCGAAAAAGTGAGCCTTTAATGACTGTATCATTTATTGATGAAGAAACACTCAAGGAAATTCATGACGATTTGGCAAACATTACCCCTAAAAAAAGAGCAGAAATATTCAGTTTGCTCTTAGAAAGTGTTGGGCAGAAAGATGGTGTCGGTAAATTGGAGTTGTTTGTAGATAAGAAATCAAAACAGGATAATTTATATAAAATGTTGGTTGATGAGTATATTAAAACTTATACACAGGAGCAGCAGGGATATGTCGTAGCATCTCTTATCAGCAAAAAGAAACTTAACAAAGATTATACGTATAAAGATTATTTCAAAACGATTTTAGAAAATTCCGGCATTGACGGTATCAGAGTGTATAATGCTTTGTATGAAGATAAGAAAAAAGAAGAAATTATCTCGCTTGCGACTAATCGAACAGCTTTGCACAGTCAAGATATGCTGATTTTTGCTAATTTGCGTATGTTGGGGCAGAAAATGGCGCAACATTCGGATTTGAATTTGCAAAAAATAGGGAAAAAGATTATGCAAGCAACGCAAAAATCCATAGCTAGACCACTCAAAAGAGAGTGTAAAGCCTAGCTTGTCGATTTGTGTGTTTATTTTCGGTAAAATTGATTCACCACCGAAGTGAGTGAAAGTTTTTTTGCAAAATAGTTCAAAATTAAAAAATAAAATTTTATCAAGACGACAAGGAGGTCAAGCCAGACGGGAGTATGGCGGTCGGCGAAGCCGATGTCCGACGAAGCGGCGAAGCCAATCCCTGTCTCTCCGCCATATACAACGCCCCGCTTTTAGCAGGGTTTTGTTGTAAATGTTGCGGAGAGTTTATCACCAGAAATAAGGTAAAGAATAGTATCTCAAATACGAGCTTGTTACATATCATTTCATAACAATTGCCGATTTCGGGCAAATGTGAGAGCATAAAGAGCAGCCGACACAAGCCTCGTGGCTAACTATTACATGTCCGTTCAGCAAACTCAATGCGCTATGCTCCGATTCATTGCAAATTGTTACGCATTTGCCGCATTTTATGCACAGCACATCATCAATATGTGGATAAACTTGTGTTGATTTCGGTAATTTTTCGTGCGCAGATAAATTAGCAATAGCTCTGTTTTTTAAATCAGACGGAGAATTAAATCCTTTGCTTTCCAAATAATTCAGCAAACCTTGTTTCATGGCCCCGATAACAGCATACCCATTAACCATAACCTCTGTGCAAACTTGAACAATATCTGCACCAACTGTCATATATTCAGCGGCATCATGCCAATTTGCAATGCCACCGATACCTAAAATCGGCAGGTTGCTGTTTTGACGAATTTGCGCCACGCAACGCAGACCTATCGGTTTAACTGAAATGCCCGAATAGCCACCGAATGTAGTTTTTCCGTTCACGTTTGGCATTGGTTCAAACGTCTCCAAATCTACTCCCATCAGTGATTGCACAGTATTAATAGCAGAAAAACCATTAGCACCGGCTTTTTCAACTGCTCTTGCAATTTCGGCAATGTTAGTTACGTTTGGCGAAAGCTTAACAAAAACCGGCTTTTTAGCTACTTCCATCACCCATTTGGTAATCATGGAAGATATTTCGGCACTGGTCCCTATTGCCATACCGATACCTTTTTCCGGCATACCGTGCGGGCACGAAAAATTCAACTCAAACGCATCAACTTCGGAATTATTGAATGTTTTAACCAAATTTTGCCATTCTTCCTTAACAACCGGCGCCATAATGCTGGCAATTTGCACCTTTGTTGGATGTTTTTGTTTCAAATATTTAATGCCGTCAAGCCATTGCTGAATAGTTAAATGGCTCAAAAGCTCTATATTTTCAAAACCGCAAATTTTATTACCCACTTTCCATGTAGCATATCTTTGCGATGCTTCAATCATTTCTAAATTGTCTGGCGTAATTGTCTTAAGAACTGCACCGCCCCAGCCAAGTGAAAATGCTTTATCAATACTCTCAATTTTAGCTGTTGGCGGTGCCGAGGCTAAAATAAACGGATTTTCAAAATCTATTCCCAATACTTTTGTTGCTAAGGTAGTCATATAATTATCTCCTATAAATTTATATTAATTTTTTCATTTAATATATTCTGTTAAATTGGACATTTAGTGTTTTGCTTTTTTTTATCTTCTCGTTGTTTTAAAATATCTAAATCACGCTCAGTTGCAATTTTGTTCAAAATTGTTTTAATGACGCAATCAATTTCTTTGCCTTCACGATAATCGGCAGCCAATGCAAAGTTTACGCGATTATCTTGCAAAAGTTTTATTGCTTTGTTTTTAGCCCCTGAATGCGGTTTATAAACGGCAATGGCAGTGCCGCCATGATTTTTTACCATTTTCATTGACGGAATGTCGGTTGAACCATCGCCAAAATAGATAATGCGCGAGTATGGAATTCGGCGCTTATCATCTGGGGTATATTCATTAACTGCCTTGTCATCATATTTTCCTAAACCTTTATTGATTTTAGATAAATATTGAACTTTACCTGAATAATTAACAGCACGAGCCGGCCAAACCGGAACCCCGTCTTCACCATAAGCAAAAGCACAGCCGTAAACCTCTTTGAAAAACGGACGAATTGCGCAACCTTCAATAATTTCTTCATAGCCGGAAGAAACAATATAATGCTCAATATCTAAATCTAAGTAGCGCCCATATTTGTTAATGCGTGTAAACCAATCTTCGACTCCCTTGAAAAACACCACAAAAGCACCGCAACTGGCTAAATTTTCTTTGGTAAGGCACAGCCCTTTTCGTTCAGCCATCATTTTAAAATAATACATACTGCCGGTAACCTGATCAACGCCGTTTTTAGCTGACCAAGCATTAGCCTCGTGCCAAAAATCATCAGGTTTCATTCCTAATTCCGGAATAAGAAAATAGTCCTGCATATATGTTGTACTTAGAGTTTCATCAAAATCATATACAAATGCCACTTTTGTTCTTTTCATGTTAATACCTCTTGCATTTTTCGATAAGATAAGATACAACAAACTCATTAAAATTTAGTCAACATTAAAATTAAAGGATTAAAAATATGGTTGCAACCTCAATGGAACAATTGGTTTCTTTATGCAAAAGAAGAGGATTTATTTTTCAAAATGCCGATATTTACGGTGGTATGCAAGGAGTTTATGACTATGGTCCGCTTGGGGTGGAACTGAAAAATAATCTCAAAGCCGCATGGTGGCGCGCCATGGTTTATGAGCGTGATGATGTTGAAGGATTAGATTCGGCTATTTTGACGAACCGCAAAGTTTTGAAATATTCGGGGCATGAAGATACATTTTCTGACCCGATGGTAGATTGCAAAAAGTGCAAAGGACGTTTCAGAGCCGACCAAATCGGCGGTAAGTGCCCTAATTGCGGCTCAACAGATTTAACAGAGCCGCGTCCGTTTAATTTGATGTTTAAAACTCAAGTAGGACCGGTGGAAAGCGATGAAAATATAGCTTATTTACGTCCGGAAACCGCACAGGCTATTTTTACTCAATTTAAGAATGTAGTCGATTCTACTTCGCGCAAGTTGCCGTTTGGTATTGCCCAAATCGGGAAATCTTTCCGCAACGAAATTACACCGCGTAATTTTATTTTTCGTGTGCGTGAATTTGAGCAGGCTGAATTAGAATTTTTTGTGATGCCGGGGACAGATATTGATTGGCACGAAAAGTGGAAAGAAGCGCGTGTTCAGTGGTGGCAAGACCAAGGCTTGAAACTTGAACATATTAATATATATAAAACGCCTGATGATGATTTGGCGCATTATGCCAAGGCTTGCTATGATATTGAATATCAATTTCCGCACGGCATGGAAGAACTTGAAGGAATTGCTAATCGCCGTGACTATGATTTAGGGAATCATACCAAAAATCAAGAAGAATTTTCGCTGGAAGCACATTGTCACGAAAACAAAGAATCAACCACAAAATTATGCATTCAAGATGAAAACGGCAAATGGGTAATTCCGTTTGTGGTTGAACCGTCTATGGGTGTTGACCGCGGGGTTTTGGCAGTGTTAACAGAGGCTTATACCGAAGAAGATTTAGGCGAGGGGAACAGCCGTATTGTGCTGAAACTGAAAAAGCATTTGGCGCCGATTAAGGTGGCGATTATTCCGCTGAAGAAAAACAATGAGCAGATTATGGCAAAATGCCATGAGCTGAAAGCAAAATTGATGAAACTCGGCATCGGTAGGGTGGCGCTTGAAAATACGGGCAATATTGGTAAGGCATATCGCCGGCATGATGAAGTTGGGACACCGCTTTGCTTAACGGTAGATTTTGAAACCATTGAGCAACAGCCGGAAAGCGTGACCATTCGTGACCGTGATACAATGGAGCAAATTCGTGTTAATACGGCAGATTTGGCCGAATATTTACGCAATTATTTTTTGTAAAATAAATAAATTTCGCTCAATAAAAATGCATAACCTTCTTTTAGTTTGGTTATGTATTTTTTTTATAAAAACGAAATTCTGTTCCGTATTTTGTTTTAATGAATAATTTAAGTTCAATGCATACATATTGTTAAACAGAGTATAATTTCTAGCATGTTTTGTTAAAAACAAAAAAACGAGGGCAAACCTCGCTTTTTTGCTTTTAATGGTGGAGATAAGGAGGATCGTCTTGATAAAATTTTATTTCTTTATTTTTTCAGTAGAAAATTTTATCTTCGGGCACTCGGTTGCATGTTTTTCGCTGCGCGTCGCTTGCGCTAGCTGGCTCAAAAGCAACCTTCGCCTGTCGTCAGAAAAATGCCGTTTTAGGAATTTTTCTTTCCTCTTCTTGCTCCGTATGTTTCGCGAATTTATCGCTCAACAACTGCGCTTCGGGCACTTGGTTGCATGTTTTTCGCTGCGCGTCGCTTGCGCTAGCTGGCTCAAAAGCAACCTTCGCCTGTCGTCAGAAAAATGCCGTTTTAGGAATTTTTCTTTCCTCTAGCTCCAGAACTACGGTCAGTCGTTC